>PAQH01000001.1 GCA_002709225.1 Planctomycetaceae bacterium
CACTCCGATTTGCCAACGGGGCGCTGGGTGTGATCGAAGCCACCACTGCCGCCTATCCAGGTGCACTCAAGAAGATTGAGATCCATGGGTCCGAGGGATCCGCGGCACTCGAGGAAGAAGATATCAAGACGTGGGAGTTTGCCCGCGCCGCACGTGGTGATCAGGCGCTGCGCGAGCGGATGACGGGTCAAACGGCTAGCGGTGGTGGCGCCACCGATCCAGCCGCGATCGGGCACCACGGACATACGAAACAATTCAAGGATGTGTTGCAGGCGATCAAGAAAGGAAGAACGCCTCTGATCGATGGTTACGAGGGCCGCCGATCGGTGGAGATTATCCTGGCGATTTATGCCTCCGCCCAGCGTGGGCGCCCTGTCGATTTACCCCTCCGCCGCGACCCGGTCCTGAAGTAGAACCCGCGTCAGCGGGTCGGCAACCTCATCCGTAACTCTGCACACGAGCAACGATGTGACCTCCGTCGGTGCCGATAACACGATCCCGATCCTGCTGGCGCTAAAAAACATCTACCGTACTTTTCCGATGGGTGATGTCCCAGTCGAGGCGCTGCGCGATGTCTCGTTGGAAATTCAACGGGGCGAACTACTGGCTGTTGTCGGTCCCAGCGGTTCAGGAAAATCAACGATTCTGAATCTGATCGGCGGCCTTGATCAGCCAACGGCTGGCACCATCTGGTACGACGGTCGAGAACTGAGCGAATCAACTGCAGCCGAATTGACCGCCTATCGCCGCGAAGAAGTGGGTTTTATTTTTCAGTTCTACAACCTCGTTCCCAACCTTACCGCGCGCGAAAATATCCTCATCTCGACCGAAATCAGCAGCCAGCCTCTGGATGTCGATGAAGTACTGGAACTGGTGGGACTGGCTGACCGCGTGCATCACTTTCCTGCGCAACTGTCCGGAGGTGAACAACAGCGCGTAGCGATTGCCCGGGCAATCGCCAAGAATCCACAGCTTTTGCTGTGTGATGAACCTACCGGCGCGCTTGACTCGCGTACCGGACAACGTGTCTTGCAGCTGTTGATCGATCTGAAACAAAAACTCAACAAAACCATTGTGGTCATTACACACAATAGTGCGCTCGCACAAGTTGCCGATCGCGTGGTCTATTTGCGGTCGGGACAAGTATTCTCTGTCGATATAAATCAACACCCAGCAGCCCCCGCTGAGATCAGCTGGTGATTACCGTTGCGACGTCTGGTGACCGCTTTTGAATTCTCGTTGAAGAGATCCTCTGCCGATTTCGATACGGCGACGCCCAACGCAACAGCCTCATGAATGCGCTCCATCGAAAATTGCTGCGGGACCTGNTGCANGCTCGCTTCTTGTTACTGGCNATTACTTCAATGATCGCTGTAGGGATCACGACGTTTGTGTCACTGCGGTCGTCTTACCACAACCTCGACGAGGCGCAGCGGCGCTACTACAGACAGTGCCGNATGGCTGACTTNTGGATCGATGTCAACAAGGTGCCACTGGCCGAGTTNCCCCANCTGGCGAGTCTCCCCGGAGTCACAGAAGTGGCNGGCCGTATTCGCTCGCTGGCCAACGTCCAACTTCCNGGCNTCGAAAAACCCCTCAATGTGCTGGTTATTTCACTACCGACCAAACCGGCTGGTGTGCTTAACGGCGCGGTTCTCAAACGTGGCCAGTTTTTTAGTGGACAACGTTCAAATGAAGTCGTGGTCAATCACGCGTTTGCACAGGCGCGCCAATTACATCCAGGCGATACCTTTCAATTGGTGCTCAACCAGCGCCTGCAAACGGTCGTGATGNTGGGNACCGCTACCAGTAGCGAATTTGCCTACCTGTTGCCTCCCGGATCGATTCTTCCGGACCCTGACNATTTCGGCGTGGTCTACGTCACTCAAACGTTCGCGCAAGACGCTTTTGACTTTACCGGCGCCGCGAATCAGGTNATTGGTCGGCTGACAGCGCGCAACCCGTCGCGGCGGGCGGCAACCCTGACGCAAGTNGAACGAATTCTGGAACCTTATGGCGTATTGAATATTACACCCCTGAAAGAGCAGCCCTCCCACAATTTNCTGTCCGGAGAAATTGCCGGGCTGGGTGCCGTGTCNGCCGTGCTGCCCTTGGTATTTCTGGTGGTTGCCGCNCTTATTTTGAATATCCTGTTNTGCCGTTTGGCCCGCCAACAACGCACGGTCGTCGGTACTTTGAAGGCCCTGGGTTATGCCGACCGGACCATCTTTTTTCATTTCTTGAAATTCGGGATTTGTGTAGGCGCACTCGGCAGTTTACTGGGAAGCCTGCTGGGCTATCTGTCCTCAACCGGGCTGACCCTGGTCTACGGCGAGTTTTTCGAGCTGCCCGATCTACGCAGTCATTTCTACTGGTACCTGTACGGAGGGGGATTGCTGATNAGCTTGGGTTGTTCCGCGGCCGGCTGTCTGCAAGGTGCGCGCAGCATGCTGCTGCTACAACCGGCTACGGCCATGCGCCCCGAACCGCCTCCCCAAGGAAGTCACATCCTGCTGGAACGCGTCAGCTGGGTCTGGACCCGATTGAGTNCCGCCTGGNGAATGNCACTACGNGGGTTACTGAGAAACCGATTTCGCACTGCTGTTGGCGTCTTTGCCTCAGCGATGGGCAGNGGGTTGCTGGTCGTCGGTTTCNTGATGATCGCCAGCACGTGGTTTCTAATCGACTTCCAGTTTTTCCGCGTCTCACGCAGCGACCTCGATCTGGTTTTCAAAACCACGCAAGATCATCGGGCACTTGAACANTTGCGTGCCTTGCCNGGCGTTGATCGCGCAGAACCTCTGCTCCAGGTCGGCTGTACATTAGTCCACAAAAANCATCGTTACAAAACGGGTGTCACGGGAGTNAGTCNCGGCGCGCAGTTAACGATCCCACGCAATGCGACAGGGGAGANCCTGCCGGTACCGGAATCGGGACTCATTCTCACGCAGCGGTTGGCGGAAATATTGCACGTATCCGCGGGAGATTTGCTGACCTTGATTCCTGTCAANGGCTCACGGCGACCGGTTGTTGCTCGCGTGACAACCATTTCCAGTTCTTTTCTCGGGTTGGCGGCTTATGCGCGTATCGATTACCTGGCAGAACTGGTCGACGAAGAATTTGCGATGACCTCTGCCCAGTTNCGGATTCANCCGAGCCGACAAGAAGAACTNCTCGCCTCGCTCAAATTGTTTTCGACGATCGAATCATTCGTCGCGCGTCAGGAAATGATCGCTAACTTGATNGCCACCATNTTGGCACAACTCTGGGTGGGAATTGGCTTCATTGTCACCTTCGCCGGAATCCTGTTTTTTGGCAGTATTTTCAANAACTCCCTGGTGAATCTGTCAGAGCGTGAATCCGAAGTGGCAACGCTGATCGCACTGGGCTACAGCCCATGGCAAATTGGCCANCTNTTTCTACGGGAAACAGTGGTCACCAATTTACTGGGGACTGTACTGGGGCTCCCCTTCGGTTACCTGCTGATGAAGCTCGCCGCGCTGGCTTACGCCGAAAACAATCTATTCCGCTTGCCGGTAGTCCAGGAATCGTGGGTCTGGTCGACAACCGTTCTCTTGTCTCTGGCTTTTATGGCAACCGCACACGCATCGGTGCAACGGCGNATTGNTAGAATGAACTATCTGGAAGCGCTCAANGTTCGAGAGTAGTGCCATGTTCCGACGTCTGTTCATGCTCGTTATTCCACTGGCGGTGNCGGTGGCTGTTGCGCTGTCCATACTGTGGTCGCCAGGAGTTCCNGTCCANGTTGCTCGCGCCGAGTACGGTTCGATCGAGCAATACGTTGACGAACAAGGAAAAACGCGNCTGCCGCAAACCTATACGATCACGATGCCATTTGCCGGACGGCTCGAGGCCATCTCGCTACAAGAGCGTGATCCCGTCTCGCNGGATACCGTGGTGGCACGCATCAGTACTGCCGATGTCACCGATGCNCGAGCNGCTGCCCTGGCCGCGGTTCAGCGCGTGGATGCATCGATTGCACGCAATGANGACGATGATGTCGAGCAACTTTCCAAGAAACAGGCAGATCGCCTGGTCGAGTCAATGGANAAGGTNGTCCAGGCATCCAGTTCNCGCGTCGCGGCGGGCAAGGAACGTCTCGTCAANNCAGAGATCTTTCTGAAACGCGTGCGGGAAATGACGGCCAAAGGTAGCGCTACCAAAACCGAGCTCGATCAAGCAGAACTGGACTATGTGGAAAGCGACGCAAATCATCGGCAAAGCCTGTTGATTTCTGAATCGATGAAAGCCATGCAGGCCGCGACGCTGTTATTGCCTGGCCTGGTCGCGGAACAAATCGCCAACAAAGACCTGACCCGCGCCGTNCTCGAAAAAGANCGAGAAGAAGCTGCGGCGCGANTGCGNGAAGTGGAGACACGNATCCAACGTAGCGAAATGCGCAGTCCTGTCGACGGAATCGTACTCAATCGACTGGTTCGCGATGAACAGTTTCTGCCAGCGGGTGCGCCACTGTTGCGTATCGGACAGCTCGCAGAGCTGGAAGTCGAAACNGATGTGCTCAGTCGTGACGCATTTCGGGTGCGCCCTGGCAATGCTGTCCGCATCTACGGNCCGGGTATTGGCCGGTCTCTTGCCAANGCGATACCGGGCACGGTGACGCGCATCCACCCTGCTGGCGTCACCAAGATCAGCTCACTGGGTATCGAACAACAACGCGTCAAGGTCATTGTGCGATTTGACCGAGATGACCCACATGTGGTTCAACTCCTCGCCGACCAGCAGCTGGGNGCCGGCTACCGGGTGCGGGTGCGGATTGTGTCCAAACGAAAAGAAAAGTCGCTGGTCATACCTCGCACAGCCCTGTTTCGCGGAAGCCAGAACCACTGGCAACTGTTTGCGGTGCGCGACGGAAAAACCCAGATACAAGAGGTAGCATTGGGTATCGAAAACGATGACTGGGTAGAAATTGCCGCCGGCCTCAAGNAGGGGGAGCGTGTCGTATTGAATCCCGAGAACAACCTGACTAGCGGAGTACGGGTCGTTCCCGAGTCTGATGGAACATCGNTCAACCAACGGCGNCCCAGGGCGTCCGGGTAGAGCATCTGATCAACTATGGGAAATACCAAAGCGCACGATCCGGTTNTGCTTGTGATGGCTGTTTTCAGCCGCTATGGGCAGAGTATTGACTGGGCCCGTCAGCAAGCGGAGCGCGCCTGGGGACCCCTTGCCATGGAGAGCCCTCGCTGGGAGTTCACCCAGACTGATTTCTACGAAGCCGAAATGGGCACGGGGCTCGTCAAAATGCTGCTGGCCTTCGAACGTTTGATCGACCCGCAGCAACTGGCGGATATCAAGTTACAGTCGAATCAATGGGAAACCACCTACCAGCAAACCTGCCAGTTGCCGGAAATCCGTCCGCTCAATCTGGATCCCGGTTACGTCAGCGAAGCCAAGCTGGTCCTGGCAACCACCAAGGACCGCGACCATCGACTCTACTTGCAGCGCGGTATCTACGCAGAAGTGACGCTGCATTACTACCGCCGCAAATGGACGCCGCGGGANTGGACNTATCCTGACTANCGGTCTGAAGAGTACCACTTGTTTCTCGACAATTGCCGGGACTATTTGCGACAGCGGTTGCGAAACNCGCCGACGAATCAAGATACACAAGCATGAGTAAACCCCTNCCANTACTGGCTGTTGNTAGCAGCCNGCGTNGTTTGGGTTACTGGCGAGGGTGGATCCGACCCTATTCTGCATCGCCCCGGAAACTCCCTCCAGTCGTGGGCNATGCCCGGTCGATGGAACATCCGAGGCCCCCATTTNTGCACATTCGCTGAACGTTGCGCTGAACGTTGCCGGACCTCCAAACGTACTCAAGTCATGACACTACAGCAGACAATCTGGTTTCTCCTGACCACACTGATTCCCAGTTGCCTGATTACCTGGGGGAGCGCGTTTATCATTCGCCGCCGGGCGGCCAGCTGGGGACTGCTCGATCATCCGGCGGAACGCAAAGTACACTCGAAAGTAACGCCGCTGGGCGGCGGTCTCGCGGTGTGGCTTGGCGTTCTTTCGCCATTTGTAATCGGGTCCGTATTGCTTTGGGTGGCTTCCGAGGAGAGTGGCTGGATTCCCTCATTCGCGCAGCCCCATTTGGCTGGGCTGAAAGATCAGTTAACGGGTCTTTGGATGCTGCTTGGCGCCGGCACCATCTTAATGGTGCTGGGATTAGTCGATGACTTGCGCAACATCAGCTGGCAATCGCGGATCGTGGTTCAGCTCCTGGTCGCGAGCACCTGCGTGATTTGGCAAGATTGGCGTCTCACGCTGTTTCTGGAATGGCAACCGATTACCTGGTTTCTTTCGGTGCTTTGGATTGTCGGTCTGGTCAACTCGTTCAACATGCTCGACAACATGGACGGGCTGTCTGGTGGCGTCGCAGCCATCGCCGGATCCACGCTGGCCGCCGTCTTGTTGTTAAACCCAGACCCGGCAACCCAACAACCACAGATGTTTGTCGCGGGGGTGCTGTTGGTACTGGTGGGAGGCTTGCTTGGGTTCCTCTGGCACAACCGCCCGCCCGCCCGTATTTTCCTGGGGGATGCAGGTAGTTATTTCGTGGGATTCTGTATCGCATCCTGCACATTATTGGCGACCTTTACGAGTTATCGTGGTCCCCAGCCTCACGCCGTATTGGCTCCCCTGTGTGTGCTGGCGGTACCGATCTACGACACCGTTACCGTGATTTGGATTCGCCTGCGGCAGGGCAACAGTCCCTTCCAGGCCGACAAGAATCATTTTTCACACCGCCTGGTTGAACTCGGTTTTTCTCGCTCACAAGCAGTGCTGACCATCTATTTGACAACCCTCTGTTGCGGGTTCGCCGCGCTGTTACTCCACCGTGTCGATGCAATCGGAGCTCTGTTGATTGTCTTGCTCGTGGTCTGCCTGCTGGCACTGGTGGCAATCATCGAATCCACAGCGCGTCGTCAATTGCGGCAATAACCCAATCTCTTGGGATGCACTCGTCCGAAACGGTGTGGAACATGCCGACCCCTGCCCGTTAGTTACTGGGCAGCCCCTCTTTCTAGCACCCTGGTTTCTAGCACCCTGGGGTGTTTGCTCCGGCCATTTCTGGTAGACAATCCAAACGCTGCTGTGGACCGCACCGACAACGCGGTTCGATTCTTCCCATTCTTCTCAGCGAGAGGTTCTCCTCCATGCGGATCTTTGCTTTCAGCTTGCTGGCAGTCGTAATCGGTTGCGGTACTGTGGAAGACAACACCGTTTCAGAAAAGACCCCACCTTCGCAGACCACCGGCCCCTCCAGTACGGCGGCACCACTGCTGCCCACGGATGAGCCGCAGGCCCTCGATCTGCTCAAACAACATTCGTTAAAACTCAAATCCGATGAGCAGGGGCTGACCATCGACGTCGATTTTCGCGACCAACCTTTCGATGCGGCTAGCTTGGACGCCCTGACAGGATTACCACGGCTGCGCAGTTTGCGCCTGGCTGGTGTTGCGCTCTCCGATGAAGACCTGGCTAAGATTGGCGCGGTGACTACCCTGCGCGACCTCGATTTGCGCAATTGTCCGATTAGCAACGCGGGGTTAAGCCATCTGGAATCGCTCGGCAACTTGCGCGCACTGCGATTATCAGGAAAAAGTGGGGCCACGTTAGTGGACGACGAAGGAATGACGGCGATTGGCAAACTCGCAGGACTCAAAGCCCTGTTGCTCGATTTTCTCTTTGTCAGCGAAGACGGTTTACAGCAACTGGCAGGACTGACAAATCTGGAGGAAATCTATTTGGCCGGAACACTCGTCGGCGATGACGCCATCCCTGTTCTCAGTCAATTCACCAAACTCAAGAAACTACGCCTCTCACAGACCCAGGTTTCCAGCCAGGGCTTGATGGGACTGCAGAAAATGGCTCACTTGCAAGAACTGGATCTCAGTGAGAACAGCTTGATCTTCGATGAAGGACTGGCTCACCTGGCCAACATGAAACAGCTCACCAAATTGAATCTTTGGCGCGTGCAAGTAACAGACACTGGAGTTCAGGAACTCGCCGGGCTCACCAACCTGCGCTGGCTAAATCTCGACAACACACAACTTAGTGACGGGGGTCTGCCCGCGCTGCAGGGACTGATCCAATTGGAATTCCTGCACTTGGGATCGACTGCGATTACCGACGCAGGTCTGAGCAACCTGGAATCGCTCCAGGCGCTCAAGGAACTCAAGGTGACCCGTACGAACGTCACAGACAACGGAGTCGCCGCTCTGCAGCAGAAACTACCGCAAAGTGCGATCCAGTTGAAATACATCAAAGGCCAGTAACCGTCACACGAACCAATCCCGAAGCCGACAGGCTCATGGGCATCAGACGACTTCCCAGCCCTTGCGGTACTCTTTACGGATGTATTGATCGGCCGCTTCGCAATCGATGGCGCGCAGATTCTTGGCATCCCAAGTCAGTGTCTTACCGGTGCGATACGCCACATTCCCGAGCAAGACAGACTCAGTAAGCGCGCCGGAATAATCAAAGTTGCACGTCGTCGGCGAACCATCGCGACAGGCTTTGAGCCATTCGGCATGATGGCCAATCGAACGCGCGATAGACTGTTTTGGTGGCTCGTAACCCTTGAACTTGTCCTGGGGATAGAGCCGATAGCGGCTGTAATCGGCGAACATCTGACCTTCGGTACCCACGAACATCACGCCACTTCCCGGCACTCGGTGTCCGGCAACCGTTTTTGGTATTTGACTTCCGTCATACCAGGTGAGCTTGACTGGAGGCATTCCCTCCCGCGCGGGAAATTGATAGTGCACTGTCAGTCCAAGCGGACATGTTTCTGGATGCACGCTCGGTCCCATCGCACTGCATTCCGTTGGGTGACGAAGTTTCAATGCCCAGAACGGCAAGTCCATGTAATGGCATGCCATATCACCAAGCGTACCTTGTCCAAAATCCCACCAGCGTCGCCACTGTGCGGGGTGGTAACGTCCGGCAGCATAGGAACGCTCCGGCGCTGGTCCCAGCCAGAGATCCCAGCTGAGTGTCTGGGGAGGTTTTTGACCATCTTTGGGCCGTTCTCCGCCACCCCAGCCTTTCCCCACCCAAACATGAGCTTCGGTCACATCCCCGATGGCCCCCGACTGGATAATCTCGACGACCCGCCGGTAGTTTTCACCCGCGTGAATCTGAGTCCCGAGCTGAGTCGCTACCCCGTGTTTCTGGGCAGCTTCAGCAATGATCCGCGACTCCTGAACGGAGTGCGTCAACGGTTTTTCACAATAGACGTGCTTCCCGGCCCGAATGGCGCGAATCGTGGCCGGTGCGTGATTGTGGTCAGCGATCGCGACAGTCACTGCGTCAATCTTATCACCTTCCGCTTCGATCAACTCGCGGTAGTCTGCGTACGTTCGAGCACTGGGAAAATCTTTCTTGGCCCGCGCTAAATAGTTCGCATCGATATCGCAAACCGCAACAATGTTCTCACTGCCGACGTTGCCAATGCTAAACCGTGCCTGATTCGCAGTACCAATGCAGGCAATGTTCAGTTTTTCATTGGCCGATTTGGGTGCCGCGGTTCCGGACTGGCTCCAAACCCCGGTCGACAAAACGGCGGCCCCGGTTGAGGTCGCTTTGACAAATTCGCGGCGCGTCGATTTTGATGGCCGTTGATGGGACATGGTCCACCCCTATTGGATTGAGAACAAAACGTCTGCAGGCTGCATCTCTGAGAGCGATGCGATACGCATACCAGCCTTCGATCCTACACGAATCTGCCGGCGTTTTCACCTCCCAATTCTGGCTGCTTCCCGGCTATCCGGCTCACGGCGGTAACAGCCGCGCGGGGAGTCGATTCGCGGCGATCGTTGAATCCAACGCCCACAAAGCTAGAATTGGCGCAGCGCACTGCCACTGCAGGCAGCGTAAATCGCCTATTTTCCGTAACCCTATTGGCCCCGCAAAAACTCGCTATGAAATCGCAGTATCACATCGAAGATTCCTCTCAAATCATTACTCCCGCGCTGGTGGTTTTTCGCGATCTCGTGGAAGCCAATTTGCGGATGATGATTGCCATTGCCGGTGACGCTCACCGACTTCGGCCGCATTGTAAAACCCACAAGATGCGCGAAGTGGTGGAAATGCAGCTGTCGCACGGAATCGTCAAGCATAAATGTGCCACCTTCGCGGAAGCCGAAATGCTCGCCACCACGGGCGTCCAGGATATTTTTCTGGCCTACAACCTGGTCGGACCCAACATCGCCCGCGCGGTCGATTTCCGTCAACGGTTTTCCGACGTGACTTTATCCGTCACCGCTGATCATGCCGATCCCATTCAACAGCTGGGCCAAGCGATGGCAGCAGCAGGGACGAGCATTGAGGTGCTGCTCGACATCGACACAGGCCAGCATCGCACCGGCCTGCCAGTCGGTGAGACGGCCGCCCAGCGCTACCAGCAAATTGCCCAAACCGACGGACTGATCCCGGGAGGACTACATGTCTACGATGGCCAGAACCATCAGGTCGACATCGAAGATCGCCGGCGAGCGGTTACTGTCTGTTGGGACAGCGCTGCGTCGTTTCGTGACGAATTGGTGCGCTCGGGACATCCCGTTCCCCGCATCGTAGCGGGAGGCACTGGTTCCTTTCCGATTTTCTCGGAAATTTCCGACGCCACCATCGAATTAAGTCCCGGTACTTGCGTATTCCACGATACGGGATATGAAGAAAACTTCCCCGATCTCGAATTTCAACAGGCTGCCCTCGTGCTCACCCGAGTGATCAGCCGACCCACATCAAACCGAGTCACCTTTGATCTCGGTTACAAAGGGGTAGCATCCGATCCACCCGCGGGTTGCCGAGTCTCTTTTCCCGGGATCCCCGATGCGGTAGAAGTCCTGCAGAACGAAGAGCATCTGGTCATCGAAACCACGGACAGTGAACATTTCTCTCCGGGCTCTGAACAACTCACCATTCCACGACATATTTGCCCCACGTCGGCACTGCACAAACAGGCTTATGTAGTCGCTGGCGGTAAAGTCGAGGGCACGTGGATCGTGGCCGCACGAGACCGTCAATTGACTATTTAGCCCGCGCTAAATGGACCAGCGGCGCAGCGGCTAGATTCAAACTTTGAGGTCACCCAGTTCTTGGACCGCGGCTTTTTGAATGAGCGCCCAGGCCTGTTCAAGATGTTCTTGCTGCGTGTCGAACTGACCGACCGAAAGGCGTAATACCAGTTCGTCGTGCAAACGAGTGTGGGTTAGATAGAGTGCACCTGAGCTTTCTGTCCGATCGAGAATCTGCTGATTGATCGTGTCACCACCACGGTGGCGAAAGCACACCAGATTGAGCGATCGCGGGGCGGCCAGCTCAAAGTCTGGATTGGCTCCGACCCAGGAAACAAACTGCTCGGCCAATTGAATGTGTCGACGAATCACACATTGGATTCCCTCAACTCCGAAACTGCGGATGACAAACCACAATTTCAGCGCCCGAAATCGACGACCGAGCGGAATTTGCCAGTCTCGATAGTCGATGACCTCTCCCGATTCGCTGGCCGTATTCCGCAAATACTCCGGCAGAATCGAAAGCGCCCGCGTGAGTGCGTCTCGTCTCCTCACAAAGAAACAATCGCAATCAAAATTGACGAACATCCATTTGTGGGGATTGAAACAATAGCTGTCCGCAAATTCCAAGCCTTGGTGAATCAACCGATGTTCCGGACAGACAGCCGCGGTCCCTGCCATCGCCGCATCCACGTGCAACCAGAGGCGTTCTCGCTGGCAGATCTCACCGATCGAGGAGAGCGGATCGATCGCGCCACTAGAAGTCGTACCCACCGTGGCAGCTACCAAAAAGGGCACATTTCCGGCCGCGCGATCGCGCGCGATCTCCTCTGCCAATCGGTCTGGTCGCAATGCGAATTGCGTATCGGTTTCAATCCGCCTCAACTGCCGGTCGCCTAAGCCGGCAATCCGCATTGCCTTTTCAATGGAAGAGTGCGCCTGCTGTGAGGTGTAAGCGACCAATGGACAGTAGACGCCGCGGCGATTGGATTCCCCCTGGGTAGCCTGTTCACGTGCCGCCAACAATGCGCACAAGCTGGCGCTGGATGCACTGTCCTGAATGACTCCACCTCCCTGCGACTTGGACTGAAAGTGGTCTGGCAGCGCGAGCATCTGAGCAACCCAGTCCAGCACATGGGTCTCCAGCTCGGTACAAGCCGGGCTGGTAGCCCACAACATGCCCTGGACACCCAATCCGGCTGACAACAATTCCCCCAGAATAGAAGGTCCAGAACTGTTGCACGGAAAGAAAGCGAAGAAGTTGGGGCTTTGCCAATGGGTGATCCCAGGCAAGACGATTTCCTCGACGTCCCGCAGCAAGTCCCCAAACGGTTCGCTTTGCTGGGGAGGCTGTTTCGGTAACTGGGCACGGATTTCACCCGGTTGGACACGCGACAGTACTGGAAATTGATCGACACGACCCAAATAGTCGGCAATCCAATCCACCACCTGATGGCCATGCCGGCGAAACTCCTCGGGTGTCATCAAAGGTTCTCCGTAGACCTGCCGCTGTGATTTACTGCCCGTGCTCCACACCCATTCGATCAACCAGTAACTGCAAATGTCCTAGCAGCGCGCGCGTGGAGACCGCTCCCTGACTGCCCAACGATCGAGATAACGGATCCGCCGCGCCAGTGGTTCGCAACCGCGCCAAATAATCACAAAGCAGCGCGCGGCGCACAGGTGTGGTTTCCAGCAGCCAATGTATCCATGCCCAAGCCTCGGCGTAATCAGTCAGGGACATCTCACTCACGCTGGTCAGTGATTCCAACCGCTCCAGATCCGGTTCCCATTGGCGCTGCCGCCGCTGCCGGTCCAGTTCTTGCAGATGCGCGGCGTGAAATCCCCGTTGGCCGCGTTTTACTTCATAGTACTCGGCAAGACCTTCATCGAGCCACAGAGGCAAGTTGGGAACCACGGCATGAAGATACCCGTGCGCCACTTCGTGGCGGAGATCTTCGGCGACGTGCTCGCCCCAATGCGCAAATACCGTCAGTCGTGTGTCGCTTTCGATGAAGAACGCGCGACGGTCGGGATAGAAGGGAAAACGGTCCGTAAAGTAATTCCGGTAATCTTCGCGGGTGGCAAACAAATAGATGTAGATGCGTTCATCGGAAATCGGCAATTGCAGCTGGTTGGCGATTTCTTGACGACGTGCCACCAGTTCATCCAGTAGCCGGTGGTGTCGCGCTAGCGCGAAATCGCTATGGATGACCAACTGTTCTCGAATCAACCGTTGGTCATCAGGCAACAGATCCTGGTGGGCGGGGAGCGCGCAACCGCAACAAACCAGCAGGGGACCGACGATGGACAGCCTGCGCCACATAGGGTCGAGTCTCGGCAGCGGAAGGGTGGAAAAGGCGGGGAATCCTAGCAGATCCCGTTTTCCAGGCGAACGTCAAACCGGTATTTTCAACCTCCCCCGAAGCAGGTTGCCTACCTGATCCAACAGTTCTCGATTGCAGGCAAACCACAGACCACCTACGATGAGGCCTGCTGTGAACGCGCCGTTTTCCTTATTCGACAGAGGTTTACCTGATGAGATATTCCGCCCTGGGAAACTGGCGCCGTTGGGACGCACTGTTGCTCGCACTGCCCCCTCTCCTGGCAGTAAGCACCCTCGTCACAATCTCAGGTTGTGGTGACAGTGCTAACTCGCCCGACACGACGGTCCAGCGATTTGAACCCGCCGACCCGGAGCCAGCCGCAGTAGACACAACGACGACAGATACAACGACGACACAAGATCCAGCGACGACACCAGGGCAATCGCCAGCCGCAGTACCGGCTGGTGCGGCGGCCGTACAGGGGACCAATCCGCCGCCTAGTGTGGCTGCTCCGCAGATAGTAGAGTCAGCCGCTCCAGCAGCACCCTCAACAGATCCGGCTGCCGCCGATCCAACCGGTTCCCAGCCGACCGCGCCTCCTCAACCCAACACCGACGAAGCGAGTGTCGAGCAGGCGGAGGCACTCTTAAAAACAGCTGGTGCATTTTATGCCAAGGCCCAATCCATTCAGGTTGACACGGAACTGGCGCTGCAACAGGAGGTAGGAGGCAACGCACAGAAAATGGCCCAACAGCGGAAATTCGCACTCGAAAAACCCAACAAGTGGGTGATTACCACTGAGGGCGGACCCAGCTCAATCGACATGATCTCTGACGGCAAAACTCTGGTACAGTTTAACCGGCAGCAAAATAGCTATCTGGAAATGGACGCACCTGAAACACTCGGGGCGCTACTGGGAGCATCATCGCAAGGGCCAGCGGCCTCCCAACTTCTTTCGCAGGCCGGGATGTTCTTCGGAAAGCTGATTGGTGAGGACCCATACCAGGCATTGCGAGAACATGCGACCCAAGTCGGCTACCTCGGTCAGGAAGAAATCGCGGGAAAAAAGGCGCATCGTGTAGTCATTTCGTCTCCTATTTTTCGATCGGATTTCTGGATCAGCGCCGGACCCGAACCGCTGATCTTGAAAGTCGATTCTGACCTGTCATTGGCGATCAAAACACTGATCCCTCCGGGGGCCAATCAAGGCGATGTGCGAATGACCGTCTCGGAATCCTTCCACAACTGGCGTATCAATCAAGAAATTCCCGCCGAGACTTTTGCCTTCAATCCGCCGCCGGGCGCCAAAAAAATCGATCCTGGAGCTCTGGGAGGCGCCCCACCTGATGCAGGACCCAAAGTTGGCCAGGAAGCACCAGAGATTGATGGTGCGGACTTGGATGGCGCTCCCTTCAAGTTGTCCGATTATCGAGGGAAGGTCGTAATGTTGACCTTCTGGGGTGACTGGTGAGGTGCCTGCAAAAGGATGATTCCACACGAGCGGTCGCTCGTGCAAAAGCTACAGGGCCGGCCATTTGCGTTTATCGGCGTGAACAGCGACCCCAAAGAAACAGCGCTCGCATCCGTAGAACGCAACAAAATCAATTGGCGTTCCTTCTGGGATGGCGGCTCACCAAGCGGACCGATTGCCACCGCCTACCAGGTTCAGTACTGGCCGGCCATCTATTTGATTGATGGCAATGGAATTATCCAGCACAAGAATCTGCGCGGCGCGGAATTGGACCAAGCCCTGGACGAAATGCTCGCCGAACTGGAAACGACAACTCCAGACAAGGAAACCCCGCCGGCTACGGAAGAGCCCAGCGAGAAACCAGCACCCTGAGTGCCCTGTTGCTGCCTTAGTGGTGTACCTCGTGGTCCGCGCTCTGCCTGGCGCTCGAGTCGGTCGGCGCTGGTCATCGTGAGTCGAGTGGTAGTCCCGAGCGCTGCAGATAATTCCTGCTGGACTCCAAGGCAGACCAGACCCGCGGGCCTGGCGCGATCTCAAACAAACCAGGGCAATCGAAACCCTGTCGGACAATGCAGTCGCTCAGTGCCCGCCAATCAAGCTCACCGGCTGCCATTCGATCGAGAACCTGGCCTCCCTGCCTTTGCTTGAAATGGATCATGGAAACCGATTGTGGGTCAAGTGACCCCGTCACTGCCAGCGGATCAATGTGATCATCGGGAAATAAAAGATTGCAGGGATCGAAGCAGAGTTGCAAGCAATCCGCTGCGGGTCCCAACAACGCGCGGGCCGCCGCAAAAACATCAAGAAAGGAACCCCATGGTTGGAGCGAATGCTCCACCGAAAGACGACCGCCTCGCTCGTTCAAGAAACCCGCCAGGCGGACCAGGTTCGTGGCCACTTGCGAAGTACTCGTGGTGGCAAACTCCTCCGCCGTAGTATGAAGATCCACCAGGCGGAGATGGGGGCCAGCCGCGCCGGTAACCGCGCACGCCGCTGCGCACGCCGCCACGAATAGCGGATCATCTGGACATAAGTCGGGGCTCAAGAAACCGATTGAAATAGCTAGATTGAATCGGACTTCAGGAAATTGCGCCGCCAGTTGTGCCAGCGGCTCTTGAGCCGGAATCTGTTGAGCATCTTCGTATGCCCCGAGACTCCCCTGTCGCAGCTCGACTGCCTGAAATCCATTCTCTACCGCCCGCGCGATCAGCGACTCCAGTGACTCATTCTGGGCAAATTGCGCGCCCCAGCAATTACTTACCAATCCGCTAATCATAGCACCCGCTCCCCTGCCGCGGTCATGGCGATCTTGTGACCTTACACGGTTGTTAGTCGCGATCTAAGGACTCACCTGTCCTCCAGAACACTTCCGCCAAGTGTTCTGGTAAAGGGGGTGCGCCGCCTGCTTGTGTACAAACGTATGCCGCCAGTTGACAGGCGGCGCGATTAACCTCCACTAACGGGTCGCCACGCAACAGGCCCACCACCAAAGCCGCGGTGTACATATCGCCCGCGCCTACCGTATCCTCAACGTGAACAGGCGGAGGCCTGTATTCGCAGTGCTCCCGTGCTGTGACCAGCATAGCCCCATCCGGACCACGAGTTAGCGCCACGCAGTCAAACGTGAAGGCTTCTCTCAATTGCTGCAACATCTCGTCTGTCTCGCCCGACAAGCGATACCGCTGTTCAAGCTCCTCTAGTTCTTCCGTGTTCAATTTAAGCACATTCGCCCGGTTCAGCGATTCTCGCAGCGTCATGTCGTTGTAGTAGGGTGGACGCAAATTGAGGTCCAACACTCGTAGCGCTGTCTGGGAAGTGGCGTCCAGAAACTGGTAAATAGTGCGCTGCGCCGCGTCCTGTCGCTGCCCGAGAGTACCGAAACAGACCGCTTCCACTTGGGGAGCTAATTCCATTAGTTCCTGCGCGCCGTCGAGATGGTCCCAGGCCTCATCTTGTCCAAATGTGTAGTGAGCGACACCGTTTTCATCCAGTGTTACTTGAACCTGACCGGTAGGGAATCGGTCGCTCTGGCCTACAAAACGTGTCGATAAGCGGGGGCGCTGAAGTACTTTGTAAGCCTGCTTTCCAAGCGCGTCGTCACCTACTCGACTGACTAGGAAAACCTTCGCACCCAAGGCCGCAGCGTGACAGGCAAAGTTGGCCGGCGCGCCACCAAAGCGACGCCCGTGAGGAAAGACATCCCAGAGAATCTCTCCGAGGCTGGCGATCATCGGCCGGGCCGAACCGGTAATGGACCCCTGGCTGCTCAATCCTATTACCCATCATTAACCCGTCGCTACCGAGATACGTGGGTCTCCCTGAGTTCCGTAATCAAACCCGTGTTAGGCCCGCTATCGACCGGCCATGGTAGATGTGATGCGGGCGGTCGACTTCGTCATACCAGGCCGCCGTAGGCGGGATCCCCAAACATTCATAAATGGTGGCTGCCATATTTTCAGGCTTTTGCGGATTGTCGGCTGGATAGGCCGCGATCTTGTCGCTGGCACCGATCACGTTACCCCCTTGGACACCACCACCGGCAAAAAAGAGTGTCTGCACCGCGCCCCAATGGTCGCGCCCTGGCTGATGGTACGAATCGGCCAATAACGAGAGCTTCGGGGTTCTGCCAAATTCGCCGCCCATCACGATTAATGTCTCGTCGAGCAGTCCCTTGGACTGAAGATCGTCTAGGAGTGCTGAGAGTGCTCGATCTGTTGGTGGCAGCAGTTTTTCGCGCAATCTCCAGAATGCCTCTCCATGTGTATCCCATCCCTCATTATTCCCCAGATTGACTTGAATCAGATTGACACCCGATTCGACCAGCCGTGACGCCATCAGCAAGGACCAACCAAAACTGTTGCGTCCGTAGCGCTCCTGGGTTTCCTCGTCAACCTTTGTCACATCAATCGCCCGCCGCACGGCGCCGCTGCTGAGCAATGAAATCGCCGATTGTCGCTGGCGATCGTAACCGCTGACTTGTGCCGAATCTTCCAGAGCGCGTCGCTGCCCGTCGATCGTTTGCAGCAATTGAAGACGGCCCTCGAATCGTCCCGCGCCCATACTTGCCGGCAGCTTGAGATTCGGTGCCTGAAAAACCGTGGGCGTTACGCTCTTAGGCTTTTGTTTAGGCAGCTGGTAAAAAGTGTACTCCGGATACGCGCCTCTCCAAAAAGGATCTCCATAGGCAGTCGCTTCAACGAAGAATGGGTCACGATGACGACCCATCTGGCCACCGTAGGCCCCAGGAATGACACCCCCTCCCCAATGAATGAGTCGCTCAGGCAGTACCACCGCCGGTGGCAAGTTATGGTTTCGTGCGGGCAGCGCGTCCCCCACTATGGAAGCGATCGAAGGCCAATCACTGGGCCGCGGTTTGCGATCACCTTGAAAACCGGGCGAACGAACCGACCGACCGGTCAACATAAAATAGTGACCCAGCGTGTGCCCGTTGGTGGGATGGGTTAGCGATCGTACCAGTGCCCAATGTTGGCTGCGTTGCGCCAGCATCGGCAAATGCTCGCAGATTTCGATCCCGGGAGTCTGGGTGGCGATCGGTTTGAATTCACCTCGCACGTCATCCGGTGCATCCGGCTTCAAATCAAAACTATCCTGTTGAGCCAAGCCGCCGGAAAGAAAAATGTAGATGCACGATCGAGCGGTACCCGCTCGGGAGACGCCCCCTGCCACGCGCGGTGCCGCGCGGAGGCCCTCAAGATGATTGAGCCCCATTCCAAGCATTCCCACGGCGCCAGCCTGGACAGCCGTTCGCCGCGACCAACCGGGATGGTTCCAACGCTGTTCGCTCATGGTTCATTCTCCGTAGAAAGGGCCGCTTACTCGCAGTATACCGTCCTTTCGACCAGAAAGCGGGGCCTCTTTACCCAAACAACCGCTTGTGTTGTTCCCTCGCGTTTAATCCCTAACCTACCACCAAACAAGGAGTTAGACATCCAAGTTTCGCACGTCTAGCGCATGTTTCTCGATAAACTCGCGGCGTGGCTCGACTCGCTCACCCATTAAGACCCGGAATAAATCGTCCGCGGCCGCCACGTCTGCCATTTCCACCCGCAGTAATGTGCGGTTTTCCGGGTCCAGCGTTGTCTCTCGTAACTCTTCCGCGTTCATTTCGCCCAATCCCTTAAACCGGGTCAGTTGCAGACCCTTCTCCCCCGCTGCCCGGACCGCATTGAGGAGGCTTCGCAGTTCCTCCAGAGGAATAGTGCTCTCACCACGGCGTAACTCATAACGCGGCTCTTCGACACCCGTCCGCTCCTGGGGAATCAGAGATTGAATATCAAAACCCAACGCCCGTAAATCGGAAAGTCCGGTGTTGATCGTGCGCATTTCATGCAGTTCCACAATCCGCAGTCGTAACACCGCGCCGTTTGTTTCGTCCTGTTGTTCCTGATTCTCGTCAGCGGCCTGTTCGTCTTGCGGGGACTCATGTTCCTGCTTGAACTCCTCCAACTTGTCTCGGTCGGCGAGCCAATGTTCCTCTCCGCCCAGGAAAACGCGATAGACGGGGAGCCGCTCGGTTGCTGGATCGAGCCGGGCCGCGTGGGCCTTCAAATTGATGCCCCGTCGCTCCAGTGCAATGAGCGCTTCTTCCATCGTCGCCAGAACGTTGCAGAGCTGCACCATCTCCTCTCCTTCCACCACGCGCCCATCACCTGAATCAAGACCAGCACCTTCGAGACCGCGATTGAGCAGTTCGCGCTTCATCTCTTCTTCCGTTTGTATGTAGTAGGTCTTTTTCCGTTCCCGCACGCGGTAAAGCGGTGGTTGTGCTGCGTAAACATGACCACCAGCGACCAGGTGGTACATCTGCCGGTAAAAGAAACAAAGCAGCAGCGTGCGAATATGCGAGCCATCGACATCGGCATCGGTCATGATGATCACTTTGTTGTACCGACGCTTGCTGATATCCTGCTCCGCACCGACGCCGATTCCCATGGCCGAAATCATGCTCTGAACTTCTTCGTTTGCGAGTACTTTATCCTCGCGCGCTTTATACGCGTTGATGATCTTACCCCGCAGCGGCAGGATAGCTTGAAAGTCGCGCAGCCTGCCACCTTCTGCGCTGCCACCGGCCGAGTCACCTTCCACTAGATAGAGTTCGCACCGCTCCATTTCGTTGCTGATACAATCGCGGAGCTTGCCAGGCAGGCCGCCTCCTGAGAGTGCGTTTTTCCGCTTCCGCAATACATCCTTGGCTTTACGCGCCGCCTCTCGCGCTTCGGCTGCCAGCACACCTTTGCGAACAACTGTTTTGGCCACCTTGGGATTTTCTTCCAAGTGGTTTGAAAACGCCTCGAAGAAACCAGTAGAGACAATTCCTTCGACTTCACTATTGCCGAGCTTCGTCTTGGTTTGACCTTCAAATTGGGGGTGGGGAACGCGGACCGAAATGACGGCCGTTAAGCCTTCTCGAAAGTCATCGCCCTGCGGCGTGATTTCTTTGAATAGTTTTTCTTTCTTCCCATAGTTGTTTAAGGCCCGCGTCAAAGCGGCTCGAAAACCTGAAATATGCGTCCCACCTTCCTGCGTATTGATATTGTTTACGTAGGAATGCACATTCTCGGTAAACTCACCTGTGTACTGCAGGGCTATCTCGAACAGGGTCTCATCGACTTCCCCTGAAAATTCCATCACTTCCGGGTGAAGCGCATTGCTGGCTCGGTTGAGATGCTCTACAAACTCCACGATTCCACGCTCGTAATAAAATTCCTCCTGCTGATCCGATCGTTCGTCCTGGAAACGAATGCGAACACCCCGATTTAAGAACGCCAATTCCTGCAATCGCTTTTGCAGGACCGCTCCCTGGAACTTGGTGGTTTGAAAAATCGAGCCGTCTGGTTTGAATGTCGTCTTGGTACCGCGCTTCTGTGTTGCTCCGCGCTGAATCACGCCACCAGTAGGCTCACCCCGCTCATAACCTTGTTGGTAGATAGCGCCTTGCCGAGCTACCTCCACTTCGCACCACTGTGACAGGAAATTAACGACGGTCACGCCAACTCCATGCAGCCCACCGGTAGCCTGGTAAGCACCCTCTTTGAATTTGCCGCCAAACTTCAACTTGGTCATAACGCCTTCAAGCGTCGACACATCCCGGTCCATTTCTTCTGACAATTGCTCGTGTTTTTCCACGGGAATCCCACGGCCATCGTCCTCAACCGTAACAGAGCCATCCGCGTTGATAGTGACGTCAACCTGGCTGGCAAAACCAGCCATGGCTTCATCAATTGAGTTGTCTACCACCTCTTGCACTAAATGGTGCAAGCCCCGACTTGTCACGTCACCGATGTACATCGCCGGTCGTTCACGAACGTGTTCCAGATCGGAAAGGCGTTGTAAATCAGACTGATCGTATTCAGGTGATGTACCGCCATTGGCTGCCGGATTCACATCTCCAGGATTCTGCATATCATTCATAGGAATTGCACCGTCGTCTAACCAATCCGTCTAACTAGTCAACCGGAAACCGCCACCGGCGCTGCCTGTGGAGTTACGATGCCCAGCTGCTACGTTTGTTCTGTCGCCATCTCGCCGACACGAAATCTCAGATTTTTGAATTCTACACCTTGTTCGTTTTCCGCCAGTTGCCGCAGGAGCTGGTGTTTGCGGAAGGTTAACTCTTGTAACACAGTCGAGTTCCGCACCAGCACTTCCAAGACACCGCGTCGCAGTGTGCCCGGACGACTATCCTCAGCCCACTCTGGCCCCACCACCGAGCGCCAAAAAGCCTGCAATTCGGTCACTGCCTGAATCTGGGCATAGCCCCGCCGTGACAAGTGACGACTCATCACCTCTCGCACGTGGCGCGGGACTCGAAACCCCATTCGGCGGAGCTCAATTTCCCGACCGAGGATCTCGAGATCCTGAGACTGTTGTGCGGTCAACTTTGCTCGCCGAGGCACTACTTGTGCTCCCGTGCTAATGGCATCACGACATAACCGTAGCCGTCATCCGTCGTAAACAAAGCAGCCGACTCACTGTCTTCAATCTCGACCGAAAAAGTCTTCTCCACATCCAATACTCGCAAGAACTCCTCAACATAACGGTGGTCTAATGTCACCGTCACCGGATTACCTTCGTACGAAATCGGCAAATCTACGCGTGACTGCCCAACCTCCGCCGTGGTCGCTGACAACACCAGTCCACCTTCGGCAAAGGTGAAGTCAATTCCCCGACTTTCCAGGTTCGCTACGACGGCGGCCTGACGCAAAGATTGCAACATCGGCCCTACGGCAATCTCAATCGTGACAGCATCCTTGCGTACCGGGAACACCTCGCGCCACTTGGGGAACCGACCCTCGACAAGCCGTGAATAAACAATCACGCGCGAACTACGAACCAATACATGGTTCGGATGAACGGCAATCTGAACCTGGGCGTCACCGTCCGACAACGTCCGTTCCATTAACTGCATGGCCCGCGTCGGCACAATTGTCATCGCCTCGCCTGGCTGATGCTCGTTAACCGATTTGGCGGGCCCTTCCATCTTCGCCAGGCGGCGGCCATCCGTACCAACGCCTACCAAGCTGTCGTCCGCAAATTCCAACAGTACACCACCCAGCGCGTAGCGACTACTTTCCGTATCTGTGGCGAACAGCGTACGGCGAATCAGCTCGCGAAATAGCCTGGCTGGGAGTTCGTGGAACTGCTCCTCTTCGAAAGTTGGAACTTCGGGAAACTCTTCTGGATTAACCAGTGGTAACTTGTATTCACTTCGCTCTCCCCGCACCGTAACACCCTGTAGATCGACTTCAATCTTCAGGGTTTCGTCGGCAGATTCGCGCAACAAAGAGCCGAACTCCTTGACAGGTAACACAACGCTACCGGCAACTTCAACCTGAATTTCTGGCACTTCGATACGGATCCCGATATCCATATCCGTTGCCATCAAAACCGCAGTCTGCTCTACGACGGCGAGCTTGAGATGCTTAAGGATCTCTTTGGGGCTCCGTGAAGGAACAACCGTTCCGGCGGATTGAACGGCGGAAAGCAGCTGTTCTCGGTTGCATTCAACTTTCATCGGCATTTGCCTTTCCGAAACATATGCCGGGAGCGGTGCCAGGCGTCACGGCTCCCTGTTCTATAAATAGAATTAGCTGCCATAACAGCAGTATTAATCTGTCTGTGAAAGTGTTGATATCTTTGCCAATACCAACGAAATCCCAGACAAATTCGTGGTTTAGTGTGTTTCAGGCTTCGTGGAATACCTGTTGGTAGCAAGTTTGTAACGGGTCAGGATGTTGTGTTTCCGGAGACAAGTTTTCCGTTGTCCGGTGCTGGCTGTTGGGTACGCCCTGGTCTGACGTCAGCAAGGTGACATCAGCTGACGGGTTATCCACAGCCGGATCGTCGCCGGTCAGGAGACCCAGATCGACAAGCTGGCGGTGCAGCAAGGGTTCTTGCGCGACCAACAGTTTGGCCTGTCCGATGGCGTGTAAGACCGTCGAGTGGTCGCGCTTGCCAAAATAGCACCCGATCTTTTGCAGGCTCAATCTGGTGTTGTAACGAACCAGGAGCATGGCAATACTTCGGGCACGTACGATATGACGGCGGCGGCTGGAACCTCGTATGGCGCGAACGCTGACCTTCGATTGGGCAGCGACCGCCGAAACGATTGCGCGGACACCGGGGCGGGGCATCGTAGCGGCGAGCGAGTCCAAGACCTGCTCAAAGCCAATGGGTTCCGCGTGGGGGCCGGCGGCGGCCAACTGGCGTACATGGTGTTCTAATTGACGTCGCGTGCGACAACGGCTGGCAAGTTCGCCGGTCGCTGAGGGAACCAATTGGATTTCATATGCGTTACACAGTTCTTGGACCAGTAACTGGCGCCGGGACCGGTCTGGATGCGCCAGCGCAACGGCCAGCCCGCTGGACAGACGACCCGTCAATTGCGGAATCAAAGGGAGCTCTACCAGAGAGGACTTGGCTGCCAGCACCAACCAACGGTCGGATCGTAGTTCGATCAGCCGCAAGAGTTCGCGCTGGGCCTCTTGTTTTCCAGCCAGCTCAGAGAGATTGTCGATCAACCAAAGCGGGCAGGACAGACGCCGCTGGCGAAAATCAATTAAGCCATCTGTCTCCACTGCGCTAGCATACGAACGGGCGAAATCAGCGGCGGTACAATAATGGACTTGATCGGCTGGTGCGCGAGCGCTCCAGCGCTGGGAAAACTCCCGTAATAACGAAGTTTTACCCGTGCCACTGGGACCAAAGAACAAGAGTGGGTTATACTCGGCGCGGGGTGCGTCAGCCAAATCCAGTGCGGCTTGTGCGACGGGATTCGCCGGCGCGGAGTCAAGTGGAGCGGCCACGGTAGCGGCGTCAATCGGCTCCAAACCACCTGCTTGCGGGCCTGCGGTTCGTGACTCGAGAAGGGTGTTCACACGCAGTCCGTAAATAAAGCCGAGCGCCCCCGTAACGCATGGAAAAACTGTCCGAACGGGGAGGTCCGAATTATAGCGTTTTTGCACCGCCATGACGACCCGGATGGGGACGGTTTTTGGCTTGGAGATCGCGGCGCAAGTGGTTGAAAACACTTACGATACGGTCGACTGCCAGCTCAATCTGCGGGTGCGTTGTCTGGACGCTCACACTAAACCGCAAAGCGCCTTCCACTAATGCCTCGGGAACGTTCATGGCGCGCAGTACGGGGGATGGGTCCGTCGCGCCACTGGAACACGCGGAGCCCGTAGAACAGGCGACACCCGCCTGATCCAGGGCCAGGAATAACTGCTGTCGATCGACTCCCGGAAAAGAAATATTGCTGGTGTGGGGTAATCGCGGAGCGCCGCCGCCGTTGATTACGGCCTGAGGAATTTGGCGGCAGAGATGGCTCTCCAATTGGTCGCGGGTCGCCGACAATTGCTGACGTCGCGACTGGGCTTGATCCAGCCAGAGTGCCAGTGCGCGTTCCAGGCCGACGGCCAGACAGACGCTTTCGGTGCCCGGCCGCACCCCCTGTTGTTGACGACCCCCGCGCAACAGTGGGTCGATTTTCGAGGTCGAACGCAGCAGAAGTGCTCCGATGCCGACCGGACCATGCAGTTTGTGTCCGGAAAGCGAGAGCGCGGCGACCCCGAGGTCCTGGAAATTTACATCGATTTTGCCAACCGCTTGAACTGCATCGGTATGCAGGGGGACTCCCTTTGCTTCGCACAAGCTGGCAATTTGCCGGATTGGTTGGAGCACACCTGTCTCGTTATTGCCCAACATGATGCTGACCAGCCGAGTCTCGGGCGTCAGCAGATCAGTCAGCTGTTGACAACAGACGACCCCGGTCGCGTCAACGCCTAGGCGAATCACCTCAAACCCGCACCGTTGCAACTCGTCGGCCGGTTCCTGGATACTGGGATGCTCAACCGCGGACACGATAACCCGACCTGGTGGCGGACCAACCAGTCCGCAGAGCGCCAGGTTGTTCGCTTCAGTACCGCCGCTCGTGAAGATCACCCGGTCGGTGGCCCCGGATGTCCGGCGACCTCGCAGATGCACGCAAATCTGATCCCGCAACTGCTCGAGTTGGCGCCGCGCGCGCTGGCCAGCTGAGTGTTGACTGGCGGGGTTTGCCAGTCCCTGGGCCTGACAGGCGGCCATTGCCTCGTTCACCTGCGGGTCGACGGGTGTGGTCGCGTTGTTGTCCAGGTTGATGATGCGGTCGTGGATTTCCATGGCAAACCGTTTAGTCACGCGCATCGAGGGGAGATGTTGTCGCGCCAGCTTTGTCCCGCAGGCTGCGCGCTTGTTCTTGAAGCAGGTCTTGGTTTTCTGGATCGATTTCCAGGCCATTCTTGATCCACTGCAGCGCTTGTTGATGTTGGTTTATATTGCGACTGGCGATTGCCAGGTTCAGGTATTCCGAAGCCAGAGATGCCTTCAGCAGACTTCCCAAATGGGTTGCGTCCGAAGTTGTTGTAGCCAAGCGAAATGCCACCGGGACCAAAACGTACATCTGGTTTTGCGCGAGTTGTTGCACGACAGGCCACAATTCCGCTGCCAGTTTGGGGTGCTGTTGTGACCAGGTATACCAATGCAGCTGGCCTTCGGCGTCCAGGGCATCCAAATACATGCAGAGGATCAGTCCATCGTCTTCTTCCCAGTCTTGGCCAACCCGTTTCACCCGCACAAGATCCCAACGTTTGCTCACGGGGGACTGGACGACACTTGGCAATAGCCGGAGATACCGCTCTAGATCATTGGTCGTGCCCTGTCGATCAATGGGGGTGACCTGGATTCCCAACAAGGGAATTTCCACGTATCTAAAACGGCGCCGCTGGAATGTATGTGGCGAGAATTCTTCTCCCTCGACACGGCCAAATGTGGCGGTGCACACGGCCACCACCAACAGTAGGCCCAGACCACCCAACAGAGAAACGCCGAGGTGTTGCAGCGGCGGAGAATTCCGCCAGTGTCGCATGAGGATCGCCAATCGCCGCATGGGAAGCGTCTCGGCAGGAGGGGGATCGCGGATTCAAAAGCCATTCGAGGGACAGATTTCTCCGGCCCTTCCAGATTCGACGGCGAAGCACACGGTGCGCTGTCGAACGCTCGGGGCCACGGTACGCAGCGATGGATCTGGCCGCGATTGAACAATGATTCAGGCAGTTATAAGCTTGGTCTTCGGAAGCTGCGAGTCGGGTGGATCACAGCCAACCATATCATTGAACCATATCATTGAACCATATCGTAGTCTGGCTGGATCGCGATATGATACGAACGGTAACTTTTTCACCGACTCGATTTGGTGTGCGGACTGATTGAGGTCTTCGGGGACCGGCAGCCGAGATTCCCCAACGTGGAACTCGAGCACAGTGGAACAGACAGAACAGGAATACTATCCATGATCGACAGCAAATGGGCACTTGTCGCCTTGTGGGGCCTCACCATGATCTTGCCGACAGAACGGGCGTTGGGAGAAGACACCGACGCGGGAAAACTCCGTGTTTATGTGGGGACGTACACAGGTGGCGAAAGTAAGGGCATTTATGTTTCAGCACTTGATCTCAACAGCGGTGCCATGGAGCCTGCGCGGCTCGCCGCGGAATCAGAAAACCCCTCGTTTGTGGCGATCCATCCCAACGGTCGTTTCTTGTATGCGGTGAATGAGCTGCTCGATTTTGCTGGGGAGAACAGCGGCGCGGTGACCGCCTTCGCAATCAAGCCAGATGGCAGCCTCCAACAAATCAACCAACAGTCGTCGCGGGGTGGCGCGCCATGCCACCTGGTTGTTGATCGCGCCGGTCGCAACGTCTTGGTTGCCAATTATGTTGGCGGAAATATTGTCTCTTTGCCCATCCAAGACGACGGTGGGCTCAAACCGGCGACAGGTTTCGTGCAACATCGTGGATCGAGTGTTAATCCACAACGCCAGGAGGGTCCTCATGCGCATTCGATTAATCTGGATGCCGCAAACCGTTTTGCATTTGCAGCCGACTTGGGGCTCGACAAGATTCTGGTTTACCAATTTGACGGGGCGCGGGGGACGTTCACCCCGCACGACCCCGCTTCCGTATCTGTCAAAGCGGGGGCTGGGCCGCGCCACTTTGATTTCCATCCATCCGGTAAATTTGCGTACGTGATTAACGAACTTGACCTCACGGTGACCGCTTTTTCGTACAGCCCAACAAAGGGTGTTTTGAAACCCATCCAAACGATTCCCACATTGGCGAAAGGGGTTCAGGGACATGGCCTTTCTACCGCGGAAGTGCGCGTGCATCCCAGCGGGAAGTTTCTCTACGGCTCAAACCGTGGTCACCACACCATCGTGGTGTATACCATCGATCCAGCCTCCGGGAAATTGACTTATGTAGAGCATCAATCCACACAAGGTAGCACGCCCCGGAACTTTTTTGTCGAGCCCACGGGCCGTTTCCTGATGGCTGAAAATCAGTCAACCGGCACGGTGGTGGTATTCCGGATCAATCCGCAGACGGGCGAGTTGACTCCAAGTGGCCACCAGTTGGCCGTGCCATCGCCAGTTTGCATTCGCACTTTACGGTTGCCTTAGGATGGTTCCCATGAGGCTAGTCGCGTGTGAGAGGGCGGTGGGCTGCTGACCAAATCCGCAGCGACACCTTGCCGGGGTTACCGGGTAGCGGACAAAATGGGTGCTTCTAATTCTCTATTTTTTCCCTGAGGAATGTGATGCCTCGCTGTGTATTGGCTTATTCGGGTGGCCTCGACACGTCGGTGATTTTGGGTTGGCTGGTCGACCAGGGATACGAGCCGCACGCGGTTTATGTGGACCTTGGTCAACCTTGTGAAGATCGCGACGCGATTGTCCAGAAAGCTCGCGATACAGGAGCCGCCAGTTCACGCCTGATCGATGCCCAAGAACGGTTATGTCGGGATTTTGCCTTTCCCGTTCTGCAATGGCAGGCGCGCTATGAGGGTGTTTACCTGCTGGGTACATCGATCGCCCGCCCGTTGATCTCGGAAGTTTGTCTCGAAGTAGCGCGCGAAGTCGGCGCACAGGCTTATGCCCATGGGGCCACCGGGAAAGGAAATGACCAGTGTCGATTTCAGCTTGCTGCTGAAGCGCTGGATCCCACCGTTGAGGTCATTGCGCCCTGGCGTGACGAAACTTTTCGTCAGCAGTTTCCAGGTCGATCGGAAATGATCGACTACTGTCAGCGGAAAGGAATCGCCGTCAAGGCGACCGCCGAGCAGCCCTATAGCAGCGATGAGAATTGTCTGCACATCAGCTATGAGGCGGGGCAACTTGAGGACCTTAGTGTCAACGGTGTGGAACTGGTCGAATTTGGCATGACGACCTCTCCCCAGGAGGCTCCCGATCAAATTGAAACGGTAACCATAGCATTTGAAGCGGGCATACCTGTGGCGGTAAATGGCGACCCGCAGTCGCCCGATTCACTGGTCCGTACGTTGAATGCCATCGGTGGACGTAACGGTATCGGTCGTATTGACATGGTGGAGAATCGTTTTGTGGGAATGAAAAGTCGCGGGGTTTACGAGTCGCCCGGTATGAGCGTGTTATACGAAGCCCATCGCATCCTTGAGCAACTGACTCTTGATCGAGACCTGGCGCATTTGCGTGATGCACTAGCACCGCAGGTCGCCGAACAGGTCTATTACGGATTTTGGTTTTCTGCGAAGTTCGACGCGCTGCTGGCGTTTATTCGGGACGCCCAGAAGCACGTGACTGGAGAGGTTACGCTCAACCTCTACAAAGGAAATATGATGGTTGCCAACCGTAGCAGCCCCTACAGCCTCTACGATGAAGGTGTGGCCACGATGGAGGGTGGAGGGTCGTACAATCAGACGGACGCAGAGGGGTTCTTGCGCATCCAGGGACTCCCAGCACGTGTGCAAGGGCGCGTGATGCCACGCCGCACCTGACGCGGTCGCGCCGGCGGGCCAATTAGAAAAACAACAGTTTGCCCGCGCAATCGCACAGGCGGCGAGGCTACCACTTCAAGCCGAACTGCTCACCACCGCTGGGTCGGTTGGTGCCGCCTTTGAGCGGGCCGTCGTGTTTGGGAACGACCGAGTCGCGCAGTGGATCAACGTCACCCGTCTCATCTGTTGTGGATTCCGGTTCTTCTGGCTCGGGAAGGGCGCCCTTTAGGGAGAGGCCGATTCGTTGGCTGTCCCGATCGACGGAGAGCACTTTGACTTCGACTTGTTGCCCATCCTGGACGACGCTATGGACGTGTGCGACACGCTGGTGCGCCAATTCTGAAATATGAATGAGCCCTTCAATTCCGGGTGCCAGCCGGACGAACGCACCAAATGCGGCGACCCGAGAAACGGTGCCGGTGACAACGGAGTTTACGACAACGTGTTGGTCCACTTCATCCCAGGGGTTCTGCAGCAATTCCCGATAGGCGAGCCCGATCTTTCCGGATTGGCGATCAATCTTGTCGATGCGAACTTGAATTTTCTGCCCTTCTGCCAATACATCGCTCGGATGATTAACACGATCCCAGCTTAATTGACTGATGTGAACCAGTCCGTCGATTCCGCCCAAATCGACAAACGCCCCAAATTCGCGCAGGCTGCGCACAATCCCTTCGCGTTCCTGTCCCACCTCGAGTTCGGTCAGTAATTGTTCGCGCGCCGCTTCGCGCTCGCGTTCCAAAAAAGCGCGGTGACTGAGCACCAATTTCTTGCGCCCGGGATTCGATTCGTTGACCACGCAGGTCAATTTTTGTCCGATGTATTCGTTAAAATTTTCCACTCGGACCGTACTGATTTGGCTCGCTGGAATAAAACCGCGAATGGTATTCACCATGCACTCCAGGCCGCCCGTGTTCGATCCAGTCACCATGGTATCGACCACCATGCCTTCATCGATGCTGGCCCAATCTGCCACATCAATGGAGGCGCCGGGAATGCGCAGTTCATAGAGGCCGTCTTCGACGTTGTAGGCGGTGACGATCACCTCCATGGGGGTTCCCGGTTCGGGAGGCTTCTTGAATTGCCGCACCGACGCAACACCTTCATTCGGTCCCCCCAGGGCGAAGAAAACATGATCGCCATGGATCTTGACCACGGTCGCGCGTCGGCGGGAGTCGACTTCGAGGACGGCAGATGCGCCGGAGGTACTTTGGCTTTCCATCAAATCGCCCAACTCGACGTCGCCAAGCGCGGATGCGAGTTCTTGCTCAAGATCCGCGCTGAGTGGATCTCGGACGGAAGGTTTAGGCACCGATTCCGGTGGTTTGATCTCGGCGGCTGAGGGCGACTTATTGCCTTTTGGGGAGGCAGTCCGACCAGGTTTCACTAATTTGGTTGGCTTGTCGGTGCCGGTTCGCTGCGGTTGGCTCGTCGCCGGGGCTGTGTCTTTGTCGCGACGGGAGCCGATTTGGATCCCTTGACGACTGACATAGGACGTTTGCGCAGAGCTTTCGTCGGGCGCCGCCGCACCGGTCTCATTCGCAGCGCTGGCCGCGGTCGCGTCAGCACCCGTGCCAGACTCTACCAGTGACGGCGCTGTTGGCGGGGAGTCTGTTGGCGGCGCTGACGCGGCCGGTGGGGCGCTATTTGCACCCGGTTTTGAATCGTCAGAAACAGTGTTGGATTCATCAGCCATCGATCGAACCGTCCGCGCCAAATAGTAACTGTCCGGAAACGCAAATTAGTGTAACAGGGTTGTACCGCATCTGATAGGTAAAGGCTTGACAATACAGGCTGACGGAGGTGCATAATGAACAGTCGTTGTGAACCCCGGAACTCGGTATCTGGGCGCCAACGGGTGGGTCGCCAGGTGTTCACGATTGGCTGGAAATCGGTGGTAACGCCCAAACAGACGCGTTTGCTGGATTAATGAACGGCCGACGTTGGCGCATGTTGCGGAGCGAACGGTTGTTGGGGAGCGGCAGCGTTATGAACGGGAAATCTTCCACAACTCAATCGGATTCGGCTACGCAGTACGGCGGGTTGTGTGGCCACTTGTTGGCCGCGAGCCAGTTGTGCGAATTAGTGGGCGGTCAGCCCAATGCGGCGGTCTACACGGAACTGGCGAACCTGGATCACTCGTTGTTGTTCGATGGTAAACTCGTCAGGGATTCAATCATGGCGTCGTGTTGCCACTCGGCGCTCTGGTTGCTGCATGATTACCTCGATGAATCACACCGCATTTCGCAATCGGTCGACACGATAACGGGTAGCTACTGGCATGGCATTATGCATCGCCGCGAGCCCGACTTTTCCAATGCCGCCTACTGGTTCCGGCGGGTTGGACGACACCCGGTATTCACCGAGCTTGTCGTCGCTGCCCGCATGCTGGCTCGTGGAGCGCGGGCGGACGAACAAGCGGATCTGGCGTTTTTGGTCCATCAGCAAACTTGGGATCCATTTCGTTTTATTGATCTTTGCAGCGCTGTTGTCGAGGGTCGGTCCAGCAACGGCGTGCTGTGCCGCCAGGTGGCGGCGGCCGAATGGCAGTTGTTATTCGATTACTGTTACCGGGAAGCATGCTCGCAACGCGATTAGGTTGAGCTCCCTTGGCGGTTCCTGCGCGAACACGTTTAGTTTGGGCGGAGGTCGGGCGGCGTCCCAGGAAAAGAGACGGCCATGGGTGATGTGGTAAACAAGACAGGTGAATTGCCGGCGGATGTGCGATTGCGTTCTTTCCAAGAACTCATCCGCGGGATGTACCACGATCGGGATGTCGAGCGGGGAATCGACGGTACGTTTATGTGGTTGATGGAAGAAGTAGGCGAATTGGCCACAGCGCTACGTGAAGGCAGCCATGCAGATCAGCTGGAAGAATTCGCAGACGTGTTGGCCTGGCTCACAACAATAGCCAATGTTGCCGGAGTCGATCTAAGCGAAGCCGTCATGCAGAAATACGGCTCAGGTTGTCCTGGCTGTGGAGACTGGGTTTGTCGCTGTTCGAAAGATGGCAAGCCCTGACTCGGATCATTCCGGGCCCTGTCCCTGACGTGGGTATTCGCCGCCCCTTCAGGATTAATTGAGAAGATGTTTCCGAGCCGCTTTGAGAGTCGCGATCGGCGGTGCGATACGGTTATCCGCGTAGAGATTATTTGCACAACTAAATCCGTTGTTTCCGCAGCGGAACGTTGTAGCTATGCTGAAGTAAGTCGTAGCGCTTAATCGGCGCGCGTCCCAGGGCCACGCGGTGTTTCTCCTGGGTAGCTTCTTGATGTGGGTGAGGAAACTGTTGGCGCAAGAATCTATTCATCTGGGCTGCCCAGCATACCGAGGCAAGGGCAGGGGACCGCTGCGATCCGAGGCGTTTGATGTGCGCCCCGGCCCGCAGTGCCTACCCGGACGGGTCGCGGCGGCGGCGGTACTCGCAAGTCTGGTTTGGTTTACCAGCCTGGCTCTGGCCGATGGGTCTGACGGAATTTCGATTGAACTTCTTGACGATCGCCAGGTTCTTGATCACCAGGATCCGGGCCCTAGCGCCATTGGTTTTGGCGCCCAGTACAAGGTGGGTCACTGGACGCCCGTCCGTTTGCGGCTGAAAACCGGCGCCGAAGCTTGCCAGGGACGAATCGTTTTGAAGACCCATGACAGCGATGGTCAGTGGGTAAACTTTGTCCAGCAGGAGGAAGTAAGTCTGGCAGCCCATGAGGACCGCACCGTCGTCGGTTATCTTCGTTTCGGCACGCTCGAGCCTCACTTGTCCGTTGGATTTCAAACCGACCAGGACCTTGTAACGAGTGTCTACGTAACGAGTGTCTATCCGCGCGTATCCGATCGGGCCAAGGCGCGACTGGCAACCGACCCGCTTGTGGTGGTGCTGGGAGGTGAATTGCCTGAAGTGGTCACACCCACGCAGGCAGACACGACGAAACTCTCCTACATATCAGTTGCAGCGAAGGAAATGCCGGACCGTTGGTATGGCTATGAAGCAGTCGATACGCTGATCTTGCTCACCGGTCAATTGAGCGCCTTTGATGGTGTTACCCAATCCCAATGGTCGGCGCTCGAGCGATGGGTTCAGTTAGGCGGCAGACTGGTTTTGTCCGTCGGCCGTAACGGTGCTGCTGTGTTTGACAAGCAGCACCCGTTGGCGCGGTTCAACCCAGGTCAATTTGTTGAAGTCCGCCAGCAAACGGAGACCGCGGAACTGGAGTCGATTTTTCCGTCAAGCGAACAGTTGCGGACTTTCGAGATGACTTTGATTCGCAATCCGCAAGGTGTCGTGGAAGTACCTATCGCCCGCGGTAACGAGCAGCAGGCTTTTTGGGTTCGCTTTGCGCGCGGTATGGGCCAGGTCGATTTGATCGCAGCGGATCTGGGCCGGTCTCCCTGGACATCCTGGTCCGGAAGAACTTCGCTGATGCCCCGTTTGATCAACGGTTCATCGGCGGGACGACCCCGCAAGGGACTCGATATGCGGGTAGAACAACTCACCCATGTTGGATACCAGGATATTGTGGGACAGTTGCGTGGAGCGATGGATCAATTCGAGAATGTACGGGTCTTTCCATTTGGCTTGGTGGCGGCGCTCATCGGACTTTACGCCCTGCTGATTGGTCCGGGTGATTTCTTCATGCTACGGCGTTGGCTGGCTTTGCGAATGCAGTGGACATGGCTGACATTTCCGCTGCTGGCAACCCTTTTTTGTCTGTTGGCGATTGGATTGTCTCGTTATCGGGATCAAGGCCGGGTGGTTGTCAATAAAGTAGAAATCATTGATGTGGATACCCAAAGCGGGCGAGTGCGAGGTACAACCTGGGCACAACTTTATAGTCCCCAGCAGGCACAGTACGACCTGTCGCTGACACCATCCGGTAGGTTGACGACAGAAGAAAAAGCAGAAGTGTTGATGTGTTGGCAAGGTTTGCCGGGAGAGGGCCTTGGTGGACTGGGAAATCCATCGACAACTCGGCTGAGCGGTCAGGCTTATGAAGTTTGTTGTCGATCCAGTCGGCAACTACGAGGGTTGTCCGTTCCTGTGGCTTCGAGTACGGGCCTATCCGCCCGTTGGTCAGCGAAAGTGCCGGCCGGATCGGGATCCCAGCTCGTTGCTGATCGGCGACATTTCTTGCGCGGGAAAGTCCACAACCCACTCGATGTGGATCTAGTCGACTCCGTCGTGCTTTACCAGAACTCGTCGTATCGGATCGACGGGGTACTGCGATCGGGACAAACGGTGGCGCTTAACCAGTTGTCGCACAAAGACCTGCGCTGGAAACTCCAACAACGGGTTGTTGTCAGTAACCGCGATGTCAGTACCCACTGGGATCCTGAAGACGTTCGGCCCGGTCAGTTGCCGCGGATTTTGGAACTGATGATGTTCTACGGCGCAGCGGGGGGTGAATCGTATGTTGATTTGACGCATCGCTATCAATCCTACGTTGACCTGAGCGCCGCCTTGCGCACGGGACGCGCCATCTTGGTGGGTCGTAGCACGCAATCTCTCAGTGATTTGAGCGACAAACAAGAGTTGCTGTCTGCGGAGGCAAATGCGCACTGGACCTATGTCCGAGTTCTTTTTCCTGTGGAAATGCAACCACAATGAAGTGTGCACAAATCCACCATCAGCCGAAAGTGCTACGCCGGTGATCAGGACCCACGATCTAACCAAGAAATACGGCGATCTATTCGCAATACGCGAGATCGATCTCGAGCTGAACGAAGGCGACTTGTTTGGTTTTATCGGCCCCAATGGCGCCGGAAAAACAACCACGATGCGGATTATCTCCACACTGTTGAATCCGACATGGGGTGAAGCCTACGTTTGCGACTATTCGATCTATACGGCACCCAAAGAGATCCGTCGGCTGGTGGGCTATATGCCGGACTTCTTTGGACTCTATGACGATATGAAAGTGATTGAGTATTTGGAGTTTTTCGCGGCCGCCTACCGTATCCAGGGCCCGGCGCGACGACAGCGATGCGAAGAAATGTTGGAGATCGTTGACCTCAACTTCAAACGTGATGCCTATGCCAATACGCTTTCCCGAGGTCAAACACAACGGCTCGGTTTAGCCCGTACCCTGTTGCACGATCCACAAGTACTGCTGTTGGACGAGCCGCTCAGCGGACTTGATCCTCGCGCCCGCATCGAGATGCGCAACTTGTTGCGGAAGCTTGGGCAAATGGGGAAAACGATTATCGTGTCCAGCCATATTCTGCCGGAACTGGCGGACATCTGTAACAAGGTCGGGATTATCGACCGCGGCGTCATGTCCGTGAATGCCGAAGTCGCGCAGGTGATGAAACAAGTTCGCCAGCAGATTGTGTTGGTGATTGGCGTTGTCGGCGATCTGGATTCGGCGCGTGGCATCCTTGAACAACAGCGTGCCGTAGAATCGATCGAACAGCGAGACGTCGATTTGTGGGTGACGTTATCTCCCGGAATTGAGGATTACAGTGATCTGTCCACAGCCTTGGTCCAGGCGGGTCACCGGATCCGTTTATTCCGAGAAGATGAGGTCAATCTCGAATCGGCTTTTATGGCGTTAACGAAGGGTCTTGGCGAAAAAATCTGATTACCCGGGTTGCTGTCACCTCTGCCGGGGGCGCGAAATCGGGTGTGTTGGGCGACACAAACCGTGGCGGTTTGCTGGTCCAGCGCGTGTTTTTGTTGATCCGGCCGGTCGCCGAATCCTATACTGGGTAGGCAACGCGCTGCATAATCCGGTCAAATCACCCAACCCGACCGGCGTCAGGGAGACACTTTGGGTTCAGAATCTGGTGCGCATGACGAGCGGCTTGTTTGGCCGATAACTGAAGCAGGGTTGTTTGGCAACGAGGGTCGATCGATGGCAACAATGCGGTTGGTGATTGGTCTGTTACTGGTAGTTTCCAGTAGTCTTTTGAAAGCCGATGTGATCCTTCTCAAACCGGTGGGGGATCAACCTCCAGGGCGCGTCGAAGGCGATCTGTTGAATCCGACTGAGACGCCTCGGCAGAAATACCTGATTCGCACATCAGACGGAGCCAAGCTGACACTCACCCCGGAGCAGGTTGCGGAAGTGATCCTCAAATCCGAGGCCGAGCAATGGTACCAGAGATGGCTTCCCAAGATGCCAGCCACCGCTCGGGGCAATTGGATCATGTCTGAAGAGTGTCGCAAGCGCGGTTTGAGAGTGCAGCGTGAGATGCATCTGGAAAAAATACTGACCTACGAATCCGAACATCTCAACGCGCGTCGCGCGCTGGGGTTCCGTAAGATTGATGGCCGCTGGCAACAGCCCAAGGAGTACTGGGAAAACCGCGGCTACGTGCGCTACCAGGGAAAATGGCGACTGATTCAGGACGTCGAGTTTGAGAAACGGCTTGAGACGCGCGAAATCGAAGAAAAGGCTTGGCGCAAGAAACTCAAGATGTGGCGGACTTGGATCGTCAAAGCGCGCGGCAAACAGGTGTCCGGGCGCGATAACATTGCCCAAATCATGGACAGAAGAGCGGCTCCTGCACTGGCGGAATTTCTCGACCAGGATCAGGAATTTGAACCCCTCAAACTGTTATACATCGACGTTCTGGCGCGCTTACAGCGCGGACCAGGGGTCCGTGCTTTTATTTCCCGCGCGCTGCGTGACCCGAGTGACTTCGTGCGTGAACGCTGCTTGGAAGAGCTGTCTCGATTCGGAACGGATCGCGCCGTCGCTTCGTTTATCCAGGTGCTTTCGGCAAACGATAATCGGCTCGTCAACCGGGCGGCGCTGGCGCTGGCTCAGCTGGGAGATCCGGTAGCGACGCGTCCCTTGATCGAAGCGCTGGTGACACAACACAAGCGTACGTTGAAACCAAATGAGAGCAACGCGAACGCGACTTTTGGCAACGGGGGACGGGCGTTTCAATTTGGCAAGAACAAACCAATGGTAATTCGGTGGGAAGAGCAGAATCAGGATGTTCTTGGTGCGCTGACGTCGCTGAACCCGGAAGTGAACTTCGAGTTCAATGAGGAACAGTGGCGGATCTGGTACGCTCGTCGCAAAGTGCCAGCCAGCTTTGAGTTACGTCGCGACGAGTGAATGTCAGGTGCGTTGATTGGCCACCCGTGGCGCCCGCTTGTTCGCCGTTAGAGGAGTGGCCCCTGTGGACTGTGACGGTCTCTGGGCGCAGGGAGTGGACATTACGGCTGGATCTTCTGACGACACCTGGGCCGTACAAGTGCGGTAGCCATTTCGTAGGATTACGTGGCCGACCCACGGTAGGGTTGTTGCTGTCACGGTAGTAGTACGCTTGATTTTTTTCACATGGGTTGGCATGCCATCAGATCTATCACCACCGGTTGGCAAAGCGTATCTCGTTGGCGCGGGTCCCGGCGACCCTGGCATGCTCACATTGCGTGGCGTGGAATGCTTACGGCGGGCCGATGTCGTGCTCTACGATTATCTGGTTAATCGGGAAATCTTGCGGTTTGCCAACGAACATGCGGAGCAGATTTGTTTGGGGCAACACGGGAAAACACGGATTTGGACGCAGGCGGAAATCAACGAAGCGCTCGTGAATCGAGGGCTTGCCGGCCAGCAGGTTGTGCGCCTCAAGGGGGGTGATCCCACCATTTTCGCCAGGGGCAGTGAGGAACTTGGCGCGCTTCAGGCGGCTGGCATACCTTGGGAAGTGGTACCTGGCGTGACAGCGGCAACAGCTGTTGCGAGCTGTGCGGGCATTTCGTTGACTGACCGTGATCAAGCTTCGGCAGTAGCGCTCATTACGGGTCAAGAAAGTTGCGACAAGCGGAAGCCAGCCATGGACTACCAGGGGTTGGCGAACTTTCCCGGAACGCTCGTGTTTTACATGGGTGTGACCACGGCCCGGACCTGGACGCGTCAATTGCTGCTGGCTGGTAAATCGCCGGATACAGCCGCGGCGATCGTTCGCCGCTGCAGTTTGCCTGATCAACAGACGATTTATTGTCGTCTTGATGAAATCGCCGACCGCGTGGCGGCGGCGGAGATTCGTCCACCCGCCATGATCATCCTGGGCGAAGTAACTCGTTCCATGGCGCACCCTTGTTGGTTTGAAGGGCGACCCTTGTTTGGTGTCCGTATTTTGATTACGCGACCGCTAGACCAACTCGACCAACTTCGACAGCCTTTGATGGAACTTGGTGCAGACGTACTGACGCACCCGATGATTCGCATTGACCCGCCCGAGAGCTGGGCGCCGGTCGATCAGGCCTGTTCAGACTTCAGCCAGTATGACTGGTTGGTTTTTTCCAGCGCCAATGGGGTTCGGTTTCTGCTAGACCGGTTGCGGGCAACGGGCAAGGATGCCCGTGCTTTAGGGAACCTGCGCATCGCTGCGATTGGCCCGGGAACCGCGCGAGAGTTAAGGCGATTCCATCTCGATGCTGACCTGCAACCGGGTGAATTCCGCGCAGAATCTCTGGCTGCCGAGTTGGTACAGGGAGCGGCGGAACAACGCTTTTTACTGGCGCGTGCCAGTCGGGGGCGGGAGGTTTTGGCGGAACAATTGCGCGCCGCAGGGGGTATCGTGGACCAGGTCGTCGTCTATCGGAGTTCGGATGCGCGCCAGATCCAGCCGGATATCCAACAGCAACTGGCCCTGGGGCAAATTGACTGGGTGACGGTCACCAGTTCTGCGATTGCGCGGGCGCTGGTGCGGTTGGCCGGTCCGCTGCTGGGTAAGTGCAAGCTGGCCAGCATCAGTCCATTGACCTCAAGCACGCTGCGGGAGTGCGGGTTCGAGCCACAGGCGGAAGCTCGGGAATACACGATGCCCGGTGTGGTACAGGCCATTCGAGAAGCGGTCGCGGCCTGACAGAATCAGGTTCTCAAAGGGATCCGCAACGACGGGCGACCGGTTTGATCGTGGCTCTGCTCAATGATATTAGTACCCCCTATAGTAGGTAGCAATGGTAGCCCGCGGTGGCGCCTTCGATCCTGTCGTCCTAAGTTACCCTAGTTTCCTACTTTCATTGACATGTCTTTTGGCGCCGTCTAGACTCGCACGTAGGGGACCGTCCGATCCGGGTATCGGGGGAACCCGGCTGGCTGATGTACCTGGTATGATTTGCCCGGTAGTCAGGACCGGAACCGCGGGAACAAAGGTCGGCAATTGCGTGCGGACGGTCGATGAGAATGCTATACGGATACCTGGGTGCTGTGCAGCCATGCTGGGCATCAGAAAGTCGTCCTCTTCCGCAGTGGGATTGAGTCGGCCGCCTGGCAAGGAATGGCAGGGAAGTAAGTCGCGGAATTTGAGTTGCGGTCGCCCAACCGGTCGGCCCTTGTTCTTTGGATTGGACGAACAGAGCGTCGCGCTCGCGGGAGATTTGTCATGGCGTCGCGTGAAAACATGGGCCTGCAGATTTGGTTGATGGTCACGGTGATATTTGCTGTGGGGATGGCCGTCGCGGCTTCGGTGTTCTATTACACCGATTCCAGCAATAAGCAACGCCTCGAAGCGGCCAAGACGAAGGCGGAGAAGGATAGCGCAACGATCAATAACCTAAACTTTGAAATCCAGGCATTGAAGGCAATGATTCAAGGCCCTCCAGAGGAATTGGAGGGAATTCCGCTTTCGCCCGACAGCGAAGTCAAGGGTCTGGTCGATAAGTTTCACGTGGATATGGCGACCTACGCGTCGAATCTTGACGCGGGTGACCGTAGCTATTCGAAGATCGGGTCGCACTTGATCTCCGAACTGCAGAACCGCAACGAGCAATTCAAGCAGAGTACCGAAGAACAGAATAAGATTTTGGCCGCCCGGCAGGCCAACGAAGAAGCCACCAAGAATCAACTTGCAGAAGCAGTCAAACAACAGCAGACGGTGAGCGATGAGCTGTTGAAGCAAAAGACCGAGTTTGAAGAATACAAGCGAAATCAAGCAACAGCCCAGCAAGAACTGCAATCTCGCGTACAGCAGGCGGAGGCGGACAAGACGGCGGCTGAATCACAAGTTGCTGAGCAAAAAACGAGTTCAGATGCGACTATCAATAAGATGCGAAACGCTGCAGAGCTGCTACGCAATCGGGTTCGTGATTTGCGTGGAGAAGCTATTTTTCGCATCCCGGATGGCCGCGTGACCTGGATCAATCAGGGTTCCCAGATGGTTTGGATCAATGTTGGAGTGGCCGACGGCTTGCGGCGGCAGATGACATTCAGTGTGTATCGATACGACGTCAATGGCATCGATGCCACGCGCAAGAAGGGTGACATTGAGGTGACCAAAGTGGTTGATGAACACCTCGCCGAAGCACGGATCAGTAATGATTTGACAGAAGATCCGATCGTGCCAGGCGACGTTATTTTCTCACCCGTCTGGCGGCCAGGTCGGCGAATGGGATTTGCCTTGGCAGGCATTATGGATGTCGATGGCAATGACCGTCGAGACGAAGGCGAGCGCGACCTGGTGCATAAGTTGATTACGATGAATGGTGGCGTGATTCTCGCAGAAGTCGATGACAAGGGGGCGATCAACGGTACGATGACCCCCGCGACGACCTATCTGGTGAAGGGTTCTGTGCCCACGGAACAAAACGAATTCGCTGGCTATAACGAGTTGTTCAACCAGGCGAATGAAATTGGGATTCAGGCCATCAACCTCGACGAATTTCTCAGCCTGATGGGTTATCAGGGTGAGATGCGTACGGTACGCCTAGATAAAGCAGCCCGCGGGGAGGATTTCCAGCCTAAGCTCAAGACCGGTTTGCGACCCCAATCGACAGGCCAGACATCCGGTATTTTTCGCAACCGCAAGCCCTCGGCGGCGGGATCGGGTGGATCCAACTTGCCCAAACGGCGCCGTAATGGGGCGTTTGATTAAGTCGCGAAACGGCCCGCACGGCTAACCAGACAAACCGGCTGGCGCATGGCGCCAGCCGGTTTTTTTGTGGTACCGTTGTGGGGCGATTTCCCAGGCCGGGGACCAAGGTGGTGCTCCGGGATCAACTGCCTCGCTGCCGGGGAATGACTGCCGGTCGGCAGCTTGGCGACCGACCGCAATGTCGAGCCAACCCATTTGCGTCAGGGGGGGGACTTGGACGGTGGCTGGGAATGCACGGCGGCGATCGCGTCCAAATCAAATCCGACTGTACCTGATGCACCCACGGCATTATCCAGATCGGTAATACGCACGTAGCGGGCGTACCGCAATCCCACATCTCGTAGATCAAACAAATCGCCCCCAGCTCGTTTGGGATCGGTAGCCGGAATCTGGTTCTTATCGGGGTTGGCGAACACGGGATGCCAGCCGGCACACCCTTTCCGGGTACCCGTGTCGTAGGGAAACGCTTTCCAAGAGACTCCGTCGACACTCACTTCAACTTTGGCCAGTTCAAAGAAGCCCCGGGTAGATTGCGTCCCGTCGCCATCCAGAAAGGCGTTTTCAAAAATCAACAAGTCGCCTCCCGGACCATCAGTGACTTGATTGTCGACGAAAGCCAGTGTGATGCGCCCGCGCTGTCCTAACGACAGCACATGTCGTGATCCGGCTCGTAAACCAGCACCGCGCGGTGGCCCCAGCACGATCTTCGGTAGCCGCTCCTTACCAAAGCCACCACCGGGACCAGGCTCAAAGGACACCACGCGGTCGACAAAGGGATCGGCGCGGGAAGCGTCTCGATCATCTGTTCGCCCGGGAAAGGCGGGGTGGGCGACCGTCCGGAACAGGACCAACACCAAACAAACGGTATGTAACAGAACCTGGCGGTGACGGGACATCAGTTAGTCAATTGAGAGCGGAGATAAGCGTTTGCCAGAAATGCGTTGGTTTCCCGCCCCTCTTCCCCGGCAACTTCGGGTGGGCGCTGCGCCTGGATCGCGCTGGCAAAGTCGGCGATCAGGGGTGCATTCAAGTTTTCGGCAGGGGGATGCGACTCGACATGTCGCTGGCCATCCAATTCGCAGACCAACTGGCCACCGTTCAATGGAGCCGAACTGATTTGACCCCGTGTCCCGGTTATCGTGAAGCTATCGGGGTCAAAGGGTGAGCCAAAGAAACACTGCAGCATACCATGGGCACCGGACTGGAAACGCAGGATTAAGGACGCTACGTTTTCGGCTGCGTAAGGTGCAGCGATCGTATCGCAGTACGCCTTGACCTCTCGTAGCGGGCCTCCCAGGTGGCGGAAAAGGTTTAATCGGTGACTTCCGATGTCCATCAGCGATCCACCCCCCCCCACATCTGGCAGCACACGCCAGTAGCCCTCGTCACCCGGAGACATCTGGAAGGGGTTTGCCGTAACCGCCGAAATTGACAGGAGTTCGCCCAAACTCCCCTCCTGCAGCAATTGATACATGCGTTCGACAATAGGGTAAAAACGGCGGTAGTAAGCCACACCCAGGCGGACGCCTGCACGCTGGCAGGCGTCAATCATGTGGTCACATTCGGCGACCGTGCAGCCCATCGGCTTTTCGACCAGAACATGTTTGCCGGCCGCGGCCGCCGCCACTACTTGCGCGCAGTGCGCACTGACGGGCGTGGCCACGTAGACGGCGTCGATTTGCCCGTCGGCGAGCAGCTCCTGGTACGTTGCGTAGGCCCGCGGAATCTCAAAATCGGCGCAGAACTGGGCGAGGCGTACAGGATCTCGCCGACATGCCGCCAAACATTCACTTTGCGCATCACTCGAGATGGCCGCCGCCACACGACGGCGGGCTACATCTCCGCAACCGATGATCCCCCAACGGATGGGCATGTGAGCAGGCTAGCACTCAGCGGTTGTATTTGAGATCGACAGTACGAGCGACCTTCTTCAATTCCTCAAGCTGTTTGCCCTTGGCATCGTCGCTCAATGGATTGTCGGCCAGATACAGATTCCAGAATGGGGCGAATCGTTGATCACCTTTCTTGTCTTTCTGCGCCATTGCAATCAGAACAGAGAGATCAGTGATCTTGTTGCGGTGCAGGAACAGGTAACGCCATTCGGTCAATCCAGCTAGCGCTGAAACATCGGTCAAGCCGTTACCACTGACGTCAAGTCGTTCCAGCCACTTCAATTTTGCCAAAGGTTTGAGGTCGGTGACCTGATTATTCTTCAGGTAAATGGAGACCATCTTGTCCAAACCTGCCAATGGCGCCAGATCCTTCACGGTATTTTCATCCGCATACAGATTGCGCAGGTTTTTCAGGGTTTCCAAAGGCTTCAAGTCCGCAACCTGGTTCTTCTCAATGTTGATGTACTGCAGTGCCGTCAATTTTCCTAGCGGGCCAATGTTCTTGATTTTGTTCCCAGACAGCGTGATGGTCTGAATGTATTTCAATTCTTGGATCGAGGTGAGGTCTTCAATTTCGTTGTCCGGTAATTCGAGGGCTCGCAAACTACGACAGGCCTCCAATCCCTGCAGGCTCTTGATTTTCTTACCCCGACCATAACCACCGACCCCAATCGAAGAGATGTTGACAACATCTTCTTTCGTCAGCGGGTCCTTTTTGTTGCGCTTTTCGAAGACTTCGCGTCGGACAACCGCTTCCAGGTTTTTGTCGGGGAAGAGCGCCTTGGCTTCCTCTTTTTTCTCCTCTTTCTTTTCTTCTTTGTCTTGGGCCTGAAGGGGTAGGAGCGAGGCTCCACTGAGCAGCATGAGGACGCAGAGAAGTTTGCCAGGGTTGAAGTACATATTAGACTCCCGATCTAGTCACTAAAGTTCGAACTCCTCAGGCCGTCGCGCGGTCGGGCCAGGAGTTGTTTCCTTGCCAAATAATGGAGCTTTTCCAGTCGCGTACGTAGAATAGCCTACTTCGCCAGAGATACGCATGCCAGCCCACGGCGAGGATTCTTGCCGCGGTAGGACTGCTTTCCAGCTGAGCACTTGGTATGGCAAAGATCTTGATTACCGCATTTGAGCCGTACGGCCCCTGGAAAGCCAATGCCAGTTGGTTGGCCCTGGTCGAATTGACGCGGCAGTTGCCCGCCCAGCACAGCGTCACGACGCGTCTTTACCCGGTCGATGTGGCCGTGGTGCAGCGCAAATTGGAGGAGGATCTGGCGGCTCAATTCGATTTGGCCTTGCATCTTGGGCAGGCACCCGGTTCGACACACGTGCAATTTGAAGCGATTGGAATTAATGTCGCCAGGCATCCGGATGCCCCGACAGCAGCGGGCCGCCCCCTGGTCACAGACGGTCCTATCGCGTTTGGTTCTCAGCTGCCGCTGGAAACCTGGACCCAGCGACTTTGTGAGCGGGGAATCCCGGCCCGTGTTTCCTATCACGCGGGAACCTATTTGTGTAACGCGATCCTCTATTCATCCCATTACGCGATCCGACGAAATGGCTGGAAAACCAAGGCCGGGTTCATTCATTTGCCCGTTGAAATCAGCCAGGCTGCCAGTCACCCCACACCGCTGCCATCGCTATCCAAGGAGACCGCGGCGACGGCCCTGAAGCTGGTTCTGGAGCAGGTTGACAGTGTTGTCTAGTTGCCCGACATCACCTGGGTGACCAACTGGGCGCAGCAGAGGGTGCGTCGGCAGTCGTTGGAGCGAGAACAAGCGGGCCATTGTAGCGCCACTGCTTGCCGATTCACAGGGCGTAACCTGCGGCAACATCAATCGCTTGTCCAGTGATGTTGTTGCCAGCCGCCGAGGCCAAGTACGCCACCATACTGGCGATGTCGTCGGGAGGGACCATGCGACCGAGCGCCATGCTCTCCAGGATGTTGGTACGTACGGCATCTTCACTCTGGCCGGTTTGCGCTGCCCGATCGCGAATGACTTCGTCTTGACGAGAACCTTCAATCGGGCCGGGGCAAATGGCATTGACCTGAATGTTGGCGCTGGCTAATTCCTTGGCCAAAGTCATCGACAACCCAATCAGCCCCCACTTTGACGCGGCATAGGGAGCCCGCAGCGCAAATCCAATTTTCCCGGCCATGGAGGAAATATTGATAATCTTTCCAGACTGGCGTTCAATCATTTCCTCGACCACCGCCTGGCAACACAGAAATGCGCCGCTTAGATTGATTGCCAACGTCGCATCCCACTCGGCCCGCGTCGTGTTTTGGATGGTTGCAGTCGGTCCTGCGATTCCCGCATTGTTTACCAGTACATCAATCTGATCGAGTTGACGGCAGACCGATTGAATCGCTGTCGCGACCGTGTCCGGTGCGAGAAAGTCAACTTCGCCCAGACGACAGCGACGGCCCATAGCGGCGATTTCTTGTGCGGTGGTTTCGAGTTCCTGCAAGTCGGGTCCCAGCAACGCCAGATCGAAGCCTTCCTGGGCCAGCCGCAACGCGATGCAGCGTCCGAGATTGCGTCCGCCTCCTGTTACCATTGCAACCTGGCCCGCGTGCGACATGGTGTTGTGATGCTCCAATGCGCTCAAACAGAGGTGTTCAGGATTTGTAGAAGTAGACTTTTTCTGCGGTTTTCCGCAACAACCAGTCACGATCTGCTGACGACAAGAAGTCGATCCCGTCGCGGATCAGATGAATCGACGCGCGGTACGTGTGTTGATCCACCAGCTGGTAGGGTGAATCGCTGGCCCACATTAACCGTTGCGGCCCGTAGGCGTCATACACTTGTCGAATCATCGGCACGAGGTCGAGGTACGGCGGTTGCTTCTTGCCCAAGGCATAATAGGCCGAGATCTTGACATGGACATGTTGATGCTTGGCCAGGGCGCAGAGTTGCTTGACGTCAGCTTGTCGAATTTGGCCGTCCACGCCGATCCGTGCGAAATGGTCAATGACCACTGGAGTATCGGGGTGTTTCTGGCACATGCGATTGACGGCTGACAGGTCACGCGGATCGATCAAACAGCACATGGCTTGACCCGTCTCCGCGGCGCATTTCCACATCGCTTCCATTCCTGGTCCGTCCAGCCATTTGTCACTGCCACGAATCCAGGCGGTGATTCGGAAGGCACTAACATGGTGTTTTTGTAGTTCCCGCATGGTCGCCGCTGGATGGGAGCGGGTATCGTCGACCATTCCGACGACTTTGAATTTGCCCGGATATCGCTCGGCGGCGTCGATCAAGTAGGTGTTGTCCCAGCCGTGGTAAATATGGTGCTGGATCAATACCACACGTTGGACGTTTTCAGCGGTTGCGGTTTGAATCAGCTCTTCGCTGGTGAAGCTGGGCGGATCAAGATCCGCGACGGTTTGTCCTTTGGCAAGAGGGAATTTTTTGACGTCCCGAGTCCAGATATGGGAATGCGCATCGATCCAGCCACTTGATGCGCGTTCTTGGGCAGGCAACACGGCATTTTCCAGGCTTTGAGTGCCCATGGTAGTCGCGGCGAGTGCGACGCCACCGGCTTGTAAACAGCGACGGCGATCGATGGAGTTCGAGATCTGGCTTGTCATGATGTACTCCTTTCCAAGCAACTGCAACGCGTCGCGACTCTCGGGAGAAATCAGCGACCCCTCCCGCGAGTTGCTATTTTACGGTTCATCGTATTGTCCCAGGGGGCGTACCCAAATGTTGCGAAACCGGACGGGATTTCCGTGGTCCTGTAAGCTGAGTGGAAGTTCCGCCTCGTGTGGAGCGTATTGGGCAGGATCCTTGTGGGCCACGCGCCCGACACTAGCTGTGTGGTGATGGACCAAGACACCGTTGTGCAGCACCGTGAAATAAGCGGGCCGCAGCAGCTTGTCACCTTCCCAGCGTGGTGCTTCGAAAATAATGTCGTACGTTTGCCATTGCCCGGGCTGGCGCGAAGCGTTGACCAGGGGTGGATACTGTCCATAAATGGCTGCTGCCTGACCATCGGAGTAGGTTCGGTTCTGGAAAGAATCCAGGACTTGAATCTCATAGAAACCCATGACCATGATGCCGCTATTGCCGCGCCCCTGGCTATCGCCTTGAACTTCCGTGGGGGTGGCAAATTCCAGGTGCAACTGGCAACTGCCAAATTTGTGTTTGGTGGTGATGGAACCCGTCCCGTTGACTTCAGCGTAACCATTTTCAATTTTCCACTTGGCCGGACTGCCATCACCGGCGGCCCATTGCCCCAGGTCTGTTCCGTCAAATAACACGATCGCGTCAGAGGGAGCCGTGCCAGCCGCAGTGGGGGTACTGCTGGTACCGGCTGCAATTACATAGGGCTCCGGTCGAGCGATGTCATGGACTTTCCATGACTGCCCCGGGATCAGCTGGTTGTCGTCATAACCAACGGGTGCCAGTCCACTTCTGCGACGCCCACCCTCGGGTTTCTGGTCGTCGTCGGCCTGGATGATGAGAGCGATACCCAGAACCAACAAGATTCCGGGGAATGTCGAACTGAATTGGCGCATGAATGGGGACTCCTGGACTGAGCATGGATGGTCAGGCGAAATGGTGGCCAGGGACAGCCGGATCCAACCCGATCGAGGGACTGTAACTGCGCACTATCCTAGCAGGCGAATTACCGGCTCACCATCATGACAGTGGACGGAGCGGCCGGCCGATCGCGGTCAGTAACATCCGCGGGGCAATCATCTGGAACGGGTACTTCAGGGGCTGCCGCTGACACAATACAAATACTGGTCGGAACGCGCATAGAGCTTGCCGGAAAGGGGCATGAGCGAAGCCCGGAACGCCTCAGTTTCTGCTGCCGGCAGGCCATTACGAGCTAGTTCTCGATAGGTTGGACCAGGCCGAATAACAATTGTTTCACCCCGTTCGTTCTGCAGATAGACATTTCCTCCCGCCGCGATGGGCGAGGCCGAGAAGTTTCCACCCAGCCGTTGTTTCCAGAGGAGTTTTCCGCTGCGTGCGTCGTAGCACGTGGCGACCCCGGGCCGCAAATTGACTGCGACCAGATAGTCACCGATCAGTAATGGTGACGGCAGGTCGCGGCCGCCTCGTTGAGCTTGCCAGGCGAGATGGGTGGCTGCCACTGGTCCCCGGCCGCCGGGTCGGATCGCCATCAGGTCGCCCGGTCCACGGCTGCGACCGCTGATAGCGAAAATCAAATTATGGCCACTGGTAACACTAGGGGTCCCGCGCCCGGACCCCCCCTCGCAGAACCACAATTCACTGCCGGTGAGCGGATCGTAACCATGGACTCCGAAATGTCCGTTGAGCACGAGTTCCTGGCGCCGGTCGACGTCAATCAACAAGGGTGTGCTGAACCCGCGACTCTTGCGCCGCTCTTGACGCCAACGTATCTTTCCAGTGGCGCGGTCCACGGCAACCAGGAACGCGTCGTTGTCGCCATCGCACGTTTGAATGACGTCATCTCCAAACAGGATCGGTGAGGATCCGACACCCCACCGATTGTTGGCGAGTCGTCCCAGATTACGATGCCAGAGACGTTGGCCACGATAGTCAAAACAGTACAGTCCACCATTACCAAAATAAGCCATCACGCGAGTACCGTCGGCGGCACAGGAAGGCGTTGCCCAGGAGTTCATTGGATGCACCGTTTCAGGCATGCCTTCGACGGCCTGGCGTTGCCAAAGCAGCTTGCCCGTCTGTTGTTCAATGCAGACCACACTCCGCGCGTTACCATCCGCCGTCGCGGTGGTCAAAAAAATACGTCCCCCTTCGGCCACGGGGGACGATTGACCCCGCCCCGGAATTCGTGTGCGCCAGCGCACTTGCTCCCTATTCCATTTCACAGGAATGTCGGTCTCCTGACTGACACCGGTCCCCTGGGGGCCGCGCCATTGGGGCCAGCTCGATTCACCCCGCAACGGATGGAGATGGAGCAGTAAACTGAAACAGACACCCAGTAGCCAATGTTTTTTGTGGAAGTAGCAGAGCATTTTGCCTGGTTCCTTCAGTGTGTTACGGCATGACCCAGCGGCGTTGCAAACTGGGGCTATTTTGCCGATCTGGACGATCGGTCACAAGCCGAGACGCCGCCGGCAGGCTTCCATTAAATCGGCGGTGCGACTCATCCCGATGCGAGTGGCGCCGGCGGCGCGCAGCGCCAATAGCGAGTCCAGGTCACGGATGCCCCCTGATGCCTTGACTTCAACACGCCCGGTCGCCTGGCTCACCATGAGCTTTACATCGTCGACCGTAGCGCCGGCACGGGCGAACCCGGTCGAGGTTTTGATCCAGTCAACCTGGAGTTCATTCCCGATCTGACAAAGCGCTATTTTTTGCTGCTGGTCGAAATAGCAGGTCTCAAAAATGACCTTTAGTTTTTGCCCGGCTGCCCGAGTGGGTTCCAGCACGGCGGCGATTTCATCACGGACATAATCCCAGTCTCCCGACAGAGCCCGGCTCGGATTGATCACCAGATCCAACTCCTGGCCTCCGTCGAACAGAGCTTGTTCTGCCTCGGCGCGTTTGATCGAAGTGGTCTGGACACCGTGCGGAAAGCCGATCGTGGTGCTGGCGCACACGGAGCTGCCGGCGAGTGCCCGCGCACATTCGGAAAGGTGAAAGGGCATGGTGCAAACGCTGGCAACCTGGTGCTCGAGCGCTGCTTCACAGCCGACCTGAAGTTCGTCTGCCGTTAACGTCGGGGCCAGTAAGGCGTGATCGATCATCTGGGCGATGTCGCGACAGGAAAAATCGGTCATCGAGGACCTCCGTGGGGGAAGAAACTGCGGGCGCCGGCTCACAGCGTAATTCACTTTAGGTACATTGGGCTATACGTTACAATCCGAGGTAGGCAAGAGGCTCTCCTGCGTTGCTGCTGGCGCAACGAATGAGCTTCTGGCGATCTACCACCAGTCCGGACACACGATTCCCCGAGACGGTTGCATCGAAGGAGCCATCATGCTGCGAGTCATGGGAGGAACTTCCCGAGTCTGTGACGGGATGACCCGTCGGGAATCGATGCGCGTCGGTGCCCTCTCGTTGTTCGGTGGAATGACGTTACCCCATTGGCTGGCCGCCCGCGAAGCGGGTACCGCGGCAACCCATCCGGCGCGTGCCAAGTCAGTCATTTTGTTGAATCTGTTTGGTGGTCCACCCCATCAGGACATGTTTGACCTGAAGCCTGAGGCACCCGAGAGCGTACGGGGCGAGTTCAAGCCGATTTCCACCAACGTACCGGGCCTGCAAATCGGTGAACTGTTGCCCAAGACGGCCCGGTTGATGGATCGAGCGACCCTGATCCGAACGTATTCGCACCGCTACAACAGCCACAATCCTTACAACGTACTGACCGGCTACGACGGCGGAAATGATGCCGAGAATTATTTTGCCAAGCGTACGGATCATCCCAGCATCGCTTCGGTATCCCAGTACTTCGACCCGGGTCCGACGGATGTACCGCGCTATGTAACGATGCCCGCGTTTCCCGGTTACAACCAGGCCCTCCGCCGGGCAGGTCCCTACGGTGGTTACCTGGGCAGTCAATACGACCCAATGTTCACGACTTGCGACCCGACATTCGCACGGGAAACCAAGGATGACTATGATCCGGTAGAAGCGATTGGGCATCCGCTCCCCCCCTCGCTGGCTGCGTTACCCGGTCTGACCGCCAATCGATTCGATCGACGCCGCACCCTGCTTGCCCAGTTTGATCGCCAGCTGGCGACGGTTGAAAGCCGCGGCGCGCCGGAGCGCATGAACAAATTCAAACGCCAGGCGTTGGAGTTACTCAGTTCTTCCAAGACCCGCACGGCCTTCGACATTTCTCGCGAACCGGAGCGTGTACGCGACCAATACGGTCGCAATTTGTGGGGCTCGAGCTTGGTCATTGCCCGCCGGTTGGTGGAGGCGGGGTCCCGGTTTGTGACGGTGCATTGGGAGTCCAGGAATGGAAATCACTGGGATATGCATGGCAATACGTTCAACATGCTCAGGACGCATCTGCCCCAGCTCGACCTGATGATCGAAGGTCTTGTGCTCGATCTCGAATCACGTGGTCTGTTGGATCAGACGCTTGTGGTGGTCATGGGTGAAATGGGCCGGACGCCAAAGATCAATAAAAAATCAGGGCGTGACCACTGGCCGCAGTGCGGGTTTTCCTTGTTGTTTGGCGGGGGGACGCGGCGCGGTATGGTGTTGGGTGCCACAGATGCCCAGGCCGCTTATCCCATCGACCGGCCTGTTTCAGCTGGGGATATGGCAGCCACCATCTACCAGCTGATCGGGATCAATCCGCAATTGACGGTCCCCGATCTGGGCGGCCGGCCGGTCCACATCAGCCATGGTGGCCAGCCGGTTTGGGAAGTACTGGCGTAGCGACTTCTGTGTACCTGCGAACAGTTTGGTCCACTCGTTCGTGTTGGTTCGCGAGCGATCTGGTTGTGCCAGTCCGCCTGAAATGACAGCCCTGCTGGCAAGAAAGGGCTGTTTTGGCCATCTTGCCGGCAAAACATCTGGCGTGAGCCCTTCAACTGGGGGTATAATCACAACCGATAAGAGACTTCTGTTCCAACCGGTTCACTGATCGACCGATGAACTTATCGGGGTGAGTTTCATGAATTTATGGACCAATTGCGAAGGTGTGACGCGCAGGCATTGCTTGCGTTTGGGTATGGGTGCTTGGCTGGGCAGCGGTCTGGTCGATTCTTTGCAGATGCGCGCCGAAGCCGCGTCGAGCGAAAAAAAATCGAGTCCGGTTCGCTCCTGCATCCTGATTTGGATGGATGGTGGGCCAACCCATTTCGAAACCTTTGATCCCAAGCCCGATGCACCGGCTGAAATCCGGGGGGAATTTGGCACGGTTTCGACCCGTGTCCCCGGTGTCCATTTCTCCGAACACATGCAGCGATTGGCGGCCCGACTCGACAAGTTTGCCGTGGTTCGCTCGATCCGACACAACCAGGGCAACCACGGGGCCGGCAACCACTATATGATGACCGGGGCACCACCACGTATTCCCGTCAGCTGTGGCGCTTTTGTGAGCTTTCATCCCAGCATGGGCAGTGTTACCGCCCGTGAGCTGAGCACCGACAATGCGTTGCCGAGTTATTTTTCGATGCCTCGCATGTCCCGTTCGGGCGGCCCCAATTTCCTAGGCGCCAAGTATGCCCCGTTTGTGGTCGACGGCGATCCGAACAAAAGTGGTTTTCGTGTACGTGACGTGTCCGTTCCTCAGGAACTTCTGGGCGATCGGTTTGGGAAACGGCGCGACTTGCGACAACTGGTCGACCGTATGAAACGGATCCGAGACGCCTCGAGTGGCGATCCTGTGACAGCTCTCGATGCGTATTACCAGCAAGGGTATGACCTTGTGACGTCGCCCGGGGCGCAAGCGGCTTTTGATATCGAGCGCGAAGATGCCAAAACACGTGACGCCTACGGGCGGGATGCCTTCGGTCAACGCTGCCTGTTGGCGCGTCGTCTCGTCGAAGGCGGGGTTCCTTTTGTGACGGTCTACGATGGTGGTTGGGATTCGCACTCCAATTTGTTTGGCAGTCTTTCCCAACGGTTGCCGAAGTGGGATGCGTCGGTGGCCATGCTGATTGACGATCTTGATCAGCGCGGATTGCTTGATTCGACCCTGGTTCTGGCGCTGGGTGAGTTTGGTCGTACCCCGGCGATTACCACCCTTTCCGGAAGTACCACACCAGGCCGAGATCACTGGGCCAACGCGATGTCGGTACTCATGGCAGGCGGTACGATCCCGGGCGGTACCGTGATCGGAGCGACCGATCGCAAAGGTTATGCCGCCAATCAGCGCGTGCTGTCGCCGGAGAATTTCATTTCCACGGTCTACACGCAACTCGGAATTGACCCGGGCAAGATCCTCTACACGCCCCAGGGTCGACCGACGCACCTGGTGAGCGATCCCACCCCGATTCGTGAATTGGTTTAGGTCGGTTTGCGACCTTGCTCACCGTCGTAACGGTTAAAGAATGCCGGGTCAGCGCGTGCGCGGAGTTCTCGAATAGATCAGGGCCTTTCACCGCGGCGAGATCAGGACTGGCATTCGCGCCTGGATGAAACAGGAGACAAACAATGACACAAATGGGACGGCGTGGTTTTCTCGCGGGTGGTGTTGCTGCCGCCGGTTACGGGGCCACGGGGGCAGGGCAAACGGCCCGCGCGGCAGCGAACGACGCGGTTTCGATGGCAGTGATCGGGTTCAACGGGATGGGTATGGGTCATGTGGGCCAATTGGCGGGGAACGGGTCCGTCCGCATTACCGCGCTTTGCGATATCGATCCGAGCGTGCGTCAGCGTGGTTTTGAGCGCGTCAAGAGTGCTGCCGGAAACCGCCCGCAATTGACCGATGATTTTCGTCGGATCGTGGATGACTCCCGGATTGACGCGGTCACGATTGCCACACCGCACCACTGGCATTGTCCGATCGCGATTCCGATGTTGATGGCGGGCAAAGATGTGTATGTGGAAAAGCCAGCTAGTCATGTGTTTCGCGAGGGGCGTTTGTTGGTCGATGCGGCTCAAAAGTACGACCGGGTTGTTCAGCACGGCACCCAGATGCGGTCCAGCCCGGTAACCAGCGAAGCGGGTGAGGTGCTGAAATCAGGTATCCTCGGCGACATCCGGATCACCAAAGCCTGGAACGTGCAAAACCGGGGTTTTCAGCAGCCGGTTCCGGACGGGAGCCCGCCTCAGGGCGTTGATTATGACCGCTGGCTCGGACCGGCTCCCAAAAGGGCCTTCAATGCCAACCGTTTCCACAGCAAGTGGCGTCTCTGGCGCGACTATGGAAACGGTGACATGGGGGACGATGGCGCACACGATATCGACATGGCGGCTTGGGCACTGGGGGTGAAGACACATCCGATTGAGATCACGGCACACGGTAGTAATACGCAGCCGGCCGGTTACCGCGAATACCCAGACAATTCGTTTGCCGCATTTCGTTATCAAGATGGTCGCGTGTTACTGTACGAAGACCGTTTGTACACACCCTATGGGGAGCATGGCGTCGATAGTGGAAACGCGTTTTACGGCACCGAGGGTTACATGATTTTCTCCCGCCGTGGTTTCTTTCGCACCTATCTGGGAAAAAAAGAAACCCCCGGTCCCCAGAGTGGACAGGCCGGTCGTGTTGGTGCTCCGTTGCCTACGCACATGGAAGACTTCGTAAACGCTGTCCGTTCCCGCAAAGCGACCAAGGCCCCGGCCGAGGTGGCCCACCGGACGTGTGCTTTGATTCATCTGGCGGAAATTGCCTTGCGGACCAAGACGGTGGTGGAGTTTGATCCGGAGTTGGAGACGATTACCAACAGCTCGTCTGCCCAAGCCATGTTGAGCAAAGAGTATCGCCAGCCGTACGGTTTACCCGCGTCAATCTAGGGCAATTTCCGACACTAGACGAACAACTGGGTAAGTGGTCTCCCGGCATCCATTAACTCAAAATTCCGGCCATCCGGATCGCTGGCGGAAAGGTCGGAAATTCCGGCCGCATAGTAGATTGTCTTGGCGATATCCTCCGGCTCCACCGGATTGCGGTCCGGGTAAGCCCCAAAACGGTCGCTGGAACCGTATACCTGGCCCCCGCGAATTCCGCCGCCCGCCATCAGTACCGACATGCAATGTGTCCAGTGGTCGCGCCCTGAGCCTTTCGTGCCGCCGGATCTGGGATCTCCGATACGCGGTGACCGACCCATCTCGCTGGTCACCAGGACCAGTGTTTCATCGAGGAGTCCGCGCTCTTCCAGGTCGGCTAGCAGAACGGCAAACGGTCGATCAAACTTGGGGACCAGGACGTTTTTCAGGCAGTCAAAGTTCTTCCAATGGGTATCCCAGGCGCCACCCAGGCAACCGTTTCGTTTGTCCTCTTCATAATCGTGTTTCCAGAACACACTGACGAACGGTACTTCGGCTTCGACCAGCCGGCGCGCCATCAACATACTCATGGCGTTGAGTCCAGGCCCATAACGCTCTCGCACGGATGCGGGTTCGCGAGTGATATCAAAGGCCTCTTTGGAGCGACGGGCAGCCAGCAATGAAAATGCTTTCTCTTGTTGGGTCGAAAACTTTTGCACTCGTCCGGCTTGTTCCAGCGAACGCTGTGCCCCGTCGAGTTGTCCCAGCAACCAGCGGCGCTGTTGCAAGCGCGACAAGGACACATCGTCTCGCAATACCAGCGCGGGAACCTTGAATTCAAGTGGGTTTTTCAGGTCGCCAAGAACGAACAGGGGGTCGTGTTGCACACCCAGTCGAGCAGCGAACTGTCCTGGTCGATAGCTGCCTGGTTCACCTGCCATTTGGGGCAGGGTAATCGTGTTGGGAAGATAGGGATGAGGGGGGCGCTTGGCACCGACAACACAGCCCATATAGGGCCAATCGGAAGACTGAGGTTTGCGGCTGTTGAGGAACGGTGGCTCGGGTTGGTGGCCCGTGAGATTGTAGTAGTAGCCGGTGTGGTGGTCGTTGCGGGCGCGATTGTAATGACCCAGCGAACGCACGATCGCCAGGTGGTGCGCCTGCTGCGCGACGTGGGGTAGCAACTCACCCAGCTGGATCTCCGGAGCTGACGTGGCGATCGATTGGAATTCGCCGCGGTAGTCGCTAGGGGCCTGCGGTTTCATGTCCCAGAGGTCGACGTGCGAAGGTCCGCCTGTGAGCCAGATCAGGATGACAGATTTCGCCCGTTGGCGGGTCCGCGCGGCGCCGACCTGGGGCAGCGCGAGACCGCAAAAACCGAGGCTGCTGGCGGTCAAAAGCGTGCGACGGTTCCAAGCCAGGTGGTCAGTGGGGCGACAAGCCACAAGCGTTTCTCGTGTAGAAGGTGTGGAACTACTAGTGCGCCGAAGCGTCACATAGCGCCCGGAAGCGTCACAACATGCCACCATTCTAGCCGGTCGCGACAGCTGGAGCGACCCAAAAAGGCGGTTGGAGAGTGGGCGACATGCACGGCAATCGGTTCGTTCACGGTTTGAGGAACTGGTCCAAGAAGGCGTAAGCAACCGCCCGCGCGGCAGGTGGAAAAGCGTGTGGGGTATCCGGATAGTGTGCTTTCAGGTGGTCGGGCTTCCC
>PAQH01000002.1 GCA_002709225.1 Planctomycetaceae bacterium
CGATGCGGTGACGTAACCGGCCTGACAGAGGACGCCACCCTGGCGAATGGCGTCGAGATGCGGGGTGGCGATCTGGCGACTGCCCTGGAACGAAAAATCGGCGTAGCCGGCGTCATCGCTGACGAGGACCACGATGTTGGGTCGCGGGGCGGCCGCGGCCGGGGATCTGCTTAGCAAGACGTGGGTTGCGCTCGTCAAGAGCAACCAGAATATGGCGACACGAAGATGCGGCTGGCTGCGGCGAACACTGCGGGACGGCAAATATGGGCGTTTCATGGTATGCCGAGAAAAAGAGGGAGTGGGTGGCCGACTCCCCAGTTGCCAGTGACGAACGACCTGTCAGCGGGGATGCTGGTGTTATAGCAGGAAACCGGCCGCCCTGATTGGCCGGCACACCCGCGCGGTTTACAATTTCGGGACAGCGTATTGAGACAGTCTGTTTACCAGCTTGCGTTCAGCATCGACGGGAGCTGGTTGAAAATATTGCACCCTCCCTCCTTTTCTCAAAGGAATTGCACCGGTGAGCTTAACAGCCAGAAGTGACATGACACGGCGAAGCTGGATGGGCGGCGCGGCGGCCGCAGTAGCGATAGCCCCTCAAATCAAAGCGGCCAAAGCGGGAGACCCGATTGTCGACACCCATATGCATACCTGGTCGGGTGACGCCAAGAAGTGGCCGTACGACCATCCGTACGAAACCGATTTCAAAGGACCCAAAGTGGGTGCGACGGTTGAGGAACTGGTTGCCGATATGGATAAGAACGGTGTGACGCATTGCATTCTCGTGCAGACGATTTACCACGGCTGGGATAACACCTACACCGTGTACTGCTTGCAGCAGCACCCGCACCGCTTTCGTGCACATGGATTGATCGATCCGACCGATCCTCAGGTGACCGACAAGCTTGAATACTGGATGACCAAGCAGGGACTTGCCGGTATGCGGTTCAGCGCGATCTACTACCATAATGGCGCTCGCGGTGGCGATGCCTGGCTGACGTCACCCGCACATCATCGTCTCTGGCAACGGGCACAAAAGTTGGGCGCTGTTTTCAATCTGTTTATTGCTACCGACCAGTTGCCACGGCTCGAGCAGATGATCCGCCGCTACCCGGGTGTGCAGGTGGTGGTCGACCACCTTAGCCAGATCAACCTGGGAGGTGACAACGTCCAGCAGCATCTGGACAAACTTTTGGCATTGGGCAAATATCCCAACGCTGCCGTCAAGGTATCGGAGCTGACGTCGGTCTCGGCCTCTGGCAAGTACCCATTTGCCGACGCGCTTCCCTGGGTCAAGCAGGTCTATGAAGCTTTTGGAGCGGATAAGTTGCTGTGGGGTACCGGATACCCTGGCAGTGTGCGCGGCGTCTATGACCGGCCTACGCTGGCAGCGGAACTTACTCTGGTACGAGAACATATGCCGTTTCTCACGGCGGAAGATAAACGCAAGATGCTAGGGCTCAACGCGGCTCGCATCTGGAAGTTGCCGACCAGCTGACCTGGCGCAACCAAGGCTGAGTCCGTTCATTCATGCTGAGTTCCAAGGCAGACGCGTGCCTGGGGCACTAACCGTTGCAGTTGGCTGGCCTTTGGGGGTGCAGAGGTCCCCGCGGACTTTTCGTGAGTTTTGTATTTGGCTGCGGCTCGCCGCTGCGTTTCTTGGGCGCGGTCGTTGTCGGGTTGCCCGCGGTTGTGCCTGCCGCGTTGCGCGCCAAAGCGGATAGAGATGCTAGCGGAGCTGTGCCGTCAAGAGGCGACTTGACGATTGCGCCGATTCGCTTAGCGGGTCACCCTCGCCAGTATCGACTATGAGGGTTTGGCTGGTTATGACCCAATTGAAATATGAAGAAACTGTGGTTCAGGGCATTTTACTTTCTTGACGGTGTGGGAATCGTGAACTATGCGCCGATTTGATCTTTCATGGACTGTGCCCCATGGACTGTGCCCAACTTGGTCACGAATTAACAATGGACGCGTAAGTCGATCTCCAGTAGTTGAAGAAGCAGTATGCATAACAGGCCTATTGTCCGCTGGCTGGCTGTCGTGTTACTTGCCGTTCCTGGTGTACTGTTTTCCCAGCAGATCTTTGAGGAGGCCCTGCTCCCACAGGGGACTGTGCAATACACCTCAGCCTTAGAAACCCTGGCAGCTGGTAAAGATAACCCGAGTGACCAGGGGCCTGAGCGGCTGGGTGACCCTGACAGCGCTACGAAAACGGATCCCAACGTCAAGGCCGCGCTGGCTGGCGTCAAGGCCGCCTCGACACAGAAATGGACCGGCCGTGTCCACTTCGACTTCTGGGGCTACCCGACGACGGATGAGGGAGCGAATATCGCCGAACGTGGCAGTGCCGATAAACGCCCGCAGGACCATTGGAGTTTCCGTCGTTTGCGGTTCGGACCTGCCGGCGACCTCGGCGAAAATATGAACTATAAGATTGAGATGGAGTTCGCCGCGCCGAACAAGGTAGCTTTCAAGGACGCTTACCTGGGGTGGAAGAATATTCCTGTTTTGCAGACGGTGCAACTGGGAAACCAGAAGCGGCCCTACGGATTGGATCACCTCAACAGTAGTCGTTATAACGTCTTCACCGAACGACCCTACGTCGTTGAAGCGTTTAATCAGGATGCTCGTCGATTTGGTCTGCTTTCCTACGGTATCTCCGAAGACCAGGCGTGGAACTGGCGCGGTGGTGTGTTCTTGTTGGAAGATGTTGCCCTCACCGGCAAGTACAAGGCGGTCGATGGCGCTGGCGACGATTATCAGCATCACCAGGCGGAACTTGCCAGCCGTATCGCCAACACGTTTGTCTGGGAAGACGGCGGCCGCACGTACGCGCATTGGGCGCTTTCGGGTAGCATTGCCGATCCCGATGACAGCGGTACGGAAGAGGCCCGTTTCTACACACGCCCAGAAGCCCGCACGCAGAAACGTTGGCTGAATACGGGCAAGATTGTGGGTGCGGACGAATACATGTTGTTTGGTGCGGAAATGGCGTTCAATATGGGTGCACTCAGCATCGTCGGCGAATACCAGAGCGTCACCATGACGCGTAACAACGGGCTCAGTGGCCTCAATTTCGACGGTGGTTATATCTACGTCGCCTACTGGTTGACTGGTGAATACACACCCTGGTCACGCACGTCGGGTACGTTGGGACGTACGCTGCCGATCACTCCTTGGGATCCGGCCAACGGCCTCTGCTCGGGTGCCTGGCAATTTTCCGTTCGCTACTCAACCGCGGATTTCACCGATGGCATTAGCGATAGTGCGATCTTCGGTGGCGCAGGGCACTCGGTCAGTGCTGTCGTCAACTGGTGGTGGAATGCGCGAGCTCGCGTGCAGTTTAGTTACATGCATGGTGCCATCGCGGACTCGAAAGTCGTCGAAGGTGTTTATGAAGCCGAGGCGGACACGCATGATGACGACTACAGCATCATCGGTGTTCGCTGGATGGTCGACTTCTAAACGGTCAATTGAAGCCAGGTCCGCCTGCCTGGTTTCATTGAAGCTCGCGGGGGAGCAACTCTCGCGGGCTTTTTTGTGTGCCGGTAATTCAATTGCAGCCAAGGTTCGCTGTGTGCCCATTGTGTGGTCGCCGATTCCTCACACGCGCTGCGATTACCACTGGTGTTTGTTGGATTGGGTCGCACGGGTTTACTTGGTTTAGGCGATCAGGGGCTGTTTTGCGCCTGCTGCGCCTCTCGCCAGGTTTGCAGATAGACAGCTATGGCTGCTTTGGTGTCGGGCGAGGCGGCGCGGATTGCGCGCTGTGCGGCGGGAGTCAGCAGCACTTCGTTGTGGCGGTGCAATAGGTGGGCCGCCTGGGCGACGACCGCGGCATCGTAGTCGCGCAAAGTGGCCAGTAGCGCTGGCAGATCCCCATCTGCTGTGGTGACAAGTTGCCGCGCGATTTCGTAGGCACTTGCCGACTTGCCGTCGCCATCGACATCCAGCCAGATTGCCCCGGAACAGCCGACCACGGTGGTTCGCGGATCTTTCGAGGTGGGTTGGTACGGCTTGGCAGTCGACCAGTAGAGTGGACGGATGCCAGGTCCCGTGGCCAACGCCACCAGGTGCACATCATGAGGCGGTCGGGGTAATTGCCACGACTGTCGCCAAATGATTCCCTCACCAGGGCGGTTTGCATCCACGGCAATGTTGTGGTCAGCGATGCGTTGACCATTCGCGAACAAAGTCACTTGCCGCGCACGTACCCAATGGGGGCCACGTACACACACCTCGACGCGGAGGTGGGGCGTCTTGATGGTCGCACAGTCTCCCGGCAGGAATGTCTGATTCACGGTCAAGTCGGCGATGAGGCCGTAGCTCATCAGCACGCGCCCGGCCACCAATTGACGGGCGGCGCCCGCGATGTCGATCTGGCCTGCACCCCTGTCCGGAGTGCGAATGTAGGTGCGTGCCTGACCGACAAAGTGACGTCCCACGTCGTGTGAGTCACTGCTGCCGATGGGCGCCACGCGATGGCCGCGGTTGAGCAGCCCCAGCCAGTCGTGGAACAGTTGGAGCGGATCACTTTGGGTGGCGGCGGAATTAACGATTTCCATGGCATTGAATCCGATTGGCCAGCCTCGCAGATTTTCACCCACCAGAGCGTGATGCCAGGCGGGGCCGAGGGGACGGACCTGAGAGTGTAGGTCGCGACCATGATTGAGAATAACCACTTGCACGCCGCGAACTTGGCCAATGGCTTTGAACACGCTTGGCCAGTCGGTGCCGGTGTGGTCGGGTACGGCCGCACCAGCAGCGACTGGAAAGATGTTGAAATGTCCGACGGGCGTGGTCACCTCATTTCCAATCACTGGGGTGAACCAAGACTGGAGATTCAACCGTCGGGCGAAAGGCGTGTGATCCACGTGCCGGTTGTGGTCGGTGGCGATCGGGAGTTCGATTCCCTCGCCAGCCAGCGTGATCATCCGCTCTGAGACGGTGGCGTCACCGTGGCCGGAATGGGTGAGTGTGTGGACGTGTGGGTCACAGGCCACATATTTGCGTGTGTCGACCTCGCGATGAATTGTCAACGTCACTTGACGCTGTGCTCCCCGTTGTAATGACACCCGTGCCGTCGCCAGTGAATACTCAAAACCGCGGCCGGCGTGGAGCGTGTAGTCACCGGCCGGCAGCCCGATTTGGGCTGAGCCGTTGGCGGTGTAGACGATTCCCGGGCGAACCGCCAACTGCTGGTTTGAAACTGCGCCGACGGACTGCAAGCAACCAGCCGTATTGATGATGGTCAAGCGACAGGGAGTGGCTTTAGCGGTATCGCGATCGATGACCGTGACCTGTAACCTGGCATCCCGTAACACCTGATTTGGGTTGCGAGCGTCCAGTGCGAGTTCTCCGACACGGATGTCATCGGAACCACGTTGCGCTGTGGAGGAAATCTTCAAGCGATTATCCGTTTTGCGCAGGATACCCGCGGGAACGGGGAAATAGACTCGCATGTCATTTTCGTCGCGCTGCAGGCTGCCCAGCATCTTGCCGTTAAGCCTTACGGACCACAACTGTTTGACGTCCTGTTGCCGCAGGGAGAGTGTGCTGATTTGCGGGTTAGGTAGTGCTCTAAATGTCAGGTCCAGATGATCACTGTCAGCCTGCTCTGGGAAGTTGTTCCACTCGCGCCGGTCACCTGATCGCAGGTGTTGCAGCGACGTCAGCAAATATTGTGGTCCCGATTCATCGGCCACGAGGGAAACTGTCGGTAGCACTTTGAACAACAAGAACGCAATAGCCACGATGTGGTATGCATAGTGCTCTGTTCGTAGTTTCGGAAAACCTGCTCGTCTGTGAAGTCGGGGGAAGTCGCTGTCGTATGGGCGTTTTGCTTTCATGTTCTCTCACGCGTGTGTCTCAATCCGGCCATGCGGAGACGAGACGAGTTCGAGGGTTTTGACAGGCGGGGCGCCTGCGCGTTGCGCTGCATTGAAGGCGACTGCCAGTCAGAAGGCAACCCTGCGCGGGAGATTGTTTCGGGGAGACGTTGTGGTCTTGCTGTCACCCGCACTCCTGGTGCGTTATGGTAGGGGGCAAGACAGGTTTCGGGTTGTCTCCAGGTAACCCGCTATTCGCTTGAGAATTATCCACTCTGTGTTGCTGGAGCGACCGGCCCTTTATTGGAGGTTTGAGCCATGCACCGACGCCATTTTCACCGGCGCCTGACCGCCACAGCCGGCGCGCTAACTGCCCTGGCACTGACCCGCCGCGGAGGGGCGGCGGCTCCGCCGGGACTGACCGCGGCGCAACTGCTGCGTGACAAACAACAGGCAGTCCCCTATCCCAAGCCGACCGGACAGCGTAACGGGTTTGACAGCGTCGACATGCACGAGGTGTGGCGCGTACAACAGCTGCCCGCGGTGCGCGTGAAGTTGGAAGACGCGGGGAAGCCGCAGGCCGCGCAGTTGGCTGATGGTACGATTCTTGCCGCGGGGTTCATTGAACCTCCGGTGCACAAGGAGTCACGCTGCACGCTCCAGGTGTCGAAAGACAATGGCCGCACGTTCTCAAAGCCGCAAGTGTTGCCGATGCCGGGACGTACCAACGGCTTCCGCGCGTTGCGTAGTGGAACGCTGATTCTTGGGCACACCGGAGGCATTAGCCGCTCGACCGATCAGGGCCAGACCTGGCAAACGTTTCGGTTAGCCCCGGAGGTGATTCCAGGAAAGACAGGGGCGCTGACAATGGGTGAATGTCACGGTCCCATCGAGTTGGGCGACGGGACGCTGATGATGCATATCTGCCGCGTGGTTGGGGGCTATCAGTGGGCGGCTTATGTGATCCGGTCGACCGATGATGGCCGCACGTGGGGTGATGTCACGCGGGTGCCCACGCAGACCGACTCGGATGAGGTCAGTTATGAGTACATCATGCCGCTAAATCGGATTTATGGAGTCACGCGATCGAGCGCCGCGCAGATTCGCCGGGTGAAGGGTTTTGCGGACCGGGTGCCAGGCGGACGGAATGCACCACTGGGATCGGAAGCCGGGGACGCGGCGTTCCAGTTTTATTCCGATGACGGGGGACGCACGTGGACCGATCCTGTTCCGACTGGTCTGGGGGTCTTGCAAGCCGCGGGTGCCTACCCGTTGTGGCTGCGTGACGGCCGTATGTTGTTGCTTTACGGGAATCGACAGTTTCCTTATGGCACGCAGGTTGTCGGTAGCCATGACCAGGGGCAGACTTGGGCGCTAGATCAGCCGATAATCCTGTCCTGGCACAGCTGGTCCGGTTACTGTGGGCACCCGCGGAGTGTGCAGTTGCAGGACGGGTCGATTCTGACTGGCTATTACACCCATCGCATCGACAATCCGGGTGACGGTCCGGTCGATCCCGGCAGGAATGCCCCGCCGCCCCATCACAACCAGGCCGATACCGGAGAACTGGTACGCTGGCGCGTTCCTGACAACTGGCCAAGCAAGGCTTGACGGGCAGAATTTGCTGCCGTGCAAGTTTAGTCAGAGGACCTGTTTGCCGGGACGCTCGTTTCCGTTTACTCGTCTGTGGGTTGCCGTTTGGCCGAGATATCTTGATTGCGAGCATCGATGTCTGATCAACCACATCCGACGCCAACTGCCCGGTTACCGACCTCTTTCTTGGGCTACCTGAAATCGACGGGTCCCGGGTTGGTGGTGGTGCTCACTTGGCTGGGTGCGGGCGATATCGTCGACATGGGAGTGGCGGGGGGAAATTACGGTTACGCACTGATGTGGGTGCTCGTACTGGCGGTGGTAATGCGGTTCTTGTTTGTTTCGCTGATCGCCAAGTACCAGCTCTGCAATCCCCGCGGCGAGGGCGTACTTGACGGGTTGGCTCGTCTTCACCCAGGCTATGCGCCATTGTTGTTTGTGGCGGCGATTGTGATGGGACACGTTTACGGATCGTACATGACAGTTGGTGTAGGTGAGGCATGCCGCAATGTTACTGGGCGGGGTGAGGTCTGGATGTGGGCAATCCTCTGGAACGGCCTAGCGCTGGTGCTGGTGACCCGCCCACAGTACCAGGTAATCGAAACCTTGTTCAAAATATTTCTGGCCGTGTTATCCGTATCCCTTTTGGGTACCGCACTCTGGGTGGGACCCGATCCGGCGGCGATCTTACAAGGCTTTTATCGTCTTGAAATGCCCGAACAAGCGGGCCGATTTGATCCGCTCTTGGTGGGAACGGCGATGCTGGGAGCGATTGGCGGTTCGCTGATGAACTTTGTCTATCCCTATTTTCTGGATGCCAAAGGTTGGCGTGGGCCCAAGTTTCGTCGCCTGCAAATGTATGATTTTTTGTTGGCGGTATCCGTGATGATCGTGCTCAACCTGGCGATCTGGACATTGGGGGCAAAACTACTCTGGCCGGATCACTCGATCGAAAAAATGGACGACCTGCCTCGCCTGCTCAGTGAAGTGCTTGGGCAAAGTGGCCGATGGCTGTTTTATATTGGTATTTTTTCCGCCATTTATACGTCTTTGATCGGCCATGCGATTGGCTTGGGGATGATGGGCAGTCACGCCTGGCTGCGGTTGCGTGCCTCGGAAGAACAAACGTTTACCGCTGCCGACTACCGCGCACATCCGTGGTACCGAGTGATTGCCATCTTCTGCCTGATTTCACCACTCGTTTGGACGTTGCCTGGAATGCCAGATTTTGTCACCTTGACGTTGGTGGCCAATGGTGGCCAGATCATTCTATTGCCAATCTTGGCGGCAGGCCTCTGGAGAATCACGGCGTCTTCTCAACTGATAGGTTCAAAGTACCAGAATCGCTGGTGGGAAAATCTGGTGATGGCAGCCTGGCTGGTGCTGTCTGTGATTGTTGCTGGGAAGGCGATTCAAGCGATTTGGAATGTCCTGTAAGCGTTGTTGCTGATCGGGGAGAGGCGAACGCCCGCTCTGCGAATCTGCGTGGTGGATTTGAGGACTCAAGGGTGGTGACAGAGCCGATGACGTATCGACCGATTTGGGAAACGTTACTAGAGCCCGCGCATCGCCAGGAGTTGAGTCCGGGGCATGCAGGTCTTCCTGTGCGGCCCGATGTGTTGGTCGTCGGTGGGGGGATCGTGGGGCTTTCAATCGCGTTGGCACTGTCGCAGCGTTCGGCTGGCCAGGTGTTACTCGTCGAACAAGATGAGCTTGCCGGTGGTGCCTCGCGGGCTAACGGCGGGGGGCTGTTCGCCGGCCAAATGCGTGCTACGTTTCCCAATGCTTTCCGGACACTTGGACTGGAAAGCCGCGAAATGTATGCCGCCTGGGCGGAGGAAGACTGGGCGGATTTTGATTGGTGCCGTGGTGGCTCATTAGCGGTACCGCCGGATGAATTTCCGCTGCCGCTGCCCGAGTACGCCGCTGCTGAGCAGGCTGCCGGTAGGGGGGCCGAGTTGATCACCGGGAACGCGCTACGTCAACTTGAGCCAGCGCTGGCCGACTCGGTGGAAGCGGGGCTGTACTATCCGGAAGATGCGACCCTCAACCCACTCAAGTTGGCGGTCTCGCTGACCCGGGAATTGACGCGCCGCAAGGTGCGGTTGGCTACGGGGGTCCGCGCGGTGCGTCTGCAGCCAGCGGCAGGCAGGATTGATACTGTCGAGACCACCGCCGGGGAGATCTACCCGGGGCAACTCATCTTAACGACCGGCTGGTCGGCGACCGTATTGTTGTCGCCGCTAGGCATCGAGGTGCCGTTGACGCCAGCCAAGGGGCAGGCGTTAGCCAGCGCCCCGTTGCCGCCGCTGCTTGGTCAAAACGTGATGAGCGGACAGCTTCAGCGCCAGCTGCCGTCAGGACATGTGATCGCCGGGGGAACCGTGGAATGGGTCGGACCGGATCGCGAGATCACTACAGCGGCCACCCAGGCGGTGCTGGAGATTGCGCGTCAAGCGATACCCGCGTTGGCGGACGTTGCCTTTCCGCACATCTGGACCGGTTTGCGGCCCCACACGCCCGATGCGATGCCGGTCATCGACCGCCTGCCATTGTGGGATAACGCGTATCTTGCTGCTGGACATTTTACCAAGGGCGTGCTGCTGGCGCCGGTGACGGGGCGTTTGCTGGCGGATTGGCTAGTTACAGATCGGCCATCGGCTGCACTGAACATGTTTTCGTTGGCGCGTTTTGATTGACTGGTCTGATGGCCTGGATTCGGGAACCTGAATGTCATCGCCTTTCGGTCTGGGCTAAGATGGGGGACTGCGCGGTGACCGAGTCCGGCCCGGTGCAGTATGGTCCAGCTCGGCGCGGTGCCTGGGCACCGGGAGGAATACGATGGGACGTCGCATCCTGTTGGTTTGGCTACTAGCCACTCAGCTGTGTATGGCCCAAGAGAACGCCCCGCTCCACTGGTCGTTCCGATCATTGCAGCAAGTGATGGTACCGGAGATGCCTCGGCGAACTGGCGGCACTACTCCGGTGGATGCGTTTGTCACCGAGGCGCAGGTCGCTCAGGAGTTGCAGCTAGCTGCGCCCGCACAGCGGACAGTTCTGGTGCGGCGACTCTATTTCGGATTGCTCGGTTTGCCCCCTTCACCGAGCGAGTTGGACATGGCGGTGCAAGACACGTCGCCTGACGCGTATCAGCGGTTGGTCGAGCGTTTGCTGGCCTCTCCCCACTACGGCGAACACTGGGGAAAGTTTTGGTTGGACGCGGCCGGCTATGCGGACTCCAATGGCTATTTCAACGCGGACACGAACCGTCCCTTAGCGCATCAGTATCGAGACTATGTGATCCGTTCTTGGAATGCGGATACCCCCTACTCGCAATTTGTACGAGAACAACTCGCTGGTGATGAACTTGCCGACTATGCGCCCGGAGATCCGGTCACGCAGCGGGTGGTTCAGTTGCTGACGGCAACTCATTTCTTGCGTAACGGTCAGGATGGCAGTGGAGAAAGCGATGGGAACCCAGACGAAGTCATTGTCGATCGCGCCACAGTCCTGGAGGGGACGCTACAGATCGCAATGAACACGTTAATGGGGATTACTATTCAATGTGCCCGCTGTCACGATCACAAGTTTGAACCGATCACGCAGCGGGAATACTATCAGCTACAGGCGGTCTTTTACCCCGCTTTTCCTGCGTTGCACACGGATTTGTGGCGCACTCCTCAGCAGCGTTCCATCGACGTTCCGCTGCCGCAGCAGCTAGCCACATGGCAGGCGCGTGAGGCGCGGCTGGATGCCGAGGTGACGCACGCGCGGAGTCGGCTGACGGAGTGGGTGACGGCGAACCGCCCTCCGGCGGCAATTCGCTTTNCGGATGACTTTCAGACGCCCACTGGCAAACTCGCNAACTGGTCAAGTACGGCGCCTGGAGATGACGCCCCGGGGGGCCAACCTGTGGTTCAGCTGGACTCCGCGGAAGCTCCTGGTGCCCTGATTCGAGATGGCGTATTGGAGATTCATGAAGCCGGACAGGACGGCAACCGCTGGCTTTCGACACGGGAGGCGATCGATTGGACACCCGCCGTGGAGGGTGCGTGGATTCAGGTGACGTTCGACCTTATCGATGACAAAGTAAAGCCTGACGGCAAAGCGGCGGCGCGCATCGGATATTACATCGCGCTGCATGATTTTGATGACAGTGGAACACGCGCTGGCGGAAATCTACTGGTCGATGGGAACCCGGGTGGGCCGACGAACGTTCAGCTCGATTATCCCGGTTCAGATCAACGCAGTCTGGGGGCGATCAGTGAAACGCCTTATCGTCCAGGGCGCAATTACGGAGTTCGCATCACGCGTCTGAAAGGGAGCCTGTTTCGCTTGCAGCATGTGGTTGATTGGCTACCGGAAGACAAGTCGATCACACTGCGGGAAGAGGACTTGCCCGATGGTGGATTTGGACTGGAGTATTGTTGTAACCGCAGTTTCCGGATCGACAACGTGCTCATCGAAAGCAACACGCTGCCCGGAGGCGTGCAGGTTGCCGCAGGTCTCTGGAAGACTTTTCACAATCAGTACCAGCGCCGTGCGCAGCTCTTACGTGAATTGATTGAAAAACGTCGTGACCAAGCGCAGGAAAAACCGGGACGCGTTGCCTGGGTGACGGACGTGGCGAGGCCGGCTCCGGTGGTTCATGTGTTGAACCGGGGCCTCTACGGGGAACCGGGGGCCGCGGTACTTCCGGGTGGGATGCTGCGTTTGACAGACGCCGACAATCCATATGTGGTCCCAGGGCCACAGGCCGAGACACGTTCTAGCGGCCGCCGACTTGCGTTGGCGGATTGGCTGACACGCGGCGGCTCACGCCCCGCAGCCCTGTTGGCACGCGTGTTCGTAAATCGGGTGTGGAAACATCATTTTGGCCGCGGCCTGGTCACTACTCCTGACAATCTGGGACAGTCCGGGGCACCGCCGACGCACCTCGCGTTGCTCGATTACCTGGCGACCGAGTTCGTGCGTTCGGGTTGGAGTATTAAGATGTTGCATCGTCAGATCGTCCATTCGGCGGTGTACCGACAATCGAGTGCTCCGCGTAGTGCAGCGCTCGCGGCCGACTCGCTGAACCGCTGGTTGTGGCGTTTTGCGCCAAGACGTCTCGAGGCGGAGTCGGTTCGAGACGCGATGTTGCGCGCCTCGGGTGAGCTCGATACACAGATGTTTGGGGCGTACGTGCCGACGAAACGCAGGTCTGATGGGAATGTCGTCGTGGAGGAAAGCCAACGCGGAGTAACGAGACGGGGGGTCTATCTGCAGCAACGACGTACCCAGGTTCATTCCCTACTCGCGTTGTTCGATGCGCCGTCGATGGTTAGTACTTGTGGAGATCGCAACCGATCGACGGTGCCGTTGCAATCGTTGGCGCTGTTGAATTCCGCTTTTGTTCGACAGCGTGCAAGGGGAATGGCTGAACGGCTTCTGGTTGCGTATCCGACTGGGGAGTGCGATCGCATCACGCATGCTTTTCGGTTGGCGTTGGGGAGGCGCCCAGCCAGCGCGGAACGCGCGGCAACGGTCGAGTTTTTACACAAACAACGTGCGGTATACGCGTCCGATGCAGCTCCAGATCGAAGGATTTGGACCGATTTTTGTCAGATGTTGTTTGCCAGCAATGCATTCTTGTACGTTGAGTAGTATCGTCCTCCAGGAGAAAACCGGAGTGAGACGGAGAATCAAAACAGCGGAGCTACCTGGGTTTCGACTCAACCGCCGCAACGCCTTGACCGCGGCTGCCGGAGGGGTTGGAATGCTGGCACTTAAACAACTACTGGCCGGGGAAATGGTGGGCAACGCGGGGCCCCTGCCAGCGCCGACAAACCACCACACAGCGCGCGCCAAATCGGTCATTCTGCTGTTTCAGAATGGTGGTCCCAGCCAGATGGATCTGTTTGACCCCAAGCCGGAACTCGCGCGCCAGCAGGGGCGGCCCTATCCCGGCAAAGTAGAAGCGCACTTTGACAAGCAGGTCCGCAATCTATTGGCTTCACCGTTTCGCTTTCTTCCACGCGGTAGTTGTGGTATGGAGCTTTCAGAAATCTTGCCGCATCTAGGTCGCGTTGCGGATGACATCACACTCGTTCGTTCGATGGCCACGGACTCGGTCGATCATGAACAGGCGCTGCGCGTCATTCACACCGGAAACCCATTTGCCGGGAAAGCGTCCTGGGGATCTTGGGTGGTCTACGGACTTGGGACGATGCGCGAGGAGCTACCGGCCTATGTTGTTCTGACGGACCCGGCAGGCTTACCGATTGACGGGACGCGCAATTGGTCGGCGGGATTTTTGCCCGCGGTGTATCAGGGAACGCAGTTTCGTTCTCAGGGTTCCGCAGTCTTGAATCTATCGACGCCCGCTGATGTCAGTCCGCGCGCGCGGGCCCAGCAGTTTGATTTGCTGCGGCAATTGAATGCGGAGCATCTCAAAGGGCAGCCACAAGATGCCGAGTTACAGGCGCGGATCAGCAATTACGAGTTGGCGGCGCGGATGCAATCTTCGGTCCCCGCGGTGCTCGATATCAGTCGTGAAACTCAGTCTACGCGGCAGCTGTACGGTTTGGACAACCAAGTTACGGCCGATTATGGCAAGCGTTGCTTAATGGCAAGGCGGCTGGTTGAGCAAGGAGTTCGTTTTGTCAGCATTTACTTGCAGTCACAACCATGGGATACCCATAGCAAGAACGCGCAGAGTTTACGGGGGTTGTGTGCTCGGACCGATCAGCCGGCGGCCGCGTTGGTGACGGATCTCAAACGCCGTGGATTACTAGATTCGACGATCGTCCTGTTTGCCGGGGAGTTTGGGAGGTTGCCGGTGTCGCAGGGACCGGATGGTCGCGATCACAACCGACATGGATTTTCCGTGTGGCTGGCCGGTGGCGGTTTCAAACGCGGCTACGTCCATGGAGCGACAGACGAGCTGGGGTATCAATCGGTTGAGGATGTTGTTTCAGTTCATGACCTGCACGCGACGCTCTTACACGCACTGGGGCTGGACCACCGCCAGTTGCATTTTCCACACGAAGGTCGTGATGCTAGTTTGACGGATGAACCAGTGACGAGTGCGGAGGTCGTGAAGGGGTTGTTGGAATCAACGTCAGCCTGATTTCACACCAGAGAAGTTTCGCTGCCTCTGTTCATTCATAGTTGACTGCGGTTTCCGGCAGCCATTTCTGAAAGAATCGTAGCCAGTTCGCGTACAGAATGTTGTCGATGTCCTGACGGTTGTAGCCGCGGTCCGAGAGGATAGGTCCCAATTGCTGCAAATCGGCTGCCGTCTGGAAATCACTGGGCATGTGGTTCGTGCCGCCGATGTCGCTGCCGATTGCGGCGTGATGCGAGTCGCCTGCCAGGTTGCAAATGTGATCGATATGGTCTGCTACGGCGGTCAGGGAAAGTGTGTCGGGAGTCGAGGTTCCGTGGATCCAGCCGGGAACTAGCATCCAGGCATCCAGAACCGTTCCGATGACACCGTCGCGCTCGAGTAGCCGTTGAATCTGGTCGTCGGTTAGCTGGCGATCACCGGGTACCAAGGCGCGACAGTTGTTGTGACTGGCAATCACTGGCCCCGTGAAGCGTTCCAATGCCTGGTCTAGGCTGTCATCCGACAGGTGAGAGACGTCGAGAATCATTCCCAACCGGTCTAATTCTGACAGCAGCGTTTGGCCCGCGGCGGTCAAGCCACCGGCGACCCCGGTTCCGGCAGCGTAACGACTGTGGCCGAAATGGGCCAGCATGACGCTACGCAGTCCGGCTTCCCACCAGGATTCTACCTGCCAGGGCCCTAGAATTGGGTCGGCGCATTCCATCGAAATGATGATTCCGATCGGGAGTGCGTCGGCAGGACGGCGTTCCCATTGTTGCCAATGTTCTTCCAGTTCTGTCGCCGATCGCAGGAGACGGATTTCACCATGTTGTTGGAGCGCGTGATAGTAGGCTAGTTGCCCCTGGGCACTGGCGTAGGCCATTTCGGGAGTCGCGAAATCGAGGTCGAGACGACTCGTCGGCCGGCAGTCGGGTGCGACGCGCGCAGCCAGTGTCGATTGGCAAACCGCGATGCGCCCAGTTCGCAGCGCTGGCAGGCTGACGGCAGCACGAGTGCGGTCTTGGGCATCGGTCATCCCCTCTTCTGCCGCGTTGATTTCCGCCACGGTGGCCCGTTGATCACGGTTGTAGGCCAGCGCGAATAACGCCAGATCAAGATGCCCGTCGAAGATCAGTTGCATAAGTGTGCTCCAGCATTGCCAGCCAGCCGGTAATTATTTTGTCAACCTATCCCACCATAGCGTGCGCCGGCCGTCGATTGAAGAGTGAACCCCGATGAGTTGCGAGTGAGAAGAGCTTTCGCTGTGGTCGAGGCACGTGTTGCCCTTCTGCAATGGGCGAGCACGTAGTGTGATGTTCTGCGCGCAGCTAGAATTCGGATGGAGGGTGTCGTGACGCGATGCCGTTTCGCGCATCCGCATCGAACGAATGAAGCTTTACGGTAACAGAGGAGGGACTCGTGGCAGCGCTGCAATCTGAGCCGGTTAGAATAGGTGTAATCGGTCTGGGACGTTTTGGGAAATTACACGCCGCGACATTGAGTGGATTGGCCGAAGCGGAGCTGGTTGGACTGGTTGCTCGGCGTCAGGAGAGTCTGGATGCGGTGGCCGAGGAGCACCCGAAGGTTCGTGGCTGGACCGATTTATCACGAGCCATCGTCGAATCCGGCGCGGAGGCTTGGGTCGTTGCGTGCACCACGGCGTCACATGTGGCAGTCACTAAAGAGCTGCTGCAAGCCGGAAAAGTGGTGTTGTTAGAGAAGCCGATTGCCGCTGACCTTTCTGACGCACGCAGCCTGGAGCCACTCGTCTCGCCGGATTCAAGCAATCTTATGCTGGGTCACATTCTGCTGTTTAACAGCGAATTCCGCCAAGTTCGTGACGAAGTGGCACGGCGCGGCCCGCTGAGCTATGTCAACTGTGTCCGACATCGGCCCGATTCAATCGTAGCCGCCTTTCCGGACGAGAACCCGCTGCAGGCTGCCATGGTCCATGATTTGTATTGTGTACAAGCCCTGGTGGCCGGAGCCGAGCCACAGCACTTGAGCGCTCAATTTCATCGCACCCCGTCGGGCGTCGTCGATTTGGCATTGGCTCAATTGAAGTGGCAGGGCGGAATGGTTGCATCATTTGCGGCTTCGTATCTCACTCCGGAAGGAATGCCGCCGCGTGGTTTTGATCGGATGGAGTTGTTTGGTACTGGCTGGGCGGCGCGGATTTGCGCCAATCCAAGACCACTCGAGGGGTGGGACCAACGTGCCCAATGGCCCTTGGCACTGGAGATCCTGGTGGGACCAGAAGGGGCGACGGGCATGATGGCGGAAGAATTACGTTGTTTCTGCCGGGTCGTCCGTGGCCACCAGTCGGTACCGGCGGGAGCTACCTATCACGACGCGCTTCAGGTGCAGCAATGGATGGAGCAGTTGGAGTCGATCGCGGATTGACCGCGGCGAGCAAACACTGCCGCGGCAGGCCTGATCCGGGACGGGAACCGGACAGCACGCTATCAACTGCTGCATCCACTGCAACTGCTGCACCCACTGCAGCTGCCGCAGCTACTGCAGCCGCCAGAAGAGCCACAAGTACTTGGCTTCTTGTGTGCCCAGTTGATCGGTTTGATTTCAAGGCGATTCGGGTTGATTTTACCGTATTCGATGTCGTTGAAATCGATGTCTGAATCGGGATGCGGGCTGCCCGGTTCGGGGAGCAGCAGACGGCCCATTGATTTCAGCCAGCTTTCACCTTTGCCGGTTTGTTTGGCGGAAGATTTCGGGGTAGAGCCCGCCGCCTTACTGGATCCGGAGTCCGCAGCGGTCGATGGGGTGGTGGCGCTCAGCTTGAACAGTCGATGACTTTTTGCCTCGACCCCTTCTCCATCGAGCGTCTCCAGGGGCAGACCGTTGGCATCGACGACCAGACAGTTATTGCAACGGATGGCCTGTTTCTGACAAAGATCGGCCCAGAGCCAGGCGTAAAAGAAAGCGGATTCGGTTCCGAAACAGCCGCTGAAGGCGGGGTCGACGTCAGCATTGTGAGTTGCCAGCGGCATTTCGGCGATAGACGAAACGCGACTGCTGGGGCGGACAATGCGGACCGACGTTGTGACGTTGACGGCATCAACTTCCATGCGGTCTCGGAACGTTTTCTGGATTTCTTGGAGAAAGCCGACCAGTGCTTTGCGTTGTCGAGATACGAAGCCGTCGTAACGTGACTGGTTCTGGAAAACCACTGACAATTTGCGTGCTACAACGGATTCGTCTCCGTCTACGGCAAGGGCGCGTGGAAAAGCATTGATTACCAGTTGCAGAGGGTGTTCGCCGACCGCGTGAGTGCGGTGGACTTTTAGCTGAAACAGGAATGTCTGATCCCGTGTGTTGTGGAGCAAAATCAAGGTCAGCGAATCAAAGACCTGTAATTGTTGTTTTCCGAGCTTCTTGATTGTCTGTTCAAGGGCGGGTTTCAGGTCATCTGGTTTTCCTGTGACATCATCAAACAGCACCTCGCGGTCCTTGCTGATGCGGACAATGTCGTTGACTCCCAGTGAACGCAGGACGATGAAAAGTTGCTGGAGGATGGTGAGCGCCGAGAAGGTCTCTTGTTCTTCCTCGGTGGATTTCAGTCCTTTGG
>PAQH01000003.1 GCA_002709225.1 Planctomycetaceae bacterium
AGGGAGAGGTCTTCATCAACTGGCGGTGTTGCTGCCAGGAAACGCTGCGTTGTGCGGCACTAGTTGCACCATTCTGGGGACCGTCAGCAGCAGGTAACGATGGCAGGGTCGCCAGGCTACAGGCAAGAGCAAGCAGACTAGAACAATTCGGGCTTTTCATAGGGACTGGTTTCTCTTAGCGATCCTGGGTTGAGGCATGGGCGGGTTTTTCAGGCTGCCGCATGCACCAGTGTTGGTGGATTGGCGGCGAACGAGGATGTCATCTTACCACGGCGAAAACGAGCGTCAGGTGAGAATCAACGAGGTAGAGGCCCGCCGACGCCGAGCCGGCCAGGCGTACGGGATCAAAGTAGCCGAAATGTGCGGCTCCTGCAGGCGGCAAAAGGCACAGCGGAGTTCGTTATGACCGGTCGAAGCTCCTCAGCTGGCGAAACCGGGAGTGGCCCGTGTGCGACCGCGCTGCTGGTTGGTCGCCATGTCCCCTTCCGCACCTGCCACGATACCTTCCTGCCAGCGATCCAGGCCGAGTAGTTTACGCCCTAGGGGCGTCAGGGCAGCGGTTGTGCCATGGGTTCGTTCCCAGTCACGCGGGTCGCCAGGAAATGGATTGCCTTCGGGGGCGATGCGATGGAGCCAGGAATCGATTCGCCACTGGCGGGCGACCTCATTCCCTTCCTGCGCGGGCGACATGGAAATGTACTGGGCCAGACGGGGTTGGTTGGAACGGTTGGGACTGACTCCATGCGGGAGTTGGCTGTTCCAGATTAACAAATCACCGGCGCGTGTGGCGACGGTTTTGACCTCCAGACCGGCCATGTCAGGTCGGTGTGGGTTGCGATCGGCGGGTTGCGTGGCGATCCACTCAGGAAGTCTGGCGGGCATACCGGGAATACACTGGAATCCACCCTGCTCCGGTGTGGTGTCCGTCAGGCTGAGGACGCCCTGCATGTCGAACGGCAGGGGGACGACGGAGGTGTCGATATCCCAGTGGATGAAGCCTCCAAAATCGAATTCCGCTCGGTTGGGGACATTGAGATTACAGCGATCGATGGTGACCCATAAGTGCGCTGTCCCCCATAAATCAGCAAAGGCGCCGTGGATTCGTGGTAGCTGCCGATTGGCCCACAGGGCGGGGTGGTTGTACATCTCGACCATGCCGGAGCCGTTGAGTTCGACCATGCCGTTGACCCGGTCGGGTGTTCGATACCAGGACTCCGGATCCGCGGGGTTCATTTCCTGGAATTCCCAGATGGCGTCAATGACGGCCTGGAGGTTTTCCGGGGGCGCGGCCTCTGGAATAACCACGTAGCCGTGTTCCTGCCAGAATTCCAGGTCGTCTGTGCTGAGGACATGCATCAACGTTGGAGTCCTTCTGCAAAGCGGTTTTTCAGCGTTAGCAACGGCTGCTGCGCAGTGGAGTCGGGGTCTCGGTGAAGAGGATTTCAGCGCAAACCGCCGTTAGCCACCGCGCGGTAGGGAAACGAAAGTGGGGGCAACCGTTACCAGCACCCCGTGGCACGATTCTAACGAACGGATACGGGAAAATATATCTACAATCCTTGTGGTCAGTGCTTTCCCGCCTGGGATTCCGTAATTGGCACCAGGAGCTATGCTGGACGCGGCCGGCTGTCACCGGATTGCCACGCCCTTCCCTCAATTCCCGCTCACTCGTGCGACACAGGAACTGTAAATGCCCACCAGCCAACCAGTGGAGGTTTTGCTCGCGACCAATCGCTGGGCGACACAGAACCTGATTGAAGCGTGTCAGGATCTTCCGGTTGAAAAATTTCACCAGGAATTTGTCCTGGGACCAGGTTCGTTACATCACACGCTGCTGCACATTTTGGAATCGATGCAGCATTGGGCCGATGTGCTGGCCGGGCGTGAGGTGCAGTTCGAGGAAGATCCTGACCAACCGTATCCGCGGATGGTCGGGTCGTTTGGAATTGTCTACTTCGGCAGTTCCCTGCCGGACCAGCAGCGTAGCCCGCAACAGTTGCTCGAATTGCTCAATCGGATTGCAGACGATCTGGAAAGCTCAGCGCGGACTCGCTCCATCGATGAAACGGTGACGTGGCGGTCAGCGGAGCAGAGTTTTTCATTTGCGCGCGGCGGAGTATTGACCCACGTGACGACGCATGGCACGCACCATCGGGCTCAATGTCTCAATATGTTGCGCCATGTCGGAGTCGATCCACTACCATCGTCTTCGGTGCACGAGTGGATGATGACGGTTGACCACCCCTGATTCCTGGCTTGTTGAAAAGGTCGCGTTTGGTTGCTTCAGCCAAGGAACATCCATTCATCGGTCTGTTGATACTCAGGCAACGCGGACGTTTTGGGAAATCCCGATAAGTACTCCGCGCAGTCGGCGGATTCCTCTCCGTATTCTCCGAGTTCCATAACATGTTCTCGGTAGTGTAGTACATCCAGAACGGTCAGCGATTGCAGCATCCGCAGTGTTGCCAGTTGCTCGGAGATGCGATCGGGATGAAGTAGCAATTTTCCCAGACGGGTTTCGCCTTCACGCTGAACCGTGTCGCCGAAACGTGACCAGGCGAGCAGCGCTCCTGCTACGCCATTTTCGTCCTCGAGCGTCGCCTTCCATGCTTTCCTTCGCATGGTGCGGTTGGCCGGGCCGTGTGTTCTCCAATAACGACGAAAGGCCGCTCGTAGCCGAAAGCGTGGTAGCAAGTAGTCAAGCAGCGACGGAGTCGCTTCGGTTAATTTGTAGACGTCCGCCAGGAGTGGCTGGGCGAATAGGTGGCTGCGAATCCCGTAGAGATCCCCGTGAATCGCGACGCCGGCGGCGCGCAAATGGGAGCGGGAGGAAAACGCGGTGCGGGCCGCTCCGACGTTTATGGCGACACGTTCCATCAACCCGTCGTCGAGCAGGGACTCGAACCTGCGCATGCTGTCCTGGGCGCGGAGGCGCTCGATCTGCAGGTCGCGTTCCACAGCGGGTCCGAGTCGCAGGAAATCCAGATCCTGGGGCGCCTCGGCGCCACGCAGACGCGTTTCCGTTTCACGTGGTAGCGGTGTGCCCAGCCAGGCGGGGTCGAGGAGGGAACGCAATCGGGCGCATTGCTCAGCGACGGGTCCTCGGATGCGATTGATCTTGCGTACCGCGACTCGGAAGTCGGCTTGTGCCGAGTCGATCTGAAGATCACGATGCTCGGGATGCCGGATCTCTTTAACGGCGTCATACAACCAGCCAAGCGTGCGGCCCAGAAGTCGCAGTTGGACGCCCAGTACGAATAGTGGTAGCAGAAACACCCGGCCGGCTGCGATCCAGGATTCGTAGAGTGCGTAGAGGTTGACGATCCGCTCGGACCGGGGCAAACGGTGCAGCGGCAGGGTTCCAAAAGTGCGGCGGATCACGTGGCTGCGGTCCCGTTTCATCCTTTGCAGCACAGCGTTGCCAAACCGTTTTTGAACATCGTCTTCGCGTTGGCGGTCGGGGTCCAGGAAGTGAAGTGCTGTGAATTCTGTGGTGACGTAACGAGTTTCATCTTCGATGTTCGCACTGCGTTCCTTGCGCGTTTCAGTGTCGGCAGTCAACCAATGGTTGTATGAGGTTTTCAGTGGTTCGCCGGCGTTGGCAAGGTCTCGCTGGGGTACAGCCCTGCGGTTGTAATCGACCAGCAGGCAGGCAACGGAATGCGCGATCGCTTGGGCGATGAAATGGAACCAGATGAAAGGCCCGCGGAACAAAGACTTCTGCACTTCCAGATCGACGGATGACAACGTCTTTATCTTCTTTTTGGAGATGCGATGTGAAGTCAACAAAAGTTGACGCAGTGCCGAATTTCCGAGCAGTTGATTCGTCACCCGCGTATCACTGGAGGTGAACAGCCCACCACCGAGCCAATCACGGTAGATCAAAACGAACCGGTCCAAAAACGACCAGCCAGAGTGGGTTGTCTGGGGCGCTTTGTGACTGCGTAGCAGGGATTGACGCATTCTTTCGATGGTCATTGTGAGCGCGGCATCCCCAGACGGATTGTCCGCAGGTCCATCCGGTTGCAGTACACGCGCGTAGAGAATCGCAGCGTCACGTTCCAGTTTTCGCGCGCGAATCATCTCGGTTAAGTGCAGGAACTGGGCCTGCACTGATTTCTCGTAAAACTCGGTGGCTTCACGCGCCAGGTGCTGCAGCCATTTTCCGAGTACCAGAAAAAATAAACAGATGCCACCGATCACCATGACGGTCGTGCCGACGACTTGCCGCAGAAACGTGCGGGCTGATGTTAGAATTACAACGTGGACCCCACGTTCACTAACGGCCTCGCTGGACGTTTGTGCGCTGTTAACGGTGGTCGAGTTGGCGGGCGTTGTCGCCGCGGGTTGTGGTCGGGCGGGACGGGGACTGGGGGCGGGCAATCCAATCAATGTGAAGATCACTTCGATGAGCAGCAGGAAGCCTCCGAACAACGCCAACCTGATCGCAGGACGCGCCGAACCTTTGACCAGGATGCTACCGGCTCGGTCCACAAACTGGGCAGGTGTGACCGTACCGTACAGATCGGTGAACCAGTACCATAAGTCGTGAAGTTTGCGCAACGATGAAGCGGTTCTGCGGGAAGCGGCCGCCACCAATTCGGCCTCGGTGTTGAGAGAAGCGTCGCGCGGGATGCAATGCCGGATCAGGGGCAGCCAGCGAAGCGGGGCAACACTCACCGTTTGGATGATGCGAGCAAGTTGCACCATCATTGGTTCACCGAGGACCGGTTCGACAAGTGCCGGTTCAAGTGATTCCATTCGATCGAGGAGGGCTTCGGCGGGGATGTCGCGGGTGCCGATTCGCCGGCGACTCTTGCGAAAGTGGATGCGGCGGATGTTCAGCACACGGGTGAGTGATTGCAGTCGAGCCTGACTCACCGCGGTGCGATCCGCGACTGGTGCTTCAAGCAGCAGACGCGTCCAAATGTCATGGATTTGGTAACAGAGTAGCTCCAGTTCCAGATCGGCATGACGTTTTTCCAACGCGTAGCGAGCATATTCATCCTGAGTGGGATGCAGGATGACGTTGCAGTTGATCACATGCGAGTACTGACGCACGATTCGATCGATGCCCCGCGCCAGCAGCCCGAGGGCACGCACGAATCGCAACAAAGGACGTAGGCTCCGCGCGTAACGAACAAGGCGTGGCAATTTCGCGAAACGCGCGAATCGTCCGGTACGCAACAGATCGATTGCCGGTAATGCGTTGGTGAGCAAGCGGAATGGAATTGAAGGGATGAAGTCGATCAGAAAATGTCGGCGGAACCAGCGGGCTTTGTTTTCCGCCAGCGATAGTTTCGTAAAAAATTCAACCAAAAAAACGACGCAGGCGATGATATCGATGATTTCGAAAACCGCTTTCGTCCGCTCAGGCAAGGGAAAGGTCCACTCGATAGCCAATAAGGCGAGCACGACGAGGATGAGCACGAGAATAAAGCGTTCGACCAGACTCACTAGTTGGGTGCCGAAACGCGACTCGAGGCGTATTTGTAATTGGCGTTCTTGGAGTTCAGCGCGCAGTCGCCTGACCCTGCTTTTGACGATTCGGCTCGATTTGGTGCGTGTGGGATCGACATGGGTAAGGTACCAGTTGGCGTCGTCCAGGGTCGATTCAATCTGAGTGACAGCGCGGTCCGGCGGCAGGTCGTCAATGGCGGTCAGCGTCGAGACACATTGGTCGGCTACCAGCCGCGCCCAACGGCCTAGCTGGTCTGCCGAAGCGGGGTTGGCCGCTAGTTGCTGGCGTAGTAGCTCGCGTATCTCGTGGCGCGTTTCACTAACCCGGTTGGCCGCGACTTCACCGTCCCCATCTCGACCGTGAATATCGGAGAGTAAATGTCCGCACTCGGTGAGGCGGTGGAACAATGCTTCCAGGTCCGGCTCACCGGGCTCATCTGATGATTGCCGGATCCACTCTTTCGCCGCCTCTTCGATTGCCTCATCCGCCAACGTACGACACGCCGCCGCTTGGGCGGGTAGATCGTGGCGATTGCAGATTTTTTGCCAGTGGGATGTGCGTGCCAGAAACGCGGCCAGACTCATCGTCTCCACGGTACCGTCTTCACGTTGCGCGACACGTGCCAGCGCCTCCCACTCGAGTTCGCTTAGGGTTGTGACGCGTTCAATAGATTGCGCGGGACCGAAACGTTCCAACGAATGAATACGGTCCCGCAGTTCGGTCCAGGCAGGACCGGAATTGGTGTCTTGTGAGGTGTTTGGAGGGAGGTTGCCGGGATTGTTCACGGTTACCGTTATGGGGGGGCAGGAGCGCGGAGGCGGGGCGGTAGGAGGGTAACTTCCGCCAGCCCCATTCTACAAACTCAGCGCAGCTTTCGCTGGGAATCTTTCGCTGGCCGCAGGGGCCAGTTGCTTGCCGTGCCGCGGGAGCGGCCTGGAGAGTGTGTTCCGATTGTGACGCCCCGACTGCCTGACGGCGGGTCGAGGTTGCCTTGGGTAGGTGGGGGGGGAGACATTGCGAGACGCGGCAGACACGAGTAGAGTGTGAGATGGACAAGCGCTGTTGAAGGTGTGCGAGCGCAGTCCTTGAACGCAGCGGGTAGCTGCCTGGCAAGCGGTATGCCGTTGCGTGGCGAGTCGGTATGACGTTCCCCACTGATGTGAGGCCTCTGTGTGGAATCTGTCTCTAGCCCAGAGGCTGCCGCGTTCGTGACGGCGCTGCTGTTGTTTCTAGTGATTGGTCTGCGTTGGATCAGGCCGAAGGCGGCGGACGTGGCGTTACTGGCGGCTGGGAGCGTGTACATCGTGGCGCTGAGTTGGCGTGAAATCCCTGAGCCGGATCCTGGAATTGAAGTACAGACTCCGGTGCGGGAACGCTCGCTGGTGATTAGACGACCGAGACAGCGGCTGGGAGATGGCTATGTCTCTTCGTCACGATGCGCGGAGTGCCATCCGCAGAACCATGCCAGCTGGCATGCCTCCTATCACCGTACAATGACACAATTGGCATCTGCGCAGACGGCGTTGGCGCCATTTGACGGTGTGGAAGTCCGCGTTGGTGACCAGCATGTTGAACTTGAGGTGGAGGGTCAGCAGCTCTGGGCGACGATGGACGACCTGGACGTGCCGCCCGTCGCCAGGCCTGTGCGAATCAAGCGGCCCATTGTCTTGTCAACGGGCTCACATCACATGCAGAATTATTGGTACGCGGCAGGGCAGTCTCGTATCCTGGAGCAATTGCCGATCGTCTATCTGACTGAGGACCAACGCTGGATTCCAGCCGATGCAACGCTGCTGACCCCACCTTCTACTGAGCCAGTTTCCAATACAGGGAAATGGAACGAGAGTTGTGTCTATTGTCATTCGACACATGGGCGCACCGCGCCGACCGAGACTGGAGGTGTTGATACGCAGGCGGCGGAATTTGGTATTTCCTGTGAAGCGTGCCATGGACCCGGAGAGGCGCATATTGATTTCCATCGAGGTCAGAGCGCAGGCGATGCAAGTGACCCTATCGTTAATCCGTCGTCGCTTTCAAACCACTTGTCGTCCCAGGTGTGTGGCGCTTGTCATGGATTTACGGCGGCGTTGACGTTTGAAGAGTACCAACATGACCTCCTGGATGGATACCGCTATCGCCCCGTGGACGACATCACAAAACCCGGTTGGTTGAAGGCGTGAATGAGGAGACCCGCGCTCACGTCGTCCGATCCGGTGGGGACCAGAAAATCTATTTTCGCGAACGGTTCTGGGACGACGGCATGGTGCGTCTTTTGGGCCGCGAATACAACGCAATGATCGTGTCATCCTGCTATACGGCCCAAGAGGGCGGGATCCGTTGTTTTTCCTGCCATAATATGCATCAGGAGCAAGATGACGGACGCCCTGTTGATGCTTGGGCCAATGATCAATTGAAGCCCGCGACGGTCAGCGATTCGGCCTGCACGCAATGCCACCAGGCAGCGACATACCAGGCGACATCCCCTACGCACCATCTGGCCGAATCAAGTGGTAGTCGGTGCTACAACTGCCACATGCCCCACACCGCCTACGGCCTCCTCAAGTCAGTGCGGAGCCACCACATCGATCGCCCCACGGTAGCTGCGGAGTTGGCATCAGGCCGTCCGAATGCCTGTAATCTCTGTCACCTGGATCAGACATTGCAGTGGACCTCGGATTACCTCAGCCATTGGTACGGCACACCCGCAGTGGAGTTGTCGCCCGATCAACAGAACGTTTCTGCTGCGGTTTTATGGATATTGACAGGAGATGCCGGGCAGCGAGCGTTGGCTGCCGTCAGTATGGGGCGGGATGCAGCGCGAGACGCCAGCGGAGATGATTGGATGGCCCCGTTTCTGGCGCGGTTGCTGGAGGATCCCTACGTGGCGGTGCGTTATTGTGCCGGGCGAAGTTTACGGAAGATTGACCAGTTCAGTAATGTTGAGTACGACCACGTGGCGCCTGCGGAGCAACGTGCCGCAGTCGCAGCAGGTGTTTTGCGGACCTGGTCGGAAACGACGCGTACAGAAACAGGGACTCGTGCCGCGACACTGGTGGACCCTGCAGGGAATTTGCTGCAAGGGGTCTTGGAGCGACTCGGTGCACAGCGCGACGACACGAGCGTAAACCTGGCGGAGTAATGTTGAGCAGCTTGGGGTGTGCGCGGCCGAACCCGGTAAAGAGACGCGCTTGCATGGGGTGGTATGATGCTACTTGTCGAACCTGCGGGCCGCGCGCGGTTGTGATGCTATTGTGCACAAGCGCACGCTGAGAGTGAAGTGCGCTCTGGGACGCAGGCCAGCCAAGCGGGTAAGCGAAGGCGAGTCGTTTTTCAGGAACGGGGAGGGACACCGATGTGGCGTTTGATGATGATTGGTGGCAGTTTGTGGTGGCTACTGACGCTTCCTGTGGTCATGGGCGACGAGAAACCGAATATCGTACTGGTATTTGTCGACGATTTGGGATGGCATGATGTCGGCTGCTATGGAAATGAGTTTGTGGAAACGCCGAGGATCGATCGGTTGGCTGCGGAGGGGCTCCGCTTTACGGACTTTTATGCGGCTGGGGCAGTCTGTTCTCCAACACGTTGTGCCGTACAGTCCGGCCAGAACCAGGCGCGAATCGGGATCACGGCGCATATCCCGGGCCATTGGAGGCCGTTTGAGCGTGTGATTACACCGATGACCACGATGGCGTTGCCATTGGAAGTGAAGACAGTGGCTGAGGCCCTTGGCGACAGCGGCTACGCGACGGGGTACGTTGGAAAGTGGCATCTGGGGAACAGCCGCACGCACGGGCCTGGCGCGCAGGGTTACCAGTTTGCTGCTGTCATTAACGGTCCGCACTTGCCTGGTCGTTATCGCGTTGCGCTGCGTCCTGACTTGAGGCCCGCCGCGGGCCAGTATCGCACTGATTTCGAAGCGGATTTAGCTGTCCGGTTTATCGAACAGAATAGCTCGCGCCCCTTTTTTCTGATGGTATCTCCCTATGCGGTGCATATTCCTTTGGCTGCGATGTCGCGGAAGGTGGAGAAATACCGCCGCAAAGCGGGTGCGGAAGGAGATCGTCACCTGCCTCATCCGGTCTATGCGGCGATGATTGAGCATGTCGATGACCTGGTGGGGCGCGTCGTTGACGCGGTTGCCGGAGCCGGGCTGACTTCGCGTACCATGATCGTGGTGACGTCCGATAATGGTGGGCTGTATCGACGTTATGACTACCAACCACAAGTCGATCCAACGGTGACTGGGAACGGCCCCCTTCGTGACGAGAAAGGGTCACTCTATGAAGGCGGGATTCGTGTTCCCCTGATCGTCAAGTATCCGCCTCTTGTGAAGCCAGGGAGTACCTCGACAACCGCCGCGATTAGCTATGATTTCTTCCCCACGTTTACCGATCTCGCCGGTGTTGAGCTACCAGAAAATCAGGCGATCGATGGATTGAGTCTGCTGCCTGTCCTGCAGGAGCCCAGTGCCCAGCTCGACCGCACAGCGCTGCATTTTCATTACCCGCACTATCACCACAGTCGACCGGCCAGTGCGATCCGCAAAGGGAAGTGGAAGTTGATTGAGTTTCTCGATGGTACGGGCATGGAGCTGTACGACCTCGCCGAAGACCTGGGTGAGACAGCGAACCTGACCTCGCAGCGGCCAGGGCGTGCCGCCGCACTGCGTAAAGAACTGCAAGTTTGGCGCGCCGCGGTCGGGGCCAGGATGCCACTTGTGAATCCGCACTACGACAGTGCCCGGGCGAGTGAATGGTGGAACCGCAGAACTGCCAAGCCATTGCACGCGACGGGGCAACTTAGACGGCCATTTCCGCGGACGGAAAAAGACCGGCCGAAATGAAACGCCCCTGTTGTCCCGGGGATCTGCTGTCGTGCGTGATGTCGGTGCGGGCCACGGTTTCCCAGCAGCGGTGGCGGCGAGCATTTCGCGAAGTCGACGCGTCAAAGATTCGGTGTCTCTGGAGTTCAGGGTTTTGCCCGTTTTTCGCTTAGACAGCGGGGCCTCGACCTGACGGCGACGGTCGGCGGCGTTGTACCCGTTGACGTTAATTTGGATCGCTTTGACAGTGCGGCTGTCAGGACGGAGAGATGTCATGACATCGCCGTTGAAACCGAATTCATAGTCGAGCATGGNCTGGTTGNACGCCTGGATGGTGAAGTGTCGCAGGCGGCCNCGGANCGCCGCCATGGAGATCGATGTTTCAAACTCGCNGGCGTGGCGGTCGGTTGCTGGGCCGTCATCACTTTTTGCTGGAACGCTTTGGGGATTCCATTCCAGTACGAGTCGATTTCCAGCGTAAAGCCCAGCTGTGTTCGCCATGCGCCGACAGGCTCCGGCAGGGGCCTGCTTGCCACCGTTCCCTTTGACTATCAGGATGGTCTGGATCCCGTGTGCTGTGAGGAGTTCCAGCACGTCGAACACATCAGCTTGGGTGGTTCCTTGCGGAACGTGATTGTTTTTTAGCGGGCCATGCGATAGGGAGCGTAGCCGCCAGGGCTGGCAGGCGCGCCCACGACGTTGGGGTCCTGCTGGAACGCGACTCGCTGGGAAAGCCGTGTCGAAATGGACACGTCCGCGCTCCTAGCCATGTGTTCGTTGTGTTGTTCCACCGAGTCGGTGGGCAGGATGCCCGTTTTAAGTGTGCCCGCCTTCATCCAGTCGCGAATTTCCTAGCGGGTAATTTTCCAGAGAAAGACTTACCAGGTTCGATCAGTCCGTGGCCGACCGGTGTCAACGGCCCGGAGTCAATGGGTAGTGGGTCCACGGCGCGAGCCGAAGGGGCGGCGATAACCTTGTTCGGGTTGGGAGTTCGTGTCAAAGCACAGCTATCATAGGCGACGGAAGAAGAAGTTCTCCGCGGTGGTCGTCAAGATCTTGTGTTTGTCGGTCTCCGAAAGGAACGGACAGTGCTCACCAATGACCGCCACCGCGGCGGCGAAGGTATGTCCGTCACGTGTTTGCAACGGCGCGTCGCTTTCCCACATGCAGCGGTCGGGGCCAAACGCATCGACGATACGCTGGATCAAAGGGACCATGTCGAGATAGGGAGGTTGCTGTGCACCAAGTCCATAAAAGGCACCCAGCTTGACCATCACGCGCCGGTGTTGCGCCATGTTGCAGAGCGCCTGGATCTCTTTGTCGACCAGAGTTTTCTGACGGCCGATCAGGCAAAAGTGGTCGAGAATCACGGGGGTCTGCGGAAACCGCTTGCACATCCGGTCGACTTCGGGCAGGTCCTTGGGACCCAACAGAAAACTGAGCGCCAGGTTGTGCTGGGCGCCCGTTGCGAACATCTTCTCGAAGCCGGGGTAATCCATCCAGCGCGGCCCGGCACCAATTTTGGGGCGGGTGGAATGGCCACGGATGCGGAATGCGTAAATGCCCCCTTGGGCGAGTTCGAGCATGGTGCGTCCGGGATCGGCCAGGGCGACGTCCGCTACCGCTGGGACGATTCCGGTACCAACAAAATGCTGCGGGTCCCGAGCGATCGCATCAAGAATGTAAGAGTGGTCCAGCCCATACCAGGTCATCTGTACGAGATTAAACCGGTTGACCCCGGCCGCCGCGCCCAGCCGGCGGACTTCCTCGACCGGATAGCTCGGGAACCAGAGGTCTGATTTAGAGAATCCGGGCGCCAGGGGGAATTGAGTCGTATTCGTTGACCAGACATGGACGTGCGCATCGACGATCTGGGACGGCTTGACCTCACGATGGCCGGCACTTGTGGAGCTGCCCAACGTCATCCCGCTAGTGGCGATCCCCATCAGGCAGCTTCGTCGCGTCAAGGCGGGCATCCAGGTGCTCCAAATGACAGTGTCAAAGAGTGGCCAACGCCGTGGCGCGGCAGTGTCGGTCGCGGCGCTGCGGCGTTCATTCTGAAACTTTCCTTTTTGGATTGTAAATCCTTTGCGAAACCTTGTACAAAGTGACCTGTGTCTGAGGTGTTGCAGCGCTGGGGTGGTGCGGGGAGGTAGAGCGGATATGGATGCGGAGTCTCGCCGGGTGAATGAAGAATCGGGGCCCGTTGGGCAAGAGTCGCCACCCTTCGTAGCTGCCGTCACTGACGCTGGTGATGCTCGCGGAGAAGACAATGTCCCGGTAGCAGACAATGTCCCGGTAGCAGACAATGTCCCGGTGGCAGCGGTGTGGGGGCAACGCTCACTATCGGTGGGGAGTGGCTGCGTGTTTTTCCTTGTCGGTTGCGCCGTGTGCTGTGTCTTACTAATGCTATCGCTGTTGACATCCGGTACAGATCCGGTGGCGGTGGACGCGACCGAGGATGCCGGGACTGAGGATGCCAGGGCGGGGCACGCCGGGACAGACGAAGCCCTGTTGGAGGTCGAAGAGGCGGTGGCGGGGCTTGAACAGCCGGCCTTTGCCGGTGGGCCACCAGCTCCCAATAAGAATGGTAGCGGGCCTCGGGAAGGAGGGCTGTCCTATGGTGGGCCGACTCTGAAAACGCTTCATGAGATCGCGCTGGATGAACTCGCCCGTTTGGACGGAAAGGGACGCCAGAACGAAGCGGGGGAGTATGTCGAAGTGGAGTTGCGCGGTGGGGTGTTTGACAATGACCTAAAACAGGTGGCTCAACTAAGGTCTTTGCAAACGCTACACCTGGTCGACACGCACATCAGTGGCGAAGGGTGTAAATCGCTGGTTCGCCTGAAGGCGTTGCGGGAGCTTGATCTGGCGGGGTCCCCGGTGACCGATCGTGGTCTGCGGGAAGTCGTCCGATTGGTGGGGTTGAGGCGACTCGATCTGCGCGATACGCGTGTCACTTTTGCTGGCGTGTTGAGCCTGAACAAGCTGGCCGACCTGGAGACCTTGGTCCTCAGCCCAGGCCAATTCAGTCAGCGTCGTCTCCGTGGGCGACTGCCGGGATGCCAGATCGTCTGGCAGTCGCGCGCGGAGGAATAGCCCGGCGTACATTGCGCGCACATCGGTCTCCCGGTGTCTCAGGTATTTGCCACAGCTTCCAGTACGTGATCGCGGATGGCTTCCACACCACCCCCGTGCCGAATCTGGGCAAAGACCGTGGGACCATTGCCACGCATTCTGGCGCTATCCCGTTTCATCACATCCAGGTCGGCGCCGACGGCATCTGCCAGATCGATTTTGTTGATGACTAGCAGGTCCGATTGGGTGACCCCGGGGCCGCCTTTGCGGGGAATCTTGTCTCCTCCGGCGACATCGATGACGTAAATCGTGTAATCAGCCAGCTCGCGACTGAAATCAGCCGCCAGGTTGTCGCCCCCCGACTCCAGGAGTAACAGACGCGGTTGAAATGTTTCAGTGAGTTCTTCCAGCTGAAGTAGGTTGGCTGAAATGTCTTCCCGAATCGCGGCGTGTGGGCAGCCGCCGGTTTCGACCGCGCGAATCCGTTCCTGAGGCAAGGCTTCGTTACGGGTCAGGAATTCGGCATCTTCCCGGGTGAAAATGTCATTCGTGACGACCGCCAGATTGGTTGAATCTCGGAGCGCTTTACAGAGCGCCAGGACGAGCGCTGTCTTACCAGTTCCGACAGGGCCGCCCACCCCTACCGTAAAAGCTCGTTGCGTGTAATCGCGTGTCGGAATGGGCAACTCGCGTGTTGCGTATTCGCCAGGGTGGTCCCAGGTTTCATGGTCGTGCCCATGATCATGATCGTGGTGGTGGCCAGTCTCGTGCATGCCCGTCTTTCTTGATGCAGATCAAAGAGGATGGAGAACTAACTCTGAAAGAGTTTGGAGTAAATACGATCGTGGGTCCCCTGGAAAATGTCAATTAGCGGTGCGGTCTGACAGATGTCCTGGGGGAGCAGGTCGGCCGTGTCGATCACCGCCGCCTCGGCGTCCGGGCCGAGATGGTGCTGGATGGCTTGCCCCTGCAGTGGACCGACGATGTTCAGTCGTACGGCAGCTGATATCAAGCTGCGCAGATTACCAAACAGGAAAAGTCGCACTGCCTGTTCGATCTGCAGATCGAGCAGTCCGCTTACAGCGCCAAATATGGGGCCGAGGTGGCCGGGTTGTTTTTGGCGGCGCCGTTGCTGATGTAGTGTCGCCAGTTCGGGGATGGGAAAGACCGTGGCAGATGTCGAGAGGAAGGCGATTCCCTGCAGCCGACTGGCTCGGTTTGCCACGTGATTGGTCAGGAACGCGTCGCACCACTTGTCCGCGGCGGAAAAACAGCGCGCGCGGTGTGCCGCCCGGACAAGTGGGAGTTGCCCCCAGGCGACTTGCCGTAACGCGTTGCGTGCGAAGTCGAGTAGCGCGGTATCGTTGTCCACTTCACCCCAGGCCAACGCCGCTTCCAGCCCACCACTATGGGCAAAACCCCCGCAGGGAAAGGCCGAATCAACCAATTGCCAGGTCAGCCAGGTTTCCACCGAGGGCCTCATTTGAGCTTGCACCAGGGGCGGGCTATGGGCGCGGTGGCTGGGTGATTGTATGGGTGGTTTGCGGGGCATGGGTCAATCAGCCGCGACAGCCTTTGTATCAGTCAAGATCGCCATAACTTAACAGAAAATCTTGCTCAAATTGCAGAGGGTTCGGGTGAAACAGGTGGTCTTTCAGCCAGCTGTTTCCCGATAGTTCTTTGGATCGGTTGCGATCACCGGGGGGGCGGACCGGAGCGTACCGACGTTGTGCCGTCTGGCGCCGAGGATATGTACCCCAAGTGGGTACCTATTTGCGGCGGCGGTGCCCGGCGTGAAATCGTCTGAAATTTGTTCCGTGAGTGATCAAGGAGCCGGAAGTGAAGATCAATTTTTTGCGAGCCGTAGCGCTCAGTCTGGGTGTGATGGGATTTGGGGGAGCCACCGTGGGCGACGAGTTGATCTCGACGCCGGTGGAAACTGCCAGCTTTACCCTCAGTGACCTGGTGCAGAAATCAGCTGCTCAGAAGTCCAAGGGTAAAAACGGTAAGGCAGATACAAGTTGCGACACCAAGGGAGCCGGAAAGGTCAAGTTTGATTGGGGTGCGAATACCTCGTTGAGCGTCGGCGCTGGCCTGCGTACGAGTTACAACGCCACGCAAGGCGGTAATTCCGCCAACGGCGGGACCTCGCAGGACTTTACCCTGAATAATGCCCGCATCTATCTCAGTGGCCAGGGCCATGAGCGGATCGGGTTCGAATTCAACACCGACATCGACAACGCGCAGGGATTTAACCTTGACGGCACGGATGACGGTGCCAGCGTTCGCATCTTGGATCTGATCGCCAAGTTCCAGCTCACCGACCACATTTCCTTGTGGACTGGACGTTTTCTGCCACCCAGTGACCGTTCCAACCTGGATGGCCCCTTTTATCTCAATACCTGGAATTTCCCGTGGGTCCAGTTCGGCTATCCCAACATCTTCCAGGGTCGTGATGACGGTGCGGCATTGTTTGGACAATACAACGAAGGCGCCTTCAAGTGGCAACTTGGCGCTTTCGATGGTGATCACGACGGTTCCCCAAATGACGTTGGCAATGCGGGTACCGACAATTTGATGGTTACCGGCCGATTGACTCTCAACCTACTTGACCCGGAGCCTGGTTACTACAACCAGAGTACCTACTACGGCGAAAAAGAAATCCTGGCGGTGGGCGCGGCTTTTCAGCATCGTCACAATGCCTTGCAGGGCACCGGTGGTTTGGAGGATTACACCGGTTGGAGTATTGACGCCCTGTTTGAACGCCCGCTGGACAACGGCGGGGTTATGACGGTCGAAGGTGCTTACTACGACTTCGACGACAACGGAGGTGTAGGGGTCAACGGCGTGGTGGGCCTCGGTGGACCTGGGAGTTTCCGCACGCGGACCGGAGAGGGCCATTTCATTCTGGCCAGTTACCTGATGCCGCAGGTGCACAGCATTATGGGTCTGGAAGGAAAATTCCACTTCCTGACGCGTTACATGGAATACAACGGCTCTGATGCCGGTGGTAATGCGATCGCTGACGACCAGACCGATTTCCAGCTTAGTTACATCATGCATGGCCACAACGCCCGCATCTCGGCGGTCTGGTCTGTCTATGATGAGGACGACGGCGATACCAACGTCGATACCTTCACACTTGGTACCCAACTGCAGTTCTAACTGCGGAGGGTCTGAACTTTCGAGAGGGCGGTCCCCCGGGGCCGCCCTTTTTTTGTGCGCAGTCAAGACGCAAGTAGGTTGCAGTTGCTTAGGGGGCGCGCAGGTCATGCTAGCATCGTGGGCACCCTTGAGGTGTTTTGCTAGGGATCGATGTTTTTCACGGTGAAGGCATGGCTAAATTGCGGTGATTTAGTCGCCCAGCACCGCTGGGGCCGTTTCTGGCATCTTTCGGCACGCCGTTTGCACTACAGGCGCAGGTGGACTTGTTGACGTGCCGAGGAGGGCGCGTGGTCCGCGACTACTCCCCCCAAGACTGGGCAGAAAGGCGGTTCGGAAGATGAGCAGGACGTGGAATTTGGCAGCGTTTTTAGTACTGTTTGCGATGGCTACGGCCATCGGCTGCGGTGGAACATCAACAACCGGTTCGGAAGCGGGTGACGCAGCGCCAGCAGGCAGCGAGGGCGAGGCCACTGCATCAGCGCCAGAGGCGAGTTCTGCCGATTCCTCGGGTGCCAAGGACGCGCCGAGTGGTGAGACGGTCAAGGTGGGTATTCTGCATTCGCTCTCTGGAACCATGGCGATTTCGGAGACGTCGCTGCGAGATGTGGTCCTGATGGCAGTGGACGAGATTAACGCCGCCGGTGGCGTTCTCGGTAAACAGGTCGAGGCGGTCGTGGTCGATCCCGCCAGCGACTGGGATCTGTTCGCGGAGAAGGCACAACAGCTGATTACCCAGGATGAAGTGGCGGTGACGTTCGGTTGTTGGACCTCGGTTAGCCGTAAGTCGGTGTTGCCGGTTTATGAAGAGCAGAACGCGCTGCTCTTTTATCCTGTCCAGTACGAAGGCGAAGAGCAGTCGCTGAACGTCTTCTACACCGGGGCCTCTCCCAATCAGCAGTTGATTCCGGCTGCGGAATACCTGATGAGCGAAGAGGGAGGTGAATACAAGAAGTTCTACCTGCTGGGGACGGATTACGTCTTCCCGCGAACGGCCAACAAGGTTCTCAAGGCGTTTCTCAAGAGCAAGGGTGTGGCGGATGAGAACATCATCGAAGAATACACTCCCTTCCACCATCAGGACTATCAAACCATCGTCGGCAAAATCAAGGATTTCGCCGCCAGCGGCGACGCCTGCGTGCTCTCGACGATCAATGGCGACAGTAATGTCCCCTTCTACAAGGAATTCGCGAACCAGGGTCTGACCTCGGCCGATTGCCCGGTGATGGCCTTTTCGGTTGCTGAAGACGAATTGCGTGCGATGGACGTTCCTCCGCTAGTGGGTCACCTGGCTGCCTGGAATTACTTCCAGAGCATTGACAGTCCCGGTAACCAGACTTTTGTAGCCAATTTCAAGAAGTACTGTGAAGCCAACAATCTACCCGGTGGCAGCGCCCGTGTGACGGACGACCCCATTGAAGCGGCCTATTTCGGCGTCTACGTCTGGAAAGCGGCTGCCGAGAAGGCGGGTAGCTTTGATGTCGACAAGGTCCGTGACGCGGTGTATGGACTGGAGTTTGACGCTCCTGGCGGCAAGAAAAACATGCATGCCACCAACCAGCACACCCACAAGCCGGTTTACATTGGAGAGATTCTGGCGGACGGTCAGTTCAAGATCGTTTACCAGACCGAAGGACTGGTCGAACCCGATTCGTACAGCAAGTACCTGCACGAAGACGGTCAAGTACCGGCACCCACGGGTGGTCCCAATAAATAGGGCCCCGAAGGCTTGAGGTAAAACAAGGACTGTACAGGGGGAGTCCGGGTCCCAGCCGACCCGCGGCTCCCCCTTGCTTCTTGTCAAACCTGGGACCTGTGGATTACAGTTGCATCCCACTGGAGGAGAAATGACGGGGCCGGCGGCGGGTGCTGTGGCACCGTAGTGCTCTCTCCCGGGTGGGGCGGTACTACGGCGGGCATCGTCTTGGTGCCGCGTCAAGCAGGCCCGTTCATCTTGCGGCAGGCGGAGCGCATGGAATACAGGTGGAAATCGTTGGTTTTTTTTGCCCTGGTATGGCAAGGCGCGTTCACGCTGGGCAAGGCGCAGACCGCGGACGAGGGAGCCCGCGATCTGATTACGCGGATTGCCAGCTCTGACAAGGAGACCCGGCAACGCGGTCTGGAGGCTGTGGGTGCCAATCGGGAAGGCCGGTTGCTTTCCTTTCTGGAGGCATTTCAACTCGGGCAGATCTACCGCTTCCAGGACCAGGTGGTGTGGTGCCCCGGGCTGCAAACCGTCGACGGAAAGTCGATGGCTCCGCTCTCCGACCCGCTGACCGGCGTGGAACGCCAGATGGATGGGGCCCGGGAGGTGGTTGCCAAGAGTGAGCTGGAGGCGGTGGGGCCCAGGCGGCGCGAACGGCGTCTGATCATGAATCTGGTGCGCAAGCTGCAACTGTTTGCCAGCGAGGACGATGTGCGCCTGGCAGCGGCGGTCAAGATGGGGAGTGTCCGCAAGACCGAGGTACTGGCTGATCTGGAACTGGCACTGGAGCGCGAGGCTGACGCCAAGGTCCAGCATGTGATGCGGGAGAGCCGATCCCTGATCCAACTGGGGGCCCCTGCGGATGAAGTTAGCGATGAGATTCGCCTGGAGGCGGCCCGCAATTTGGGGATCCTCTGCAGCGCGCGTGGCGGGGCGTTACTGAAAGAGCTTCTCCAGAAGGCTGAAAAGGCGGAGCCGGGGACAGCTTCTGTGCTGAGTGCGATTCAACTGGAGGTCTACCAGCAGTCGCTCGACGCGATCGAGTCGTACCAGTTGCGTGTACGTTGGCTGG
>PAQH01000004.1 GCA_002709225.1 Planctomycetaceae bacterium
CTCCGCAAGTCTGATGCCGATGCAAAGCAGGACGCAGCGAACGCTGAGCAGCTGGAGGCCTTCATGCGAGCCCGCAACGTTCACCACTTTCTGCCGTGCCGCATCGATGATTTCATCGCGATGCTTCGCGAGGATCTGGACGTGGTGACGGTGGCTCAGCTGCAGGCCACCACGGCTGAGCAATTCCAATCGTTGACAATGGAAGAAATTCCCGAAATTGTTGTCGAGGATGATTGCATTCCTAAGTTGCTGGCGGCCATTGCGTCCGATTGCTCGCTGACACTTTTGGGGCGAGCGGAGTTTTGCGGAGGTGTGCCACTGCCTAATGAAATGCTGGCGTAGCGCGGTCCCAGGTAGGCCGAATCGTTGTTGCGAGCACCGGAACCCCCACCCACATGAATATGGCCCGGCAGTGCCGAGTTGTGCTGATCAAGGCCTTTGGCGACAACAGCGCCGAGCCGCGGGAAGTCGGCGGCAGGAGTCTGACGGCGTCCTGTCAGCATCATGTAGGTTCCCTTGCCGTGGTCACCATTGTGAGTGTTGATGCTCCTCACGATCGCCATGTTGTGCATCTGCTTGGCGGTATAGGGCAGCAATTCGCTGATGTGAACGCCTGGTACAGAGGTTTCGATGGCGCGGAAGGGACCGCCGGTGTTCGTGCCAGGTTTGGGGTCCCAGCTTTCCAGCTGGCTAAGGCCACCGGCCATGTTAATCACGATCATCCGCTTCTGTTTTGTCTCAAGTTGCTTGGCCGTACTCGGGTTGGTTAGTGCGCCCAATCCACCGACAACGATACTTGAGCCAGCTGCCATGTTTCCCAGAAAGCGGCGACGGGCATGAAGATGTTCCGCGGTTCCGCAGGCGTAATTGCATTTCATGGTCATTTCTCCAGGATGGGCCTGCCACGTGAAGGATTGGCATATTGGCCAGGAATCCAAAGCAGCTCGGCTCAGGTTGGTTGAGTTGAATGTACTCGATGTGGTTTAGTAACTGAAGCGGAATTCCGCGGATGTCAAGAGTGCCCAGGCGATCTCTTGCACTCCTAGCGTCTTTTCGTCTTTCCGCTCGGTGAGGAATTGTTGAACGTCGGCAACCTCTTCCGCAGAAGGTCGCCGGGTAAGGATGCTGAGATACAGTTCTTCCGCAATCGCTTGAGGATTTTCACTTTTGACCAAACGGTTGACGAGATTGTCGCCTCCGGGAGCCAGCCAGGACTGCACCATGCCACCATTGGCGAGAAACAAAGCCTGGTCGACGGTCGCGAAAAATTGATTCTGTGGTTGTCCGGGAGCCCCGCCAAATTTCTTCACAAACTCCGCGGTATTGGCCGCGACCTTGGCGCGGGTGCCATTGTCGATTTCACGCGCGCGTTTGGCGACCTTCTCCGCGTTCTTTTTGTCCTCCTCCGAGAGGGGGGTCTTTTTCTCCAGTTCGGCAGTGACTGCCGCTCGGTGACGTTCGATCTGGCCCGTTGCTTGCATCATGCTCCGTGCGAGCTGCTCGGGACTTAGTGGTGCTATGGTACTGATCGCGAATTGGTTTGACCACTCGCCGATCAGTTTGTCCAACGCCGTGTTTCGTTGTTGTCGGTCGGAGTCCGCTCGGTCACGAATGGGTTGCAGTTTATCGACTTCTGTCTTTGCAGTCGCCAACTTCTCAGTCGTGGCGGCGACGGTTTTTTGAGCCGCGGTCAGCCGGGCAGCGGTCGCGTCTGCTGCCGTTTGATGTTCCGCGACTTGCTTTTTCAAGGGGTCAACTTGTTTGGAAAGGGCGTCATGACGGCCTTTTAATGTATCGGCTGCTGCGACCAGTTCCTTTTCCTTTGGTAGCTTCTTCTTGATGACTTCTGCCTTGGCTGAGGCGGCAGCGAGGGCTTTTACGGTCTCTTCGGTAGTGGATAGCTTACCGCGGCTCTCGGTGATCCTTTTTTGTGCTGCCGCGTCGGCGGTGGCCGCTTCCGCGAGGGTGTTCTGCTCCCCCTTTAATTGCGCGTTGATTTTTTGTTGTTGTTCTTTGGCGCTGGCCAGGGCCGGGGCAGTCTTGTCGGCCTCCGCCTGGGAGGTGATTGCTGCCAGACGTAGTTCGTTGTATTGCACTAGGTTTTTGGCCGCGGTGAGCCGCCGAAGTACGTTGGCCGCGGTCAGTTTCTCTGTCTCACGTTGGCGGTTTGCCTCCTCGCTACGTTGTTCTAACGCCCGTAGTGGTGCCAGTGCCGTTTTCAACTCTGCGCGGGACTTGTTAGTTGTCTCTTGGGCAGCCGCCAACTTGTCGGTTTCTGCTTTCGTCGCGGCTTGTTTCGTCGCTAGGTCCTTGGTGAGTTTTTCGATCTCAGCCGGAAGTGGTTCACCCCGTTTCTTGAAGCTCGCTACAGCGGCCGCTAACTCTTTGTCGTCGGGCAGCAATTTTGCCGCTATCGCAGCCGACTCGGCAGCCTCAGCGAGCGCCTTGGCCAATTCCTGCTGGGCTCCCAGGGCCGCCTGGGCCTTGTTGGCCGCGGTTGTGGCCGCATCCAGTTTTTTCTTAGCTTCCGTGAGGGCCTGCTCCACTTTGAGAAACGCGGTGATGGTTGGTTCGACTTTGGTGGTCTCCGCGGCGACTTCTTCGCGGATCTTGTCCAACGCGTCGGCCGACTTCTCGGCGATTTCCAGCAGACGCTTGTGGTCTGCTTCGAGCGTGGGAATTTGTTTCGCGATCTGGGCGGCTTGCTCGGCGAGATCTTGCGGTACGTCGACGGCGCGCTGGTAGGTTTGGGTCAGCGCCAGTTCCTTCAAAAAGGATTTCATATCGAACTGCGTCGCAGCCAGGTCGTGAGCCAGGAGTTCAAGCAACTTGGGGTCGGCGGGTGGGTTGTCGGTATGTTGCAGATCGACAGGTTCCACCAGGCCACGGCCCATCATGTGCGCCCAGAGGCGGTTGGCGATATTCTGGTTGAAGAGACGGTTGGTGCCATTGGTCGCTTGTTCTGCCAGCTGTTGGCGCCGGCTGAACTTGGGTTCAGGGAAACTTCCTCGCGGTTTCTCGACATACTCTTGGCCCTTGTCGTAGGTCGGTTCTTCGATGGTGACTCCACCCGGTACGCGAGGGCCAGTACGACCAGACTCTTCGGTAAAGACGGATTTGAAGGTCACATAACCTTCAGCGCGTTCGGCGTAATAATGCTTCTTTGCTTTTTTGTCTTCGTAGAGGTAGCCTCGATTGAGGAACGCGTAGATGCCGTAATAGTGGCTTTGGTAGTAATCATCGATGAGCGGATGGTCATGGCACTGGGCGCATTCTAGATCGATGCCAAAAAACATGCGGCCGACGTCTCGCGTAAGGCGATTGACTTCAGCATCGCGGTCCATGTAGAAGCGTGCTGCGGGGCGTAGTTTGGGGTCAATTCCGTCGGCGGAAAGGATCTCGCGGGCCAGAGTACTCCAGGGTTTGTTGGCGGTGAAAGACTGTTCGAGGTAACTACGCCATTCGTTGTTCTTGACGTGTTTTTCACCCCTTCGTTCCATCAGCATGACGTCAAACGTGTTGGCCATGTGCCTTGCGTAATCAGGCTGTTCGAGTGTCTTTTCAATCCACTTGAGCCGTTTGTCGGCAGCCGTGTCATCGAGGAAAGTGCGGGCTTCTGTCGAGGTGGGAATGCGACCTAACAGATCCAGGTAAAGTCTACGGAGAAACTCACCGTCGGAGGCGGTCGGAGCGACCTTGCCAACGTGGCCCGTTTCGACCAGTTGGTCGATGCGCACGTGTAGAGGTTCGTCAGCGGCCTGAATCCAGGTCGCGGCGACGATCACCTGGAGACTGAAAGTTGCCCAGAAACGGGATGCCTTAAGGGTCATGCGGTTGCTCCTCAACACGCCAACGGCGACTGGTTTGTCATGGTTCGCTCGGTCAGGCGATTGGTAGGTTTATCGCTGGGAGGCAAACGACCGAACTTAACCAGGACTAGAATCTACAATTGGCGTAGGGACATGTCAACGTAAATCAATGCCAAGTCCTGACTGGCAAACGCTTTTCGTTGTCTGCCGGGTTGCAATCTGAAGCCTTGCATGGATGCTAGGTCAGGTCTCCATCCTATTTTAGTTCAAAACCCGATTGGCGGTGGATTTAGTTTCCGGATTGCCCCTCAAGTTGTTTCTGATTAATGAGTTATCCCGTATGTGGGGTGGTCGGAGGTCTGCTCGGTGCGCGTGGTCACGCTTCGCGTTAAGGTGGCTTAATTTCCCCGCGGGGACGTTGGCTGGAGAGTTCTTATGTCAGGCGGCGATGCTCCGAAAACCGATTTGCTCGTGCGCCGCAGGCGGGAATCACAACGGAAAACGGTGCAAGACCGGCGTGACCGGGTGTTTAGGGCGGTGGTCTGGATTTTGATTGTGCTGGTCTTTTGCTTGGGGTGTTGCGGGTGCCCTGTATGGTCCTGGATCAGAAGTGGCTGGTTGTGGATGATCGGCTGAACGGTGGCTGTCTCTAGACGTACCGCAGGCGTGCGGCGGGGCGACTCGATGACCCCACTCACAACGGCGTGCGGCAGGGGACATCAGGCTCGCCAGAATTGAGAGCGGCGCGGTGCCTGGTAGCTGACGTCTAGGTACGGGGTTTCCTGGCGTTGCGAATTGTTTGCCAGGGAACGCACCCCCGCTTCGACCAGCCCGGAAGTGAGCAGCGTGCGTTCGATGGGGTAGGGGGCTTTTCCGGTGAGGAACATTTCCTCGGCTTTCGACATCAGGGCAGCCGAGTAGACCACGTTGGGGATGGGCGGCAGGTAAAACAGCGTCGAGAGCGGCTCCGCCTGACCAGTCAGTTGGGCGGCGAAGGTAAAGTCGTTGACCAGGCCATTAAGCAGTAGCATTGTCGCTTTGAGCCCGTCGTTGTATTGGAATCGATAGGCGATTGGGTCTTTCACCCAGTCACGGATCTGGGCCGTGGTCGGATAGCGGTGATTGGTCTTGTCTTCTTGGGTGAGCGTTTGGCTGCGGCACAAGCACGACTTAAAGAGCTGATGACTGAAGCCGCCGCGTGCCCATGTTCCCTGATCCATCGCTTTCCAGACCTGTGCGCCGCGCATCGCCTCGACCCAGGCCACGCCGGTTTCGCCACCGTCGCGGCGTTCGGCCATGCATTGGATCGTCTCCAAGGCGTGGAAGTCGTAACTGTCGATTCCACCGATGGCAACGCACATGACCTCATCAACCGAGGCGCCGAGCGGGAGGTCGACTGCGGGCATTCGCCATGTTACCGGGAGCGATGAACCGGCCAGAAATGGAATCTTCAGAGCGCGTGCCGTGGTAACCATTTCCTGAGCCCAGTCCCACTTCCAGGAGAGGTGTTTGTCGTTGAAAATCGGCAGCACGCGTCCGTCTTTCTGAAAGACTTCGACGACGTCGCGAAAGAACTCGTAGCGTGGGTAGAGCGTCTGTCCGAGATCGTTGCGTGGGTACTGACCGTGTTCACCGATGATCAGGACGGCGTCGACCGCCAGTCGGTCGCCCCCGCAACGCAGCGCCGCTGCGATACTGGGATAGATTTGGAATCCAAATTGCTCGGCGCGTTGTCGACTGAGGTCATTGCCGGGCCGCTGGTCGACGTATGCCGAGACCAGCTCCAAGCCCGGGTCGTGCCACTTTCCTTGGAGGGGATATCCTGCCAGAAAACGTTCTGCCATGTGCCAGGCATGGGAGGGATATCTCCATTCCGTGGTGACGACGGCGAGTCGTCGTTTGGGCCCGGCGTTCTCAGCCTGAACACGCTTTAGAGGAGTGGTCAGCGGGGCGGCGGCGGTCGCGCCAGCCAAGGCGCCCAGGAAACGTCGGCGTCCGAGCATCGACGGAATCTCCATGGATATAGAAGGATTGAAGTGGAAACAGTGCCCCGGGCTGTCGCTCAGCGTCCGCGGCCACTGATGGGATAGGCGGTATCCTGGAAACCGAGACCACTATGTTCACCCGGTGGTACCAGTGAATCGACAAAACGTTCGTCCTCTTCGCTCACGTCGATGTCCAAGCAACCAAGATTGTTTTCAAACTGTTCCAGTGTGCGCGGTCCGATGATCATTGAACTGAGGATCGGATTGGCCATGCACCAGGCGAGCGCGAACTGGGTCGTGTTGGTGCCGCGCTGTGTCAGGTATTCTCCCAGGGTGTGTGAGACCTGGAGACTCGCTTCACGCCATTCGGCCTGCATCATACGTGGGTCATTCCGAGCTGCACGCGTGCCCTCGGGTGGTGCTTTGCCAGGGGAGTATTTGCCGGTCAGGATACCGCGTGCCAGCGGGCTGTAGCTGACCACCCCGAGGCCGTGTTTCTGGCACAACGGAAGTAATTCAACTTCGATGTTGCGATTGACAATGTTGTACAGTGGTTGCACACAGCAAACGGAATTCAGCTGCAGCCGATCACTGGTCCACAACGCCTCGGCGACCTGCCAGGACCAGAAGTTGGAGCATGCCATGTACCTTACTTTACCCGTCCGCACCATGTCATCCATGGCTCGCAGCGTCTCGTCGATGGGTGTGTTATTGTCGGGTGCATGGGTGTAGTACAGGTCAATGAAATCGGTGTTCAGACGTTGCAGGCTGCGGTCCACTTCACGCATCAGATGCAGACGACTGGCGCCACTCTCGTTGGGGCCTTGGCCCATCGGCTGGCGTCCTTTCGTAGCCAGCACAATGTCGTCGCGGCGGTCTGCAATTGCTTTGCCCACGACACGTTCGGATTCTCCAGCGTTGTACATGTTCGCGGTATCAATGAAGTTAATACCCAGGTCATGTGCCTTGTGAATGATTTCGATCGACGTCGCTTCGTCGGTTTGGCCGCCGAACATCATGGTCCCCAGGCAGATGGGTGAGACCTGTACGCCGGTCCTGCCGAGATAACGGTATTCCATGCTCTGATCCTAATGGCGGGTTGAAGGTGGAAGCGGTGGCGTAGCAATGCCAGTCAATGCGCGGCACTGATGCAACGCAGGATGCTCCGCATTTTCGCGGAGTTTCGCCGCGTTGCAAGGGAGTCACGTAACCATCTGGCAAGGTTCTTGCGGATGTCGCTGGGCCCACTATGTCCCCCCCCGGGTGGAGGCTGCTGTTGTTCGTCTCAGGCGGAGGCCTATTCCGTGAGTCGAATGGGGCGTGGTTGTGCGATTACCAACGCGTGCAGCCCCTGCGGCACGGCGCTATAGGTGGAATAAATCTCCGTGACGGAAGTCGTCGGCTGCGATAGAATCAACACGGCGCGCGTGCAGTTGCATTGCAGCGTTCTTTCCTTTTCGCTGGTGGGGACCGAAACGAATGCCGTCGCGACATCGTAGTGTGGTCATGTTTTTCTGGTTGTTGTGGACAGGTTTGTCGGCCGGGTTGTTAGCGGGGGGGGAACAGCCACCGCAGCCATCGGTGTCTGTAACAGTGCCGTCTGCAGTACCGCTGAGCGTTCCGCAGCTTGTATCACGCGTCCGGAACTCGGTGGTCGTGATTACGGTTCCCGACAGAGACGGCCGCGAAGAAATGCTGGGTACCGGGTTCGTCGTTTCGACGAATGGATTGATTGCCACGAATTTGCATGTCGTGGGGCGTGGCCGTCCGATTTCCGTAAGGACTGCGGACAAGCAGCTATTGCCAGTGGTCGCGGTCCACGCATCGGATCAAATGCTCGACCTGGCAGTGTTGCAGGTGGACTTGGGCCCAAGAAAGTTACTGCCGTTGCCACTGGGCAACTCGCAGGAGATCGAGGACGGAGCGCGTGTTGTCGTACTGGGGAATCCCCTGGGACTCAAGCACAGTGTGGTGAGTGGGGTGGTTTCAGGTCGCCGCGAAATTGATGGCCGAGAGATGTTGCAGCTGGCAGTACCGATTGAGCCGGGGAATAGCGGTGGCCCGGTCCTCGACATGCTGGGCAGGGTTCACGGAGTCGTAACCGCCAAGTCACTGGTCAAGCAGAATCTTGGGTTTGCAGTTCAGAGCAAGGACCTGAAGCCGCTGTTGGACCGGCCCAATCCAGTGCCGCTGGAACGTTGGCTGACAATCGGACAGATCGACCGGCACCTTTGGACGCCGTTGTTTGGGGCGCGGTGGCATCAGCGCGGCGGTCGCCTGCTGGTCGATGGGAAAGGCAAAGGGTTTGGAGGCCGCTCGTTGTGTTTAAGAAACGGGGATTCGCCGGAGCTACCCTATGAGATGGCCGTCTTTGTCAAGTTGGATGATGAACAGGGCGCTGCGGGGCTGGTCTTTCATGCCGATGGCGGGCAGAAACACTACGGTTTCTATCCTAGCGCCGGAAAACTCAGGTTGAGCCGTTTCGATGGTGAAAATGTTTTCTCGTGGAACGTGTTGCGAGAGATTGCCAGCCCGCACTACCAGCCCGAGGGTTGGAATCATCTCAAGGTGCGTGTTGAAGAGAAGCGGTTGCTGTGTTACGTCAATGATCACCTGGTGATTGAGTCTTCCGATCGCGTGTTTACGAAGGGACGCGTCGGATTAGCCAAATTTCGAGATACACGAGCTGAATTCAAGCAATTTGCTGTTGGGGATCAGCTGGCGCCGTCACGAGTGGCCCCTGAAGTGGCGGATGAATTGCGAGCGCTTGTCGAAAAACTCCCCGGCATCGAGTCCCTGCGGCGGACGGACCTCACGCCGTTGACGAAACGCGCTGCGGCCAGCGTGGTTGTGCTCCGCGACAAAGCGGAGGTGCTCGAGCGCCAGGCGGCTGAGTTGCGTCGTGTAGCAGGTGATGTTCATACGCAAAAGGTTGTCCAGGAGCTGGCGGCGTTGACGCATCCGAAGGATGGTGTTGTCGACTTGTTGCGAGCTGGCCTCTTGATTGCACAATTGGATGAAGAGGAAGTCGATGTTGACGCTTACGTTGCCAGCGTGGAACGCCTGGCCCAAGGAATTCGTCAGGGATTGTCGCCGGAAGCAACACGAGGGGACCGTTTGCAGGCATTGGATCGATGCATGTTCAAGGAGAATGGATTTCACGGAGCCCGTTTCGACTACTACCATCGGGCGAACAGTTACCTCAATCGAGTACTTGATGATCGCACAGGGTTGCCCATTACGCTGTCTGTCTTGTACATCGAGTTGGGGCGCCGCGTGGGGCTGAACATCGAGGGCGTTGGTTTGCCCGGACATTTTATTGTGCGGGTTGTTGGAGAGGGTGAGGAGCCACAGTACGTCGACGTCTTTAATGAAGCCCGGCACGTGGGTCCCGAGGGACTGAGTAAGCTCGTGCGTCAGTACGCGGGGAGGGCGCTGCGTGATGCGGATCTAAGACCTTCGACGCCGAAATCAATCGTTCTGAGAATGCTGGCCAACTTGCGTGGACTTGCGGAACGTAGCCAGGACAACGAAGCGACTTTGCGGTACCTCGAAGCGATCGTCGCGATCGAACCAGAGGCGATTGCTGAACGCGGTGCACGCTCGATTATTCGATTCAATACCGGGCGTCGGGATGCCGCTGTGGCGGATCTCGATTGGTTCCTCGAGCATCGTCCCAATGGTCTGGATCTGGATCGCATTCGAGAAATGCGGGATCTTTTCTCACGACAGCCGGCACCGCGATAGGCGGTAGGGGGTACCGTTACTGATAACCGATGTTGCCGTCCGCTTCGCGAATGAAGGCGCGGTGCCAGGTGGCGAGTGGGTGGTCGGGGAACGCCTCTTCGTTCAATTCGATTCCCAGGCCCGGAGTCTCTGGAATTTGTACGTGGCCGTCGACCAGGTTCAAAGGCTGGCGGATTAGTTGCCGCGCTGGTCCCCGGCTGTCGATACGATATTCGAGGATCAGGAAATTGGGAGTTGATGCAGCGAAATGCACCGCGACGGCGGTGGAGACTGGGCCCAGCGGATTATGAGGTGCGACAGTGAGGTAATTTGCCTCGGCGAGGGCGGCGATCTTCTTGCCTTCCATCAAGCCACCGCAGAGGACCAGGTCGGGTTGTAGAATGTCGACGGCTCCGGCGGCGATCAAGTCACGAAACTCATATTTGGTATACAGCATTTCTCCCGTGGCGATGGGGATCCCAGCCTTCGCGCGGAGTTGCGCCATCGCCTCCATGTTCTCGGGCCGCAGTGGCTCCTCGAAAAACATCGGGCGGTATGGTCTGACCGCTTCTGAGAGTTCCCAGGCACGCACGGGTTCAAAGATCTGGGCGTGTGGGTCGAGGCCGATTTCAACATCGTCGCCGACAGCCCGGCGGACCGCTGCCAGTCGTTGTGCGGCGCCTTTGAGCACACTTCCCCAGGACATCGTTTCGCGGCCCGGTGGCATGGGCTGCATCTTAATCGCCGTAAAGCCCTGGCGGACCGCGTTGATCGCGGATTCGGCGCACTCGGCGGGCGTCCCTCCACCGGTTCCCAGATACGCCCGTACACGGTCGCGGCAGCGTCCACCCAGGAGTTGGTAGACGGGGGTGTTGTGGATTTTCCCCTTCAAGTCCCAGAGAGCCGTTTCAATGCCACTAATGGCTGCGTTCAGCATCGAGCCTCCGGGGAACCGCGACCCGTTGTACATCAGTCGCCAGAGATGTTCGATACGTGTGGGGTCTTCGCCAATCACCCAGTCTTTGAGGTACTGGACTGTTTGTTCTACCGCGTGATCGGGACCGACGCGGTAGGCCTCGCCAATACCGTAGAGGTGCTCGTCGGTAAGAACTTTGACGAAGATATGGTTGCCGTCACCCATGTTGACGCCGTAAGTCAGAACGTCACTGATCTTCATCACCCACCTCCAGTTGGTAGAAGTTACCCTAGTTCGGGACTAGCACGCGAAAAGAGACAACATACCCCGGTGGTCGATGATTCCCAAATGCGACAGGAGGGAAGTGGTCCGGCGGCGATTCACGGCAGAAATGTCACACTGAGCGCGTCCCTGGCCTCACTGGACGAGGGGGGCCGATTTGTTGCGACGTGTTGGGGTAGCAGGGCACTCGATTAGAAGTCGGCGTGACCCGGTGTCCGCGGAAATGGGATCACATCGCGAATGTTCTTCATGCCGGTGATAAACTGCAAGGCCCTTTCGAGACCTAGCCCAAAACCGGAATGTGGGACTGTGCCATAACGTCGGAGATCGACGTACCACCAATAGTCGTCTGGTTCCAGGCCCTGTTGCTGCATACGCGATTCCAGAACGTCTAGTCGTTCTTCTCGCTGACTGCCACCAATGATCTCACCCACGTTGGGGACCAGGACATCCATCGCCCGTACGGTCTGCTCGTCGTCGTTGACGCGCATGTAGAACGGTTTGATCGAGGCCGGAAAGTCGGAGACGATGACTGGACCGCCGATTTCATCTTCGGTGAGAAAACGCTCGTGTTCGGACTGCAGGTCTTGTCCCCACGTGATCGGGAACTCGAAGTCCGCGTTCTTTTTCTCGAGCAATGCAACGGCTTCGGTGTAGGTGAGATGTACGAAGTCCTTGTTGGCGATGGCGTGGAGCGTGGCCAGGACAGAGTCGTCGATTCGCTGATTGAAGAATTCCATGTCCTCGCCAGCGTCAGACAGGACCGTGCGCACCACGTGTTTGAGGAACTTCTCCGCTAGTTGCATGTTGTCGTTCAGATCGAAAAACGCCATTTCCGGTTCGATCATCCAGAACTCGGCCAGGTGGCGGGACGTGTTCGAGTTTTCTGCCCGAAAAGTAGGGCCGAACGAGTAGACTTTTCCCAACGCGGTAGCATAGATCTCGGCTTCCAGCTGACCACTCACCGTGAGGTAGCTGGGCCGATCGAAAAAATCCCGAGAAAAATCGATTTTGCCGTCGCGCCGTGGTGGGTTTTCGAGGTCCAGTGTGGTGACTTCGAATAGTTCCCCCGCGCCTTCGCAGTCACTGGCAGTGATGATCGGCGTGTGAACATAGAGAAATTCTTCTTGCTGGAAGAAATCGTGAATCGCGCGACAAACACAATTACGGACGCGTGCCATGGCGCCAAAGGTGTTGGTGCGTGGGCGTAAATGGGCCCATTGACGCAATTTTTCAAAGGAGTGCCGCTTCTTTTGTAACGGGTAAGAGTTTGGGTCCGACCAGCCGTGTACTCGCAGTGACGTGGCGTGCAATTCCGTCGATTGGCCACGGCCATTGGAGGCCTTGATTTCGCCGGCGATCGTGACGCTACACCCTGCCGAGAGTTGTTTGATCTCGTGGTCGTAATTGGGGAGTTCACGGTCGGCCACGACCTGCAGATTGGCCATGCAGGAGCCGTCGTTAATTTCGAGAAAGCTGAAACCCGCTTTGGAGTCGCGGCGGGTGCGAATCCAGCCTTGCAGGGCGACTTGTTGCCCGATCGTTTCGTGCTGCCGGGCGGTACTTACTGAGATTTTGGTCATGGGATCCATCCTCGTCTACAGTTTTCAAGCGACGCTAATGTATACGCGCAGTGGCCAGTTGGGCAAATGCTGGGGACTGGAGTCAGGAATTGTTTGGCGGTCGGGCTGGATTACAGCCATCTTCGCCCCTCCCCCCGGGGAGGCCTGATGAGGCGAGACACCGCCGGCGGATAAGGCGAGGTTCGCCAGCCGAGTAGGGACCCGCCGGCACGATGACCCAGCCCGCCGGCACCGGGCCGAACGGGGTGCGGGGGCACTGCGACCTGCTAGGACCCATTAGGAAATGTCGATTACGGGGTCGCCGAGAATGTCTTCATAAGGTTCGACGCCCAGTCCGTGAGCGGTCCCAGCCGCCAGCCTACCATTGACCCGCTGGGGTGCGCCGGCGGCCAGGCTGACAGTGACGTAACTGTTGAAATCGGTGGCGGTGAATAGGAACTCTGGCCGCGTGCTATGGGCCAAGTGCGCGATTGCCGCAGTGACGATGTCCCCCCCCCAACTGTCTTCGAGTGTCATAGCGATTCCCCTTTGCTGGCAGAGATCACGCGCCAGGGCGGCTTTGGTCAAGCCACCCAACTTACTGATCTTGAGATTAACGACATCCATGGCATCCTCGGCAGCGCCGCGCAGCAGCATGTCGATGCCGTCGATCGATTCATCCAGTACGAATGGATGGTCGGTACGACGTCGGATCGACAGGCACTCCTCGTAAGACAGGCAGGGTTGCTCAATGTAGACGTCAATGTCGCGGACAGCACGGACGACACGGGCTGCTTCGTGTGGTAACCACCCCGTATTGGCGTCGGCGATGAGTTTGTCACCGGTGCGAAGGAGTTCCGCGACCATACCAATCCGTTCAATATCCACATCAGGATCGCCGCCCACTTTTAATTGAAATCGCCGATATCCCTCGTCTCGGTATTGCGCCACGCGACTCGCCATGGCATCGGGAGCGTCTTGCGAAATTGCCCGGTAGAGGGTGAAATCCTCTCCGTAACGACCTCCTAGCAAAGTACAGACAGGTTGTTGGCAATGTTGTCCCAGTAGGTCCCAGCAGGCGATGTCGAGTGCTGATTTGACGTAGGGATGGCCTTTTAAGGCCTGATCCATCAAGGTGTTCAGGCACGATAATTGCGTCGGGTCGGCGCCCATGAGGTAGGGGCCCAGTTCGGCGATCCCGGCGCGCGCTCCAGGCCCGTACGCGGGCAAGTAGAAGGGGCCAAGTGGACAGACTTCTCCATGACCGGCCAGTCCGGTATCGGTTTCCACGCGGACCACCGTGCTGTCGAAGACGTCAACGGATTTACCACCAGACCAGCTGTAGTTGCCTTCGTGCAGCGGCAGGTCGACCTGAAAAACCAGAATACGGGAGATCTTCATGGACATCTTCTATGCTGATGGTAGACACTGGCGGACCAGAGGGAACCATCCTAGGACACCTGAACCACAGCGGCCAGACTGGCGGCTGACGAAATGTCTGCGGACGTCTGGCTGTTAGTGATCGGCCGGCGATCGCTCGTAAAGATGCCCACGCATCGCGGCCAGCGCCGACGCGTGTTTAATCGACGCGAACATCCCACTCGGCAAAGCTCGCCAAAAGTTGTTGCCAGGTCTTTTCATCGAGCGGAATGCCGTCCTGGGTACGCTGCGCCCGCGTTCGCCGCTCGGGCTCGCCGGGAGTCAGGATTTCACCTTCGGGAGTTTGTGTCCGGGAGCCTTTGACCCACTGGATAAACTGATCGACCTCGGTGGAGAAAGTATCTGCAGGTTGGAATCGGTGGGGGTCAATGACGATGGATAACATACCCTGTTCGAGTCGATCTTTTCCGGGTTGCGTGCAGCCACCACCGGTCAGTGCGCCAGCCAAGAGTTCCACCACCAGTCCCAGCCCGTACCCTTTATGTCCCCCAAAGGACAGGATCGCACCGGGTGGGTCGCCATAAAACACCGTGGGATCGGTGGTGGGTTGGCCATCGTGGTCAATGATGCAGCCCTCGGGTACGGCGATCCCTTTATTGAGTGCCACCTTGAGTTTGCCCTCAGCCACGGCGCTACACGAGATATCCAGGATGATCGGTGCACCTTCCGCGGTTGGGATGCCGGCGGCAAAGGGGTTCGCCGAGAGACGCCGGTCAATCCCACCAAAGGGGGCGGTGAGCATTCCCAGGCCGGTGGTGTTCACCAGACAAAAGCTAATCAGGCCGGCAGCGGCTGCCATTTCTGGCCAGTCACCGACCCGGCCGACGTGCCCGGAATTGCGCAGCCCGACGACCGCAACACCGGATTGCCGCGCCTTGTCGATGGCCATGTTCATGGCGTGTTCACCCATCACTTGGCCAAATCCAAGTTGGCCGTCGAGAAGGCCCAGGGCACCGCTGTCGAGGACCACTTGGGGTGCCTGGTTCGCCAGTACCATGCCCTGTTGAAGCCATTGGATGTAGATCGGCGCACGGATCACTCCATGTGAATCGTGACCGACGAGGTTGGCTTGTACGAGCCGACGGGCGATTGTCTCGGCTTCGGTTGCCTGGCAACCGGCCGCTGTAAAGAGCTGTTCTACCAGGGCCGTGAGACGAGAGGCGTGAATTTCCATGGAAGGCAATGTGTCCGTGACCGGAGGAGTGAAACAAAACATACGGGTTTGACTACTGCACAGAATTGGCGAATTGTGTTTGTTTTGCAACACGGCTAATGGATCGTTGCGGGTGTTCGAGTGGGTGATGCTGGGCTACGATCGTTCACTTGACGGCGAATTAACTCCCCGGATTTGGTGAAGCAAAGTTGGGATTTTTTATGTATGTGGTCTTATTCGATATCGACGGGACATTGATTTCCACAGGTGGTGCCGGCGGCGCCGCCTTGATGGGGGCATTTCGCGACACGTTTTCGATTGGCGACCCTCGGCCGGTCAAATTCAGCGGGCGCACCGATCGGGCGATTTCGGGAGATCTGTTCCAGCTGCACGGCCTGGCGAACAATGAGGAAAATTGGGGGCGTTTACGTGATGGTTATTTGGAACGCTTGCCAGGTGAATTGGCGCGAAGATCGGGAAAGGTATTACCTGGTATCGAGTCATTGCTGGATACGTTGACGTCGCGATCCGATGTCTCGATGGGGTTACTAACCGGGAATTTGCCTGATGGCGCGCGGATTAAACTCGAGCATTATGGCCTCTTCCATTTCTTTCCATTTGGCGCCTTTGGGGAGCAACATGAAAAGCGGGATGATGTGGCGCGCGATGCCCTGCAGCTGGTACAGCGGCGGTTGGCGGACCGAACGCCGCAGCGGGATCGGATCTGGGTCATTGGTGACACTCCCTTTGACGTCCAATGCGCGCGCGCCATTGGTTGCCGAGCGTTGGCCGTGGCAACCGGAATCCACGAACGGGATGAGCTGGCATTGTCTGAGCCGGATCTGTTGTTGGAGGACTTGGGTGCTCCCGATCCGTGGTTGCAGCAACTGCCCTCCCAATAAGTTTCAACTGCTCGCGTGACTGCCTGTCGCTCACGCAATGGGCGTGGCGCTGAGAGAGTCTGTGGCGGGAGTGTCCGGACGCTGGTCGCGGACCGGTTGCGCTGGGTACGTGTTCACACGCATGCCACGAAACCACGATCCGATCGCCAGACACGCCAACCCACCGCTGCCAACAACCAATGGGTGATAGCGCAACGCGCCGTCCGCCCCGTCAAAGAAGAGCTGCAATAGCGGTTGCGTTGGTAGGTAGAGTGGCACAACTAATCCCAGCAAGACGCTGAGGGCATTGTAAGTGCAGTGGAAGAGAATGCCGGGCAGGATGCTCGTGGTTTTCCAGGCCAAGCCGCCGATCAGGATTCCGACGACAAAGGCGGACAGCGATTGCTGGAAGACGCCGTGGATCGCGCCGAAGAACAGGCTGCTGGTCAGGATCGTGAAACCAGGCCTTCCAGAGCGCCGCAGGCCTGAGAAAAGCAGGCCGCGAAAGGTGAGTTCTTCGCAGATTGCCGGTAACACAGCCATCGTCAGCAAAAGTGTGCCCAGGGACGCTGGTCCCATAATGGATTCAAGTTCGCGGAGTTGTTTTCCAATGGCGTCACTGAGGGGATACAGGTTGTGAATCAACTGCGTCAGTTCCATTCCCAGTGGATGGAAACAGAAAGCCAGCAGCCCCCCCGCCATTACCGGCTTGTAACCCGGCCACCGCAGCAGTAAACCATCGCGTACACGGCGTCCCAGAAGGCGTGCCAAGAGTATTGCCGGTACAGCAAGCAGGCCTACCTGAACCAGCAGTTGACTGCTCACAAAGTCGCGCCAGGTCGCCGGCATGGAAGCTTGACTGCCAGCGAAAAATCGGATGAACAAGAGTAGCAGACCGCAGCACAGAGCCCCCGTAACACCGGGTGTTGCTTGCCGATGACGCCACCAGTGTTTGAGACCGCTCCGCAGTCCGACACGTTCGCTTTCGCGAAACAGGACCGACTCTTGATTAAATTGGTGCACCGCCCAGTGAATTGCCAGCCAGCAACCCAGGCCCGTGACACCCAGGACAGGCAGGCAGTAGCGGGCCGCCTGCAGGTAGTCTCCTTCGATCAAGGTTCGCAGCAGTAGGAGGATTCCGCTGAGGGGAATCAGGCTGGTACCCGCGTCGAGTTCAGAGGCGGGTAGCACTGGGAGTATCATTAATGGCAAGCAGACCAGAAGCAACGGCATCAGGTAATATTGCCCTTCCTTGTTGCTGCGAGCGAAGACGGCGATACCAAGCGAGAGTGCACTAAACAGTGCGGAAATCGGTATGAGTACCATGAGCAACCAGACGACTGCGGTGATCGGGGGAGTCCCTATGCGGAGCGGTTGCGCACCGTCAATAAGTTCCATCTGGCCAAAGAACAGGGTTCCCGTGAGCACCAGGCTACTTAGATTGAGCACCGCGGTCGCCGAACTGAATGTGGTGACTGTGAGGAGCTTTCCACAGACGATTTCGCGGCGGTCAGCCGGGCTGGTGAGAAGTGTTTCCAGGGTGCCCCGCTCTTTTTCACCCGCACACAAGTCGATAGCCGGGTAGAAGGCGCCGGTCAAGGCCCAGATCATCACGACAAAAGGCAGCAACCGCGACCAGAAAGCGAGTTGTTCATGACCTGCTTCTGCGAGATCGACGTGGGCGACGCGAAATGGACGCGTGGCGCTGACCGGAATTTGGCGTGAGCGTAGTCCGGCACGGACAATCTGTTCACGCCAGCTCTGGAGGACCTGTTTTGTTCGCTGCGCGGCGAGTCTCGACTTGTCGTTGGCGGTGTTCAGAAACAGTGTGGGCTCGGGTATCTCGCTGAATTGGACCACTGGCTTGCCCTCACCAGTGGGACGCTTTGCCATTTGCCGGTTCAATTCTTCAAGCCGTAGAGAGAAATCGTCTGGAAACAAAACCACCGCATCGACGTGGCCTTGTTGGATTTCCTGTTGCACACGTTCGCTGAGAGCTTTCTGGCTCAACGCGATCCAGTTTGGCGGCGCTGAGCCCAGGGCGATCAATTCTTGGGTGGCGCTGTCGACCAGCCCGTCACTGAAGCGATCACCACTAAGCAGGCTGGGCTGGGTGGGGAGACGTTTGGCACCAATCACCCAAACGCGGCTGGGGTGGTCGTGGCGAAACTGGGCCACCTGGAACACGCTGATTGCGAGCAGCGGATACAACAACAGCGGCAGGACCGCGATCGTGAAGAGCGTACGGCGGTCGCGCAGCTGATCACGACATTCCCTCCAGAAGACCAGCCGTATGTTGGACCATCGCATAGTTGTTACCGTGGTGACTAAGTCGCAGTCAGGCTGTTGGTCAGGTGAGCCCACTCGCTGCCATGGATACACTGGTTTCGCCGCCGGCCGATGCTGGGGGCGAACTTGCTGAGTGGATGGAACGATCCTCGCGAATCAGTTCGAAAAAAAGTTCTTCCAGATCGGCATGCCCATGCTGTTGCGACAGGTCACGCCAGTTTCCCTCGGCTAGGAAGCGACCGCGGTGCAGGATGGCCACCTTGTCACAAAGTCGTTCCGCTTCACGCATGATGTGCGTGGAGAAGACGATACACTTTCCTTGATCTCGCAAGACGCAGACGGTATCCAGTAGGCTGCGGCCTGCCAGCACGTCGAGTCCGACGGTCGCTTCGTCAAAAATCAGTACCGGGGGGTCGTGAATCAAAGCCCTGGCGATGGAAGTCTTCTGTTTCATGCCACTTGACATCTTCGCGCCCAGTACGTCGCGAAAGTCGTGCATCTCAAGTTGTGCAAACACCCCCTCCATTCGATCGCGCAGCAATTCTGGTTCCAAGCCATGCAGGCGGCCAAAGTAGGTGACCAGTTCCCACGCCGTCATGCGGTCATAAATCGCCGTATTGCTGGAGACGAACCCGATTTTCTGGCGCACCAACGCCGAGTCCTTTACGACATCACAGCCATCGATGGTGGCATTGCCGCTACTGGGCGCAAGGACGGTCGCCAGGATCCGTAAAGCCGTGGTCTTGCCCGCTCCGTTTGTTCCCAGGAGGCCGTAAATTTCGCCGCGTTTGGCAGCGAATGAAATCGCGTTGAGGGCGATGGAGTCGCCGTGCTGCCAATCCGTGTAGATTTTACTCAGTTGATGTACACGAATCATTTTCACTGACGCTTTACGAGAAGGAGAGGGTGTACGGCCACCGGCAGGCTCGCTGCCGAGGAGGCAGTTGCCGCCTGCGTGGCAGCGTTATGTTCTTATAACACGACCGCTTGGAGGGCGCGAAGCGTCTTTCACAGTGGATCAGGCAAGCGGCTGCACGTACCGATTGTAACTTTCATGTCGTAACGAAATTAGGGTTTAAACGTGAAAACGGGCCGTGGTTTACGCCGCGGTTTACATTGCCTCTAGCTTCCCGCATACTACGCCCCGCTTCGCATTTGACGAAGACCGTACCCGCTGTGCACGAGTACCCAGATGGCGACCTTGGCGATGAACCAAATGACCACCTATCGATGGTCATTTGATCAAGATGTAGAGCAGTACCTGGCCGCTGGCATCGGCCAAATGGGAGTTTGGCGCCCAAAGCTCGCAGATTTTGGTGAGAACGAAGCGCTTGACCTGTTGGCGGAATCCGGTCTCGGTGTCTCCAGCCTTCATTGGGCCGGTGGCTTTACCGGCAGCGATGCGCGTAGCTACAGCGAAAGCCTGCAGGATGCCCGCGAGGCGATTCGGATGGCTGCTGAGCTCCAGGCAAGCTGTCTCCTTGTTCATAGCGGCGCGCGCGCCGGGCACACCCGTAATCATGCCCGGCGTCTTTTGCAGCAGGCATTATGCGAGATGCTGGAAACTGCCCAGGACGCGTGTGTGCCGCTGGCGCTGGAGCCAATGCCACGTGAATCGGCGTCGGATTGGACTTTTTTGCACACCATTGATGAGACCATGGAGTTGATCGATCGGATTGGCTCACCGTGGCTGAAAATGGTGTTTGACACTTATCATTTGGGACACGATCGCGCGGGAGTTGATCGTATCCCGGAAATCGTCTCGCGGATTGCCTTGGTCCAATTGGCCGATGCGACCGGGCCACCCAGCGATGAGCAGGACCGATTTCCCCTGGGGTGCGGGAATCTGCCGCTGGACGAGATTGTTGGCCGGTTGCGGTCGGCCGGATATGCCGGTGCCTGGGAGGTTGAGTTGTTGGGACCGGAGATCGAGGCCAGCGAGTACCACGCGTTACTACGACAGACAGCGGAAACGTTTCAGGAGTTGACTGCGCTGGGCGCGACGTCGTGACCGCAGTTAAATTTCTGTGAGGAATGATGACGCGTGGTTTGTGTCCACGGGGTGGCCTTGTACGATGGCGGTTGGAGGGCCGCGTATCGTGACCTTCTGTGGCCTTGGCGGGGCCGCGCATCATCGCCTGGTAAGATCCACGCACCATCGTCTGTTTAGGTCCACGTTTACCTAGGCCCTGGCATGTCCGATCCCACACTGGCAACGGAATCTGTATTGAAGATCAACTACCTGACGGCGGGTGCGGGAGGGATGTACTGCGGCAGTTGCCTGCACGACAACACGTTGGCGCGGGCGCTACACCGATTGGGGGTGGATGTTCAGTTGATCCCCACCTATACGCCGATTCGGACCGACGAAGAAGACGCGACCATTGATCGTGTTTTTATGGGCGGCCTGAACGTTTACCTGCAACAGAAACTGTTCCTGTTTCGCTATTTGCCCGGCTTTTTGGATCGCTGGTTGGATCGCCCAGGATTGATACGATGGATCACGTCACGCGCGATGGAGACGAGCCCCCGGCAACTGGGTGCTTTGGCGGTTTCCATGTTGCAGGGCAGCCAAGGGCGACAACGCAAGGAAGTTCATCGGTTGTGTCGTTGGATGCAAGGCCAACAGAAACCGGACTTGCTGAACTTCAGCAACATTCTCATCGCTGGTTGCGTTCCCAGCCTCAAGTTGGCGTTAGATGTACCTGTTGTTGTGACGTTACAGGGAGACGATATTTTCCTAGAGAACCTCGTCGAGCCGTATCGTGGGCGTGCCCAGAAGTTGATTCGAGGTTTGGTGGAGCACATTGACGGGTTTCTGGTACACAGCGACTATTACGCAGGTGTCATGTCCGAGTATCTGGACATTCCGCTTGACCGGTTTCACAAGATCCCGCTCGGAGTGGATACTCACGATTTTCAACTAGCCGCCGAAACGGCTGCGGAACGCCCCGCATCAGCGCCTCCCACGGTGGGGTACCTGGCCCGCATTGCGGAAGAGAAGGGCTTGCACGTGCTGGTTGACGCTTTTCTGGAATTGCGACAACGGCCAGGCCTGGAGGATGTTCGCCTGCGCATCGCGGGTTGGCTGGGACCGGGGCAGCGAGCGTACGCGGACGCACAGTTCGCCAAGCTTCGCGCAGCCGGCGCCACAGATGTGTTTGACTATGCGGGTGAAATCGATCGTCGCGAGAAGATCGCATTTCTACAGTCTTTGGATCTCCTGTCGGTACCGACTACTTACCGAGAACCCAAAGGGCTGTTTGTCCTGGAAGCATTGGCCGCCGGTGTACCTGTTGTGGTGCCCGACCACGGCGCCTTCCCGGAGTTGTTGGGGCAGACCGGAGGTGGCCGGCTGGTGGCGCCCGCGCAGCCTGGTCAATTGGCTGGAGTGCTAGCCGGCTTACTCGAGGATCGCCCACTGCGGGGTGAATTGGCAGAGCAGGGGAGACAGCGTGTCTGGGGAGAAATGAACGCCGATGCCATGGCAAGGAAGACGCTCGAGGTGTTACGGCGTTTTATTTCCTAGCGTATCGTTCGCTGAGGAGCCGGTCTCGGAATGCCGGTATGGGCCGCTGGTCGGCAGCGTATCGCGGGGTTACACTCGGCGGGAGTGATGTACGCCGACCACTCGGTAGGCTCGTGATTGCTGGCGTTGCGGGATCAGCTTGCGGCCAGTAGCTGGCGGCGTGGAGACCACACCTCATGAAGGAATCAGCATGCGCCTAGTAACATACCAAAGCGAAACGGGGCCTCGTGTAGCCGGAGTTCGAGACGGAGATTACGTTGACTTGCAGCAGGCCGATGCCGACTTGCCTTCGTCGCTGACGGACCTGCTGGCAATGGGGGCCACAGGGCGAGAGCGGGCGGTCGCGGCTACCGCGGCCGGTAGTGGGATACCGGCGGGCAGCGTGCGGGTATTGGCTCCGGTTCCTCAACCGGGAAAGATCTTCTGCATCGGTTTGAATTACGCGGACCATGCGGTGGAATCTGGCGTTGATCCCCCGACAGAGCCTGTGGTGTTCAGTAAATTCGCAACGGCTGTGGCGGCCCACAACGATGTTGTTTCGCTACCGAGTCTGAGTTCCGAGGTCGATTATGAAGCTGAGTTGGTGGTGGTAATCGGTCGATCCGGACGCGCAATTCCTCAGGAACAGGCCTTGGAGTATGTTGCGGGCTATGCCTGTGGGCATGACGTTTCGGCACGCGACTGGCAATTGGGAAAACCGGGAGGTCAATGGTTGCTGGGGAAAACCTTTGATCATTTTGCCCCCTTTGGCCCTGAATTGGTAACTGCTGACGAGATTCCCGACCCCGGCTGTCTTGATATCAAGCTTCGCCTCAATGGCGAGACCATGCAGGATTCCAACACGCAGCAGTTGATTTTCCCCGTCGATCATCTGATAGCTTATCTTTCCAATGTTTGCACTTTGCACCCGGGTGACATCATCTTTACGGGGACACCCCCGGGGGTCGGTGCCGCACGCAAGCCTCCGGTATTTTTGCAGCCGGGTGATATTGCGGAGGTCGAAATCGAGAAGATTGGCATTCTCAGTAACCAGTTTGCCGAGTAAGCGACCCGTCGTGGAACGAATTGCGAACGCAGGCGGGTTGCTGTTCAGATGGCCGCCTGATTTTGCGTATCTTTCCCAGCCTTTCAGTTGCTAGGGCCATTGTTGGGTCCCCGCCTTGATTTGGCTCAGGCCAGATTACAGCCGCTATCGGCTAACAGCCGACAACTATAGGCGCGGAACGCGCCTGGTCATGCCCGTGGTGAAGTCGGGCTGGTCGGCGCGACAGACGGACGGTCGGCGGAAGCCTCCCGAAGTCAGCTAGCAAGTGCGCTGGGAAGGAGCTGCCAGGATGCAGAGTACCCGCCGACAACGTGGTGAGCGACGCCGACGGCTCCTCATTGAGGAGAGTGACCATCGGAGCGCGTTCCCAGGTGGGCAGCCGCCGCGGTCTCTTTCCTCACGTAAGCCGACTTCACCAGCCGAGTTTGGCAATTACACCGATGAAGCGTTAGCCGAACGACAACCGCGTCTCTGTGACTTGATTCCGTGGCGGATGGCGACATTAATTTGTGTCCTTCTGGGGGGCACAATGTTGATCATCGCAGTGGAGCTGCTCTTTATCGGGTTCGGCCAACAACCTGGAATTTACTCGCGCAATCAATTGAGCCCATTTGATCCGGGGGCGACCGGCAGCCTGGCCAGCTGGATCGGCTCAGGATTCTTGATCCTGGCAGCATTTCTGGCCGTTCAGGTCTACCTGCTGCGCAGGCACCGCCACGACGATTACCGTGGCTATTACCGTGGCTGGCTCTGGGTGGCCGCTGTTCTTGTCATCGGCAGTTTGGACGCGACGACCGGATTGCATCAACTGCTACCGCCGGCGATGTGCGCCGCGACGGGCATCACGGTTTATGGAGATGGTACGATCTGGTGGTTGCTGTTGGCCTCGGCCGTGATTCTGGCATGCACATTTCGCTCGATACTGGAACTGCGGTACTCGGCGCTGGCGACCGTCGCTTTTTTGATTGCGATGGGGGGCTACTCGTGGGCGGCGTTGATGTTGCTGGAGGTTGTCTGGGCACCGCGGGGACTGGATCAGGTGATGGTCGCATCCGCCAGTGTCTTGAGTGGGCATTTCGGGCTATTAATGTCGTTGGCCTGTTACAGTCGTCATGTTTATCTCGATGCCCAGGGCATGGGGAAACGGTCACGTCGCGTGTCGCCTCGTGGCGAGACGCCGGGAGAAGGGGGCGAGTCCAATGCACCAGCGGCCGCGCCTGACGTGCTCGCATTTCCGGTACCTGGTGAGGAACTTGACAGTACGCCAGCGGAGAAAGATTACATTCGTGATTCGCGAGCGAAAGCGGACGAAGACGAAGCTGCGGATTCCCTGGCTGTCGATGAGTCCCTGGCTGTCGATGAGGTAGTACAGGGCGATTTTGCCACGGTAGATGCCGCCGAGGAATTCGTGGCGGAATTGTCGGCGCCCAAGCAACGGCTGTCGAAGGCGGAACGCCGCCGCCGTCGCAAACAACGCCGCCGGAAGGCTGCCTGACTTCCGGGAATGTCTTTACGCCGGCCACCCCCTGGGCATGCAGATCAGGTATGATCTGGGGCGCTGCCCCCGCGCAGCGCTGGTTGTTAGGGTGTGTTGTGTTTCCCGTTTTGAAGATGAGGCAGACGATGAGAATATTACTTCCCAGGAGGGAGTTTCTCCATGGTGTTTCGGCAGGTATGGCAATCGCATCGTTGCCTCCCAAATCGGGGGTAGCGTCACAAGCTGCCACGGAGCCGATGATTATCGATTGCCATGCGCATATTTACGGGACAGATGAAAAGCGGTATCCGACGATTGAAAAACCGTACCGCCCGCCACCAGGCAAGGGTACGTTGCGGCACTTGAGAGCGGAGATGAAAGCTGCTGGTGTCAGGTATGTCACCGCGATCCAGACCAGTACCTACTACCGCTGGGACAACCGTTTCACGTCGGACTCGTCGCGACTGAATCCGGATTACATGGTCGGTGTTGTCACGCTCGATCCCGATGACCCGAAGAGCCCGGAGAAATTGAAACAGCATGTGCAGATGAACAACGTTCGTGGGATGCGGAGTATTCCCGCCAAGAGTGGTCGATTGGATGATCCTGGTGTTGCACGGTTATGGAAAATGGCGGAGTCACTAGGCATCGTGATCAACGTTCTGGTGGGCCGTCAGCATCGCGCGCAGATCGAAGCATTGGCCGAGCGACACCCGCGACTGCGAATCGTGATTGACCATTGCCTGAACCTGCAGGTGGGCCCGACACTCGAACCGACATTGGCGGATATCGTGGCCTTGGCGAAGCTCCCTCGAGCGCATGCGAAATTGACTTTTCTGCCAACCGGAACGAAAGCCCCCTACCCCTGTCGCGCATTGCACGCAGCTTGTTTACAAGTGATCGCGGCGTTTGGCCCGGACCGTTGCGTCTGGGGCAGCGACTTTCCTTGTGAGTTGTGGTGCCCGCAGATTTCCTACGCGGATCATCTGCGTATTTTTTCCGAGAGTTTGGAGCTGGAGGCTGAGGCACGCCACGCGATTCTGGGCAAGACAGCGTACGGGCTGTGGTTTCAGCCCCGGAAATGACTCCGCTCGTGAGTGAGGTTGCGCAGCTCGAGGCAGGCGGCGGTAGTGCGAGACGCCGCGGCTTGACTCGGTGCCCCCTTGGCAGCGACGGTCGCGGGCCAAATGCCTACGCTCGTCTCGGTTCGACACCGAATTATGCTTTCTGCCAAATTGGCAGGGCTGACCCAGGCGTTCGTTCGTCCTGTCACAGCGGATTTTCCCGTAACAGCCGTGATCTGCTGCGAATATCGAAAAAAAGTTCATTCTTAAAGGATTTTGACCGTGTGGCACACAGCTTGCGTTATAGACGCGATCTGTAATGGAAGACTGTCATTTTCGCAGGAATTGAAAGCGTTTGCTGGCATTTACTGCGCTGGCTGTTGCGAAGCAACAGTATTCGATTGAGGCATCGGCTGATTCAAACAGGAGTGACCCGTGGCAAAACAAATGGTTTTTGATGATGCTGCCAGACAGGCTCTGCTGGCGGGCGTTTCCAAGCTGGC
>PAQH01000005.1 GCA_002709225.1 Planctomycetaceae bacterium
TGGATGAGTGAGCACGGCAGGACGCCTCGATTTAACAGTAATGCGGGACGTGATCACTGGTCGCGTGTCTATTCGATTGCTATGGCCGGAGGGGGAATCCGGAAAGGCGAGGTGATCGGCCGCAGTGACTCTCTCGGCGGCGATGTGCTGGAACACGGTGTCTCGCCGAAAGATATTCTGGCAACGATTCTCCATCTGTTGGGAATTGATGCACACACGACCGTGCCAAACCAGGTTGGGCAACCGATGCCAGTTGCAGGGACGGGGCAGGTGCGTTACGAGTTGTTTGCTTGATGTTCGCCCTCTTGCATGGCGATGGTGCTGTGGTTTAACGGCTTGATCGGAAATAAGGGATGAACAACCTGCTACCAGTTTCCGGAACTTCGAGAATTGCCGATCGACGGGCTTTCTTGGCGGACTCCTTTTGTGGCTTTGGGGCCATGGCACTAACAGCCTTGTTGCGCCAATCAGCCGCAAGCGCAACGGAATCGGGACCACTCGCGCCTCGGCCGCCCCACTTTCAGGCACGGGCAAACTCGGTCATTTTCTTGTTCATGGCGGGCGGGCCGAGTCATCTGGAGACATTTGATCCAAAACCATTGCTCGATAAGCTGTCCGGGCAGCCGCGGCCGGCAGAATTTGCCGCCGCCAAGTACCAGCAGATCAAGCCCGGTGCAAAGTTGCTGGGCGTGCAGAGAAAGTTCCTCCGTGGGGGGGAATCTGGCACGCCGATTTCCGATTTATTTCCGCACACCGCCCGCTGCATGGATGATATTGCGGTCATCCGTTCTTGTTACGGTGACAAGGTGGTTCATTCAGCAGCGCAATACGAGTTGTTCAGTGGCCGTACAGTGCCCGGTTTTCCAAGTATGGGTTCCTGGGTTACCTATGGTTTGGGAACCGAGAGTGATTCACTGCCAGCCTACCTCGTGCTGCCAGATCCGGATGGGGCATTACCGGCTGGCTTGCCCATGTATGACAATGGTTTTTTGCCATCGACCTATCAGCCAACCATGCTGCGTCCGGGTAAGACACCCGTTCGTAATCTGGGTATGCCGGCGGGAACGTCCCTGCGGCAGCGGCGCAAGACCATTGAGTTGATCCGCAACTTGAATCAGATCAACCTGGACCCAGGTGACGATGAGCTGCGTGCCCGTATTGCTGCTTTCGAACTCGCATTCAAAATGCAGACCCAGGCTCCGGAGGTGTTCGATCTTTCCCACGAGACGCAGGATACCCTCGATTTGTACGGCGTCGGCAAGGGGCCGACGGATGATTATGGCCGTCGCTGCCTACTGGCACGCAGGATGGTTGAACGGGGGGTTCGTTTTACGGTTGTCGTGTCAGGTGGCGGTGGAGGAAATCTCCAGTGGGATGCGCATAGCGACATCGAGGAAAATCATCTCAGAATGGCTGGTGAAACCGATCAGCCCGTAGCTGGATTGTTGACCGATCTGAAGCGACGTGGATTGCTGGATACGACCTTAGTCTTGTGGGGTGGAGAGTTTGGGCGATCTCCCGAAGCACAGGGAGGCAAAGGACGCGATCACCACAATGTGGGTTTCAGCATGTGGATGGCTGGTGGGGGTGTGCAGGGTGGACAGGCTATTGGTGCCACCGATGCGATTGGCCTGCGTGCGATCGAGGATCGCTACCATTTTCGCGATATTCATACGACGATATTGCACCAGATGGGTCTGGACCAGGACGAACTCAGTTATCTGCACCAAGGGCGCAAAGAGCGGCTCACGCTGGTGCACGGGAGCGTGATCGAGCAAATCCTCTGACTAAGGACCTCCGGAGTGATACCTTGGGCTTTCGATCACCACCAAAGCCGACACTGCAACACGATTACTACCTGGTTATCGACCTGGAAGCGACCTGTTGCGATCTCAATAACCTGCCCAAGTCGCGGATTACGATCCCCAAATACGAGACGGAGACGATTGAGATTGGAGCGGTCATGGCCGATGCGCTTACATTTGAGCCAGTGGACCAATTCTCGACATTTGTGCGGCCCGTGCGGCACCCGGAACTCACTGAGTTTTGCACCGAACTGACGACCATCAAGCAATCTGATCTGGCGGATGCTCCGCTATTTCCTCAAGCACTCTCAGACTTGACCGAGTGGGCTGACCAGTTTTCAGGATATTTGTTTTGCTCGTGGGGGAATTACGACCGCCGTCAATTCGAACAGGACTGCCACTACCACCGCATCGCTTACCCATTTCGCGGTGGCCACGTGAACCTCAAATTTCAGTTTACTGAGCAACATCAGCTCGCGGAGCATTGTCATATGGAGGCGGCATTGGAACGCACCCAATTGCCTCTGGTCGGGACGCATCATCGGGGAATTGACGACGCACGCAACATGGTGCGAATGTTACCTTGGGTTTTCGGAAATGAGTCATTGCCCCCCGCTCGCAGTGATTTGGATCGACAGGTGTAGGCCTGTTTCTTACGATGGACAGACTTCCTTTTACTGTAGGGCTCGGGTAGAGTCTCGGAGTCTCGGGAGCGGGTGGAGTTGTGGAAGCACGGCGCAAGCCCGCGATACTTAGCGCCTCCTGGAAATGATCATTAGGTACGAGCGATGAATGATTCGGCGTCTGGGCAGCAGCCTGCTTCATCAGATCAGGGAATTGAAAGACCCCCCGTTACAATTCCGGGAATCCTCCGGCGTCTGGGGCCGGGTTTGATCATTGCCGGTTCGATTGTGGGTTCCGGAGAGTTGATTGCCACCACGGCGGTTGGCGCGGAAGCCGGATTTGTGCTGATGTGGCTGATATTGATTGGCTGTGTGATCAAGGTGTTTGTCCAGGTAGAATTTGGTCGCTATTCGGTTGCCGGTGGTGGTACCACGATGGACGGACTGGCGCAGGTCCCAGGCCCACGTGTGTCCGGTCGTGGCAACTGGATTGTCTGGTACTGGTTTGTCATGTTTTTGTTCAGTTTGGCGCAGTTGGGTGGGATCGTCGGTGGTGTTGGACAGGCACTTTCGATTAGCGCGCCGATGACAGACTATGCCGCTAGTTACAACGCCTACGTGGAACTGGAGACCCAGCTGCACGTCACGCATGCCGAGCTTTCCATGGTCGAGCGCCGTGCAGCCGCCGGCGAGGAGTTGGGCCAGAGAGCCGATGAGTTGCGAAAAGAAGTCTATCGCCTTGAGAGCCGCCGTTTGCCTGCCTTGGAGACGATCAAGCAGAAGGAGGTTTCGCGGAGTGGCGAGGATAATCAGGACTTGCAGAACGAATTGAAAGCGATCGGAACGGCTCGTGAACGCTTTGACGGATTTCCGAAATATTCGCCGCAATTGGGGACTTTTGTGGCCCGCTTGCGTCCACTTGCAATGAAACGGGCGGCGCTGACAGCGGCTCAAGCGGCCAGCCAGGCCGATCCACTAAGTACCACGGCGAAAGAAGACGTGGAGCAACTGAAGGCCAGCAGTGCTGAGCTCGGGCGCGCTGTGAGTCAAGCTGAAGCGGACTTGAGTCTGCAGGGTGTGGTCGATGACTACTTGTCGATGCGCAATGTAAGAAAACCACCGGCGCCACTTGACGACAAGTGGTGGGCGACCATCATCACCGCGGCAACGGTGGTGACGTTAGTCGTTGGGCGTTACGGCCTGATCCAGTCGTTTTCCACGGCGATGGTCGGTGCATTTACTCTGATTACGATCGTCAACCTGCTGATGCTGCAATCGAGTCCCGCGTGGGGCGTCAGCCTGGAGAACATCATCGAGGGCATTCGTTTTCGCTTGCCCGAGGCGCCACCGGGATCTGGTGTTAATCCCGTGGCCACGGCTCTGGGCGCGTTTGGCATCATCGGTGTGGGTGCCAGTGAGTTGATCATCTATCCCTATTGGTGCTTGGAGAAAGGGTATGCACGGTTCACCGGACCGCGCAATGAATCACCCGAATGGGCGGAAAGAGCTAAGGGCTGGATGCGGGTGATGCGCTGGGATGCCTGGTGTTCCATGGTCGTTTACACATTTGCGACGATTGCTTTTTACTTGTTGGGGGCGGCCGTCCTCAATCGCACGAATCTGAATCCTGCGGGCTCGGAAATGATCCGGTACCTGTCGGTGATGTACCGCCCCGTGTTCGGCGAAGTGGCGCAGCTGATGTTTCTCTTTGGCGCCTTCGCGGTGCTCTATTCGACATTTTTTGTGGCAAATGCCAGCTTGGCTCGGGTGTTTTCAGATGTGTTGCGGGTATTGGGGTTTGCTGCGTCCGATGACTCGGCGCACGTTTGGCGCGTGCGGCTGTTGTGTGCCTTGTTGCCGATCGCTTGTGTGACTTTTTATTGGCTCGGTGTTGAACCAAAAGCGGCGGTTTTGATCAGCGGAATCATGCAGTCAATTATGCTGCCCATGCTTGCGGGCGCTGCTCTGTTCTTCCGCTACCGGCGCTGTGATGCACGGGTGCAACCAGGCAGCCTCTGGGACGTATTCTTGTGGATTTCGGCCGTCGTGATGCTGATGACAGGCTTGTGGGCGGCGTATCAAAAATTAATGTGACGCCATTCTGGCGGGTTAGCGAATTTGCAGCACGACATGACCGCCTGCCGTGCCGAATCGGGGACCCCGGATGACACGGGTGGAATATCGGCTTGCCACGTGACCGTATTCGGCAAGCAACTCGAGAGTAGGTAAAGACGTACATGAACGATCAGGAAGAGTATTGGGTCGGTTTTGACTTGGGCGGTACCAAGATGCTGGCTTGTGTGTATGACGCGGAGTTGCAGAAACTCGGCAGTCGGCGCCGCAAGACGCGTGGAGAAGCTGGGCAGGAAGAGGGTGTGACACGGGTCATCAAGACGATTGATCAGGCGCTTGCGGATGCTGAGAAGACACGAACGGATCTGACCGGAATCGGTATTGGCTGTCCGAGTCCGGTGGATATGGAACGCGGAGTTTTGTTGGAAGCAGTGAATCTAGGCTGGGAGAATGTCCCGATTCAGCAGGAACTCGAGTCCGAGTACGATTGCCCGGTAGCCGTTCTCAACGATGTTGACGCTGGTGTCTATGGTGAGAGCCAGTTTGGTGCCGCCAGTGGAGCGCAAACCGTATTGGGGGTTTTTCCTGGCACCGGCATTGGTGGTGGCTGCGTCTACCGCGGGCAGATTGTTCACGGCAAGAATTCCAGTTGTATGGAGATAGGTCACGTTCAGATCCGTGCGGATGGTCATCTATGTGGTTGTGGACGACGAGGTTGCTTGGAAACGGAAGCCAGTCGTCTGGCAATATCTGCTGAAGTTGCGAAGGCCGCGTACCGTGGTGAAACTCCACACCTACAAGAAATGGTCGAACCTGATTTACCGGAGTTGCGCAGTGGCGTGCTGGCCAATGCGATCGAGGCCGGTGATGTGGTCATTGAACAGATCGTACGGGACGCGGCGGCCAAGATTGGCATTGCCGTTGCAAATTTCGTGAACTTGTTTGCTGCCGATTGCGTGGTCCTGGGGGGAGGCATGGTCGAGGCGATGCCTGATATTTTCGTGAAATCGGTGCATAAGGCCGCCGTCAAGAGCGTGTTGCCGAGTTTCGCGGATTCGTTCCATACTGTGGTGGCGGAACTAGGAGATGATGCGTCTGTCCTGGGCGCCGCCGCTTGGGCGCGGCAGCTTTGTCGTTCTGTGTCCTGAATCGTTACTCGACGAAGTGTCGCGTTATGACATCCATCCGTCCCAACCAACCGCCAGTAGCAGAAACGGGTTCTCCACGATCGGTAGGCGTGATCGATATGGGATCGACCTCGATACGGATGGCGATCGCAGAGATTGATGATCGGCACGGTGTCAGAATTCTGGAAACATTGACACAAACGGTGAACTTGGGGAAGGACGCGTTTACGCGGGGGCGTATTCGTAAAACAACCACTGAAGAATGCGTAAGCGCGCTAAAACGTTATCGCCGCAAGCTCGAAGAATATCAGATCGTCGACGACAAGAACATTCGCATTGTTGCGACCAGCGCAGTCCGAGAGGCGGAAAATCGCCTAGCGTTTCTAGATCGCATCTACGTCGCTACAGGACTGGAAATTACGGCCATTGATGAGGCGGAAGTGTCACGGATTACTTACTCCGGGATACAGCGTTTTTTTTGGGCTGAGCCGGAGTTGGCTGCGGCGAACACGGTGGTTACCGAAGTTGGCGGTGGCGCGACAGAAGTGCTACTGGTCAAGAACGGGAACGTCCACTTTTCCCATACCTATCGACTAGGTTCGCAGCGGATTCGCAAGAGTCTACAGTCGCAATCCACATCCAGTTTCAAGCTCCGCGAGATGATGGAGACGCGAATTCGCCAGACGGTACAACAGGTAGTGAGTCATGTCCCCCAGCATGGACCTAACGTGATGATTGGGATTGGTGGGGACATTCGCTTTGCCGCGCAGCAGCTGCACCCGAAGTGGCCTGTAGATACGATGTTGCGCCTCCCGTTGGAATGGCTGGAGCAATTTACCCAGATGATTCTGGAATCGACCGAAGATGAGCTCGTTCACCGTTACCACTTGAGCTTCCCCGACGCCGAGACCCTGGGGCCCGCGTTATTGACCTATCTTGAATTGGCGCGAGCATTGAATTTACAGCAGCTTCGAGTCAGCAATGCGAATTTGCGTGACGGGTTGTTGCAGGAGATGGCTGTCGGCGAATCCTGGAGTGATGAATTTCGCAACCAGGTGATTCGCTCCGCAATCGCCTTGGGCCGGAACTACGCGTTTGATGAAGCACACGCGCGACATGTAGCACAGCTCGCCGTCCAATTGTTTCTGCAACTGGCAGACAGACATCGTTTGGGTCGGCCCTTTGAGGTCATTTTGCAGGTGGCTGCTTTGCTGCATGAAATCGGTGCGTACGTCAGTAACCGTAGTCTCCATAAACACAGCATGTACCTGATTCGCAATAGCGAGGTCTTTGGGTTAGGCGCCCGACAGTTGTTGCTCGTCGCTGTGGTGGCCCGGTACCACCGACGTGCATCTCCGCAGCCAAACCATGATGTCTACGGTAACTTGCTACTGGATGAACGTGTGGCTGTTTCTCAGTTAGCAGCAATTTTGCGAGTCGCCATTGCTTTGGATGAGGCGCGACAGCAACGCATCGAGGAATTCACAATTGACTGGGATGAGGGCAACTTGGTCATCACTGTGCCGCGCAGCGAGGATCTCTCCATCGAACAGCTGGCCATGAGTCAGCACGCTTCCCTGTTTGAAGAGGTATTCGGGGCCCGTGTTGTGTTGCGTTCTGTTCGCAACTAGTATTTTTTGGTCGCTTTTGGAGGTTCGGCGAGCTGACTCGAGCTGCGACGCGTATTTCCCAGAGTTTGCCCTGACCCTCCCGCATGGTTCCCGTGGACCGTGGGCATTACATTAGTAGGTAGGAATGCCGCGAGGCCTATTCGTTTGTTCTGTTGATCGATGCGAAAATGGCGACTACCGACCACTACCTGAATCGCGAACTAAGCTGGCTTGAGTTCAATCAGCGCGTGCTCGACGAGGCTCGGAATCCCGCTGTTCCTCTCCTGCAGCGCTTGAAATTCCTAGCCATCACCGCATCCAACTTGGACGAGTTTTTTATGGTGCGGGTAGGTGGCCTGCACGGGCTGGCGAGTCGTGGCGTTGCTCAGCTCGATCCGGTCGGATTGAGTTCGAGTGATCAGTTGGAAAAGATTTCGCAACGGGCTCGCCGGATGTTGCAAGATCAGTACACGTGTTGGAACCAGGAACTCGAGCCGGAACTGGCGAAAGTTGGTATTCAGTGTTTGCGGAACGACCAGCTCAGTGATGTGCAGCTTCAATCCGTTGTGGGTCGAGTGGAGGAGGAGCTGTTGCCGGTGCTGACGCCGATGGCAGTTTCTGATGAGGCCGATTTCCCCCTGCTCAGCAACCACACTCTCCATCTCTGTGTGAGGTGTGCTCCGGAAGCGGGCAGTGATGAAGCCCGCTATGCGATTATCCCGTTCCTGGGCCCACTTCGTCGATTCTTGAGTTTGCCCGCGGAGACAGGCAGTGCCTTCGTGTTGCTGGAAGAGGCAATCGCGATGACCGTCGCCCGTTTTTTCCCAGGTGAAACGGTCAACGAATGTGTGGCATTTCGTATTGTTCGTAATGCGGATCTCAGTTTGCGCGACGAAGGCCTTTATGACCTGTTGGCCGGTGTCGAAGAGGTGCTCGATGCACGCAAGCAGAGTGCTACGGTACGACTTGAGATCGCCGATTCGAGCAGTGATGGATTGTTGAGATTCCTACAACACCGGCTGGGGACCACCGACCGCGAAACCTATCGCATTGCAGGGCCGCTAGACCTGGCGGCATTGATGCAACTGTCGAATTTGAGTGGATTTGACGACCTTCAGTATCCCCAATGGTCGCCACAACCTTCATCCCAGATCGACCCGTCGCGCAGTATGTTTGAGATATTGCAAGCGAATGATGTCCTGTTGTATCACCCCTACGAGAGTTTTGAGCCCGTGTTGCGGTTGCTCGACGAGGCGGCGGATGATCCGGATGTGCTCGCGATCAAACAGACACTCTACCGGACAAGTCGTCACAGTCCGGTTGTCTCAGCCCTCAAACGCGCTGCGGAGAGCGGCAAGAATGTAACTGCTTTGGTGGAAGTGAAAGCGCGTTTCGATGAGGCCCGTAATATTGAATGGGCCAAACAGTTGGAGCAGTCTCGTGTGCAGGTGATTTACGGGGTCAAGGGACTAAAAACGCACGCCAAGATGTGCTTGATTGTGCGACGGGAAGCTCAGGGAATTCGTCGCTATGTACACCTTGGAACTGGAAACTACAACGAGTCCACAGCGCGATTGTACAGTGATGTCAGTTACATGACTTGCCAGGATAATGTGGCTGCCGATGCGACTGCCTGTTTCAATGCGATTAGTGGCTATTCACAGCCTCAGGAATTAAACAGCCTGGAAATGGCGCCGATCGGACTGCGTGAAAAACTCTTGGAGATGATCGAGATCGAAACCCAGCGCAAGTTAGCGGGTGAACGTGCTCACATCGTTGCCAAACTAAACTCGCTGGTTGACACTCGGATGATCGATGCGCTCTACGCTGCTTCGCAAGCGGGTGTCACCGTTAAACTCAACATTCGTGGAATTTGCTGTTTGCGACCCGGGATCAGTGGCCTGAGTGAAAATATTGAGGTGATCAGTATTGTTGATCGTTATTTGGAGCACGCTCGGGTCTTTTACTTTTTCCACGGGGGAGATGAGCGTGTCTTTATTTCTAGTGCGGATTGGATGCCGCGCAACTTGGATCGTCGCATTGAGTTGTTGGTCCCTATTGAACACCCTTCCAGCAAGCATCGTTTGATTCGTATTCTCGACACCTATTTTCGGGACAATGTCAAAGCCAGGCGATTGCAGCCGAATGGAACGTACGAAGCGGTTTCTGCAGGATCGCAGCTGGGGCCAGTTCGTAGCCAGGAAGTTCTCTACCAGGAGGCGTGTGAACTGGCTGCTGCCCGGGAGTTTCGTCCCACCGTCTTTGAACCGCACCGCGCGACGGGAAGTGAATAGGTATTGCTATTCACTAGCGGGCATCGGCAACTGATCTCTAGCGTGCCATTTGGTCGTGCCCATTGATAGCCAGATGCTTACTCGACTTGTGGAACTCAGTTGAGCACAGAACGAGTTCTTCGTTGTTGCGGTAGTCTCGTCTGCTATGATCAGACGCGTCTTTTGTCAACTCACTTCTGGGGGCACGATAATGCGAGTTTCTGTTGCGCTCTGTGGGCTTGTACTGTCTTGTTTTTCGTGCGGCATTCTTGGGGCGGAAAACTGGCCGACCTGGAGAGGTCCTGCCGGGACTGGGGTCGCTGGGGCGGGCGTATTTCCGACTCGTTGGAGCCGCGATGAGCACGTGGCTTGGAAGCAACCGATTCCTGGAAAAGGTACCTCGACACCAACCGTTTGGGACGAGCGTGTGTTCTTGACTGGCCAGGAGCAAGGACACAACTTGGCGATTTGCCTGGATCTAAACGGACGCACACTCTGGAGAACAGCGATTGGGGAGCATCGGGCCGGCAAGCATCGCAAAGCCAGCGGTAGCAATCCATCGTCAGTTGTGGACGGCGAGTACGTATTTGTCTATTTCAAGAGTGGTGATTTGGCGTGTCTCGATTTCGACGGAAAAATACTATGGCAGAAAAACCTCCAGAGGATGTTTGGTGCGGATACCCTCTGGTGGGACCTGGGCACATCCCCAGTGTTGACGCGCGAACTGGTAGTTATCGCTTGTATCCAGTCCGAGGATTCGTACGTGGTGGCTTTCCAGAAGGGCAGTGGGACATTGGCCTGGAAACGAGCGCGCAACCTGGGGGCGCCGTTGGAAGCGGCGCAGAGCTATGCGACGCCGATCGTGACCACCCTTGGTGATCGTGAGCAGCTGTTCATTCTAGGGGCGGACCATGTGACGGCGCACAATGCCGTCGATGGTGCCGAGATGTGGCGTGTTGGCGGATTAAATCCGCAGGGCGAAAAGTACTTTCGGTCGATCTCTTCACCTGTATTGGCGGGGGACCTGCTGTTGGCACCTTATGCTCGAGGTACGACCATGACCGCAATCCGGTTAGGGGGCCAAGGGGACGTTACCGAGTCCCACGTCGAGTGGACACGTCACGGCATCGCCGCGGATGTTCCCACACCGGTCTTTGCTGATGGACGGGCTTATGTGTTGAAAGACCGAGGCGCGGTTACCTGTATTGAAACTCGGACCGGTAATACCCTGTGGACCGGTGAGGTAGAAAAGAGTCGGCAGGGGTTTTCTTCCTCCCCCATATTGGCAGGGCGCCATCTGTATATCACGCGTGAAGATGGCAAGACCTTCGTCCTCAGGCAGGGCGACGAGTTCAAGCTCGTTGCCAGCAATACCTTGGGCGAACCGACATATGCTACTCCGGTGTTTGTGAACGGGCGCATCTTGATCCGTACGCAGGAGCATCTCTACTGTATCACTAGGGCACAAACCAGATAACGCACTCTGGCTTAGCGTAGCGTGTCACTATCTGCGCAGCGTACCGGAGGATTGCTGCGGTCGGTTTACCGAGGTGGATCGCCCCGCCGAAGCCGGGCCGGTTCACAGTAGTTCGCGAATTGGATCGACACCGGGGTCGACCGGATAGCGGGGAGTCCCTGACCCGTCGAAAATGCGATCACGATGTGCGTCCAAACCCAGATGGTCGTACAGGGTCGCGAAGATTTCTTGGAATTTGACAGGTCGTTTGATGGCGTGTTCGGCGTACTTATTCGTTTCACCAATTACCTGGCCGGTTTGCATGTTACCGCCAGCCAGCAACGCCGCATTGACGCGAGGCCAGTGGTCGCGGCTGTTCTTTTTGTTGATCTTCGGAGTTCGGCCAAATTCTCCCCAAACCACAACGGAGACCTGTTTCGCCAGGCCACGCTCGTGAATATCACTGATCAGTGCCGACAATCCTTGGTCCAATAAGGGGAATTCTTGGCGCGAGCGCGGGAAATTCATGCCATCGCCACCGTGCCAATCCCAGCGACTGTAATTGAGAGATATGTAGCGGGCTCCGGCTTCGACCAGCCGGCGCGCGACACAGAAGTTCTCAATCATTTTTGGGGCACCGTCACGTTGGAATCGAACGTCGCTCTTGCCGTAGCGGGCCAGGATGCGCGGATCTTCCTTGCTCAGGTCAAGTGCGTCACAAAGCTTCGAGTCGGTGAGGATTCCCAAGGCTTGTTGCGCGTAGGTGTCGACACTCTCCATATTGCTCGACGCGGTTACGCCTCGCCGGTACTGATCGAGGGCAGTCCGCAAGGAGTCCCTGTCTTGCAGGCGGTCCAGGGTGATGCCCTGCAGAACCATGTTGTCTGGGTTTTCACGTGGCTTCTTACCCACCAGGTTGAAGGGGCTATGGGAAAGATCCATAAACCCAGCGGTTCCTGCTTCACCCCAGGTGCGGTTTCCGGTCGGATACATCAGCGCCAGGTTGGGTGGCACCGCTTTACTGACTGGTCCCGCCAGTCGGGAGACCCAGGCACCTGCCGAGGGCCAGCCGCCATTCGGTTGGCGACTACCAAATTTGCGCCCTGTCATGCACTGGTAGCCGTCGTGCCGACCATCCGAGTCGCTAATCGAGCGAATGATGGCGAATTTGTCCATCAATTTCGCGACACGAGGAAATAACTCACAGATTTGTATCCCCGGTACACTGGTACTGATGGGGTTGAATTCACCTCGGATTTCCGCTGGCGCATTCGGTTTCAAGTCCCACATGTCGAGATGGGAAGGCCCACCTGGGAGGTAGATATTGATCACGGAGCGATGCGAACTGCCGACTCCTGCTAAAGCCTCCATTTCCAGCATCTCTGCCAGCGACAATCCACCGTACGCGGCGCCTCCGACCTTCAGAAAACTGCGTCGAGACAAACCATCACAGAATCCGGTGCGCTTGTTGGATTTACCGTAGATTGTCAGCATAGAACAGTCTCCCCTGGTCCCGTCGTGGGTGGTGATTTGAGGCACTTCAGATTGGCTCGCTGCACTGACCTGAGCATCGGCCAACTCCGGTCTCGCAGATTCGTAAATCCCTTATACTGTACATATTTAACGTCTGTCGCGGTGAATCTCAAGTGCTTTCTTGTCCCAATCTGCTGTCACGCCCGCTGGTTCGCATCAACCGAGTTCAAGATATCGGTAATTTTCTCTGAGATTGCTTCGATCAACGTCTCCAGACAACCGGGGGCCAGCACCGCAATTGTTTCCTGGTAGATTCCTGAATCGTACAAGTCCGCCGGTGGCAAGTAGGCGGGACTGGCTGCGTTGGCGATGGTGGTAATCACCAGGGGTAGTGAGTTAAATCGCTCGCGGAGCGCGGTTTGCAGTTGCTGATAGGGTTCGCCCTGCAACGCAATCCACACCGCGTCACCCATGCGCCACAGGTATACCGCCAGCGGGTAGTGAGTTCCCGGCACCAGGCCCCCCAGACGCCACAGTAAGCGTGTCTGTCTTTCGACCATGGCGTGGCAATCACGTATTGCCTCCTTGTCACCCGCCGCGCTGGCGTCTGCCTTTTTTTGCTGCCAGAGGCTTTTTTCAGCTTGCACGGCTGCATGTTCGGGAAGCCCGGATCGGTAGGGAAGTTCCACTTGCACACGTGTGAGTTGCCACTTCGCAACCGCCCGCTGTCTCTGCTCGGGTAGTGGTTCGTGTGTCCAGGCTCCCAGTGTGGCTCCGGAAACGACTGGCCCTTGGTATTGATGGCGCGTTCCTGCGGCCGGTAAACCGTAGAGTGCCGCGAGAGTGGCGTGTCCCAGTTGGCGGCCGTTTCGGTCAGCGACTTCCAGGTCGCCGACATAGCCATCGACAGGGCCAAGATCGCCCGACGCGCCTTGCAAAAACAGGCAGGGTACACCGGTGGCCGTTTCGACGACTTCACGCATTGCACCGGGGAAATCTGGACTAATTTGATCGTTTTCCCAAGCGAGTGTTGTCGGGTGACAGGCGTAATTCGTCAGAATCGCCCGCAAGCGACCATCGGTCTCGCAGACGCGTACCACCATGACGGTGTCGTCTGCTGGCCCGTCTGGATTGTAACCGCAGACCCAAAGGTCGCGTTCCTCGTCGCGGAAGTCGCGATGAGCCGCCAGGTTGCAACGTCCGGTGGCATACGTGAATATCGACGGCCTCAGGTCGGCGAGAGCCTGGCAGGCAAGCTCGGCCACAGTCTGATTGATTGTCGCCAGGTACGGGGGAATGTGTTCCCCCCCCGGGAGTTCCTGGCGGTCGAGCGCCATCAGGCCAGCGGCGTGGGTGTGTGAGTAAAGGAAGAGTAGGGAGTTCGGGTCGTATCCGGTGGCATTGGCGACCGCCTGACGTAACGCGTCCAATTCGCTGGGGCCGAGAATGCAATGGTCAAGTGTGACGACGATCTGATCGTCGTCAGAGGGTTGGACTGCGCCGCCGCGGCGGAACACCATGACTGCTGCCAGCAGTGGTCGGTGTACGCCCGCTGCCCGCTGATGAGTCGCTGCTCCCCACATGCGGTGATAAATGCCCACTGGGGGCGTGATTTCCTGACGCGCCATGCCAAACTGGCAAGTACTTTCCGGATGGTCGACAAATTGTGTCATCGTAGCTGCATTCAAGTGTGAGCGCGTTGGAGTGGTGCCGGCTTCTGGTGAGCGTTGCGCCCCCCTCAGACCCTGCTGTGAAACGCACAATACCTACAACCTACACGGGCTGTGGTCNGGCGTCATCCACATGNGGTGTTGGTGGCTCGTGGGCCTTTTCNGAGAGATGACCGCGAAAAGNNGACCGACCATACAGGGGCACTGCGTCAGGGGCACTGCGCCTGGATGGNGTTCGGACCGCAGACAAACACTCTCTGATGCGATATATTCACGCACGGTACTCCTCCAGTACTTCACAGCTGGATTTTCTCGATTCACGACAGAACTACGGTGCGCAATGAACAGCGGTGACTCGGCGTTTGATCTATTCCAAGCGCGGGCAACGATTCAAACTGAATCTGGTTCCGTGGCGATTTACCGGATCATGCGTTTGGAAGAACTAGGGCTTGGCAAAGTTTCCCAACTACCTTACTCCATCCGTGTATTGCTGGAGTCCGTTTTACGTCAGTGTGACGGGTTTTCAGTTACCGAAGAGGATGTCCGCAATCTGGCATCCTGGGAGGCCACGTCTCCGGCGAAAGTGGAGATCCCTTTCAAACCGGCCCGTGTCGTTCTACAGGATTTTACCGGCGTACCCGCAGTGGTCGATCTGGCGGCGATGCGCAGTGCGATGAAGCGGTTGGGGGGGGATCCCAATAAGATTAATCCATTGATTCCAGTTGACCTTGTGATCGATCACTCGGTCCAAGTGGATCGATTTGGTAGCGCCGATGCGTTAGAGCACAATATTGATCTTGAATTTCAACGCAACCGGGAACGCTATGAGTTTTTGCGGTGGGGACAACAGGCTTTTGACAATTTTCGCGTGGTTCCACCCAATGTGGGAATTGTACATCAAGTGAACCTGGAGTTTCTCGCCAAGGGAGTTTTTCGGTCCCAGGATCAACAGGGCGATATTCTCATTCCCGACACACTGGTCGGCACTGACAGTCACACGACGATGATCAATGGCCTTGGAGTGGTGGGCTGGGGTGTCGGTGGGATTGAGGCAGAAGCGGTCATGCTGGGGCAGCCGCTGTATATGCTGATGCCTGAGGTGGTGGGATTTGAGCTGACTGGTGAGTTGCCAGCTGGCGCGACGGCGACGGATCTCGTACTGAAGGTCACAGAGCAATTGCGTCAGGAGGGCGTGGTTGGCAAGTTCGTCGAGTTCTATGGCAGTGGTGTGGCACGGATGTCATTGGCTGATCGTGCCACGATAGCCAACATGGCGCCCGAATATGGCGCGACCATGGGATTTTTCCCTGTCGATGATGAGACTCTGGAATTCTTGCGGCGGACAGGACGTGAACCGGGTGAGGTGGATCTCGTCGAACGGTATACCAAGGAATTGGGGATTTTTCGTAGCGGCGATTCACCGGTCCCGAACTACTCCAAGACTCTCTCCCTGGACGCCGGCACGGTTGAGCCTGCCCTGGCAGGCCCCAAGCGACCACAAGATCGAGTGCCCTTGTCGGACATGTCCTCCTCGTTTGCGTCGGTACTGGAGGCGCCTGTCGCCGAGCGAGGTTTTGGCCTCGACTCAAACGCGCTGGCGAGCACCGCGCACGTGCAAGACAACGGCAGTTCGGTGGAAATAGGTCATGGGGCGGTTGTCATTGCTGCCATCACCAGTTGCACGAATACCAGTAATCCCTCCGTAATGCTTGCTGCCGGGATCTTGGCGCAGAAAGCCGTAGCACGCGGGCTGCGCGTCAAACCGTATGTGAAGACCAGCTTGGCCCCCGGCTCGCGCGTCGTCAGCGATTATCTAGACAAGGCAGGTTGTACCGAGCCGCTTGAGGAGTTGGGTTTTCATACCGTTGGTTACGGTTGCACTTCATGCATTGGGAATAGTGGTCCGCTACCCAAACCAGTGGCTGCTGCAATTGAAGAGGGACAGTTGGTCGCGGCGGCGGTACTCAGCGGGAATCGTAATTTTGAAGGTCGTGTGAATCCGTTAACAAAAGCAAACTATCTCGCCAGCCCACCATTAGTGGTGGCTTACGCGCTCGCTGGTTCGACGTCTATTGACTTGACTAGCGAACCAATTGGCAAGGATCGCGACGGCCAGGATGTGTATCTCAAGGAACTGTGGCCGAGCCCGGAGGAGATTCAGCAGGCGATTGCCCATTCGATTAGCCCCGAAATGTTTCGCGCTCGGTATGGCCGTGCCTTCGATGCCAACGAAACCTGGAATCGTATTGAGGTAAGTGGCGGAGAGTTATACGGTTGGGATCCGGAGAGTACGTACATTCAGGAACCGCCTTTCCTAGTGGGATTGACCCGTGACGAGACGCCGACAGAGCCGATTCGTGGGGCCCGCGTGTTAGCATTGTTGGGTGACTCGGTCACGACGGACCACATTTCCCCCGCTGGCGCAATTGCCCAGGAGAGCCCGGCGGGGTTGTTTCTGGCGGAACGAGGCGTCGCAACTACGGATTTCAATAGCTACGGATCACGCCGTGGCAACGACCGTGTGATGCTGCGCGGCACGTTTGCCAACATTCGTATTCGTAACCAGCTGGCACCTGGCACAGAGGGTGGTTGGACCCGGCACTTCCCTTCCGGTGACCAGCTGACGATTTATGACGCCGCCATGCGTTATCAGCAGGAGGGTGTGCAACTTGTCGTGCTGGCGGGCGGTGAATACGGTACGGGAAGTAGTCGGGATTGGGCTGCTAAAGGCACTCTGCTAATGGGTGTCAAGGCGGTGATCGCGGCTAGTTACGAACGCATCCATCGAAGCAACCTGGTTGGGATGGGCGTTTTGCCGCTTGAATTTCCGGCCGGTGAGACCTGGCAGTCGCTGGGATTGACAGGCGAAGAAGAGATTGACATCGCGGGATTAGGTGAGGAGTTGCAGGCTCGGGGAACCGTCAAAGTGCTGGCCAAACGAGCAGGTAAGCTGGCATGTGAATTTGAAGCAGCAGTCCGCATCGATACGCCGGTGGAATTGGATTACTACCGTAACGGTGGAATTCTACAAACGGTGTTGCGAAACCTGCTCAAGGGGAACGCGGCATCGGAAGACGATCGCGAGTGATGGCCTCCGAGTGTTCGGAGGGAACTAGGTCGCGTGCGTTTAGCGCCCTTGGTTCAAGTCCAACAGCAGTTGGGGGGGGATTGGCTGGCCCAGACGGCGCGCTTCCTCAAGATGTCGCCTCGCGTCGCCGAATTGACTCAACTCGTAGTAAGCCAGGGCCAGGTTGTAGTGAGCGGCCGCGTTTTCAGGAGCCAGATCAAGCGCGCGTCGATACGTTGTGATCGCCTCGTCCCAGCGCTCGAGCGTGGAGTAGACGGCACCTAGGTTATTCAGCAAACCCGGGAACGGCGCATGGTTCTGTAGGCAGCGTTCAAACTGCCGGGCCGCGGACGCGAGTCGCCCTGTTTGATAGTAGCTCAGTCCTAATTGAAAACGTGACTGCAGGTGATCGGGATCGCGGTCGACGGCGATTTCAAGACACCGCACCGCTTGCTCGACGTTCTTTTTCTCCAGGTACACGAGGCCCAGACGATAATTCGCGACCGCTGCATGCTTAGGTGAAGAAGCCGCTTCGCCAAGTACAGCGAGTGCTTCGTCGAACTCATTCAGAGCACAAAGCGCGCTGCCCAGGCTGAGTAGTAACGCTGAATTTCGTGAGATGTCCAGGCCGGACACTGCAACTTCGCGGGCCTTTTGGAATTGCTCATCCGCAACTAAGGCGTCGGTTAGATCGTGGTAGCAACGCCAGTCGCCAGGTGCGAGTTGAACCGCCATTGTCAGGGCAGTTATGGCGTCCGAGTATTGGCCCGCTGCGCGGTGAGCGCGTCCCAGAGTTGCTTGTGCGCGATAGGAACGTGGTCGTCGTGCAACGGCTTTTTGCGCGAGTTCTACCGCCGCTGTGACGTTTCCTCGACGGATTGCAGATTGACTTGCCAACGCTTGGACTTCCGGCAGATCGGGTGTCCACTGAAAGACGACTTTCAGTAGCTGGTCTTCGTGGGCTGACGAATTCGTGCCGGTACGTCTTTCCAGGGCAAACAAACTACCGAGCACGATGACCAGGAGGCCGCATTTGGCGAGATGTTCTAGTGGGAGGACCCGTCGCTGCTGACTTATGGGGGCCGGTGCCACCGAGGTGTTTTGGGGAATCGATCTCTCCCGTACTTTCCAGATGAAGCCATCGAAATAGAAATGCAGAAGCGTCGAGGTTGCGATCAGCGAAAGCAGGCATTGTTGCATCACCGGTTGAGTTAATAGGGAGCCGAAATAACGCACGCAGCCAAAGCCAGCGATGCTGGCCACATAGATTGCCAGTAATGGGCCGGGCCGTAGCAGTTGTGTCGCCATCGCCCCCAAACTGCCGCGCCACGCATCTGCCAACCGCCGATTGTAGGTCCAAACGACAGCGTAATACTGCGCGGCGTGGAAGACCTCGAACATCGCGATACCGACCAGGACGTTGGTGGTCGCCGTACCCGCTAGCAGATAAAGACCGCCAGTCATGGTGGCCAACAGCAGCTTGGGTGAGTTGATGTGACCGCGCCGGAAGGAGAGTATGGCGTTGATTCCATAGCAGAGGGCGACCAGCCCCACCAGGACAGCGCAGAGACCTCGTAAACGAGGGAGCCAGGATGCGTCGAGTGGCGGTATGCCACTTTGCCACAAGCCGGTGATCACGGCATTGACCCGGGCGTCGCTGTAGAGCATTCCTGCTGCGAAGATGGCGAAGCACACCGAAAAATCCAAGTACTTGGACCAGCGTTCCTGACGACCTCCCTTGAGGTCATAGATTCTCATGAATCCATATGTTTGCATCAGGCCATGCCAGGTTCCCCACAGCAGCAACACCAGAGTCAACCCGTGGAGATCTTGGAACAGAAAAAGCGCCGAGACCGCCAGGAAAAGAGGTGGCGCAAGGAGGAAACGCCAGCGAAACCTGGCAAACAGTTCCGCGTCACCGTAGCAGCGATAGAATCCTGGCAGGTGATGCGCGAACGAGGCGAATGACGCGACGACCAGGTCGATTTGTTCCGGTGTTGCCCAGTGCCGGCCAATGATCCAGATCACGGGCACGATCAAAACAGGGGTGCCGACAAGAAATAGCAGGTCCAACGTGGGAGAAAGGATCCACGCACTGGATGTGGGGCGGCTGGCAATCCTGCAGTCACTCATGGGAAATGCCGAGTGCGGGCACCCGGAAAGACTTGGAAGACACCTTTAGATCGCAGTTTTTATCATTCGCGTCCAGATCTGATTCGACGAATAGAATGCGGACGAGGAATGATACATCGCTAGCATGCCATTTTCGCTGGAGTTGCAATCCCGTCTAGTTCGCAAAATTGGCAGCTGGGATGCTGGCCAGTCGTGACGGTTAGGCTACCGCTCGTTGAGGGCCGCCAGCAGTTCGCCGACATACCCTCCCACATCCTCGAGTACGGCGTCTGGTGGGTTTTGCGCGGCTGTCGCGATACGACGCACGATCGCCGATCCGACAATCAGTCCATCGGCCACTGGCGCCAATTGCTGGACATGTGCTGCGCGACTGATGCCAAATCCTATGCAGACTGGCAGCGGTGTTTGTTCTCTTAGCCAGCCGACGGTGTCGATCAAGTCGGGTGGCAGATCGTTACGCTCTCCGGTGATTCCCGTTACGGAAACGTAGTAGAGAAATCCGGTAGATGTTTCCGCAATCTGTAAGGCGCGATCGCGGGGAGTCGTGGGGGTTACCAGTTGAATCAAGCTGAAGTCTTCGCGGCGACAAATCTCTGCAAGTGCCGCGGACTCTTCGAGCGGTAGATCGGGGACAATGGCGCCGCTGACTCCCGCGGCTTTGGCGTTTTCGATGTACCGTTCCAGGCCCCACCGCAAGACAATCGAGAAACTAACCATGGTGACAATCGGCATGCCATTGGAACTGGAACGCGTCTGTAGCATGGCCAGTATCTGCTCGAGCGTGGTCGAACGGTCCAGGGCTCGTGTATAGGACGACTGGATCACCGGGCCATCGGCGATGGGATCGCTGTAGGGAATACCAACTTCCGCCAAGTGACAGCCGCGACGGTCGAGTTCTGCCAGAATTCGACCTGTAAATGCTATGTCAGGATCACCGGCGGTCACAAAGGGCATCAGGGCTTTCTCACCGGATGTGCGTAGACGTGCAAACAAGTCATCAATCAGCGACATGGGGTACCTGACTCAGGGGTAGTGGTGCCAAACAGGTAGATAAACAGGATAGACAATAGTGGTGCGAGCAGTAACTGGATGCCGACCAGGATCGTGAATCGTGTAATTCCGTGATAGAGCAAGTCGACCAAGGCAGCGCACGAAAACGAGAGCAACAAACAGCGAAACCTCCGCCGTAGTACCGCGACATTGGCCGGTGGCGTAGGGGGCGTGTATTCTGCGGATCCTCGGTTGCTGTAGTTTGTCGTTGAGTCGCCGTTGTGTCCCGGCCTTCCGCAATTCCAACACAAATCGAATGTTGCGGGTACCGATTCAGCACACGACGGACAACACCAGTCCATGTTCTTCTCCCGCGCTGCACGAGATCGTCGGTCGAACACTTGGGACGGTTGTGGACGACGCGGCGGTGTATTGCATTTGGGGAATCGATCAAGTTTCGTGAGAGGCTTCATCGAGGCCGAGTTGGACGTCCCGCAGGCGAGCAATCTCGCTCGCATCCTTATCGCCTCTTCCAGATAGACAAACCACGACGATCTCGTCGTGGCAACCGGTGCTGGCGATCTTCATCGCCTGTGATACGGCATGCGAGCTTTCCAAGGCTGGCAGGATTCCTTCACAGGCTGCCACGGCATCGAAAGCTTTCAGGGCATCGCGATCTTCGCAGGTTTTGTACTCAACTCTACCTGCATTTTTCCAATAACTGTGCTCCGGGCCGACGCCCGGGTAATCGAGTCCCGCAGAGATCGAATGGACATCGCTGGTCTGACCGTCGTTGTCTTGCATGACGTAGCTGTAGCTGCCGTGCAAAACGCCGGGGTCTCCATAGGTCAACGGTGACGCGTGTTCGCCGCAACCAGCGCCCAATCCACCTGCCTCGACCCCGGTCAGGTGGACACCTGGATCATTGATGAAAGGATAGAACATCCCGGCAGCATTGCTCCCTCCTCCAACGCAGGCGACTACCCGATCCGGCAAACGTCCGAGTTGTGCAAGGCATTGCTGTCGAGCTTCAGTCCCGATGATTGACTGGAAGTCTCGGACCATCATCGGGAAGGGGTGTGGGCCGACCACGGAGCCGATGATGTAATGTGTGGATTCGACACTGGACATCCAGTCTCGCATGGCCTCGTTAATGGCGTCACGCAGTGTCCGCGATCCGCTGGAAACCGCCCGCACCTCTGCTCCCAAGAGCTTCATGCTAAACACATTGGGTGCCTGGCGGCGCACGTCTTCTTCGCCCATATACACAATGCATGGAAGACCGAATCGTGCACAGGCAGTTGCGGTAGCGACTCCATGTTGTCCCGCTCCCGTTTCAGCAATCACCCGTGATTTGCCCATGCGGATCGTGAGCAGCGCTTGCCCGAGCGTGTTATTGATTTTGTGAGCGCCCGTGTGGTTTAGGTCTTCGCGTTTGAACCAGATCTGAGATCCTCCGCACCGCGCAGTGAGCCGCTCTGCGTAGTACAGGGGAGAGGGGCGCCCGACGAAGCTTCGCAGGAGTTCAGTCAATTCGGCTTGAAATTTGGGATCGTTACGTGCCGCTTCGTATTCGACGACGAGCTCGTCCAGGGCACGCGTCAACGTTTCGGGTACGTAGCGGCCACCAAAATCACCGAATCGACCTTGGTCTGTCGGTACGTTGGCAGCGAGCTTTGCAGTTTGGTTTCCGGATATTGTCATTGGGAATTCCAGAGGAGCCATGCAGGTTACCAGATTCTGAAACCTGCTCTCGGGGTGGTCAAGGGTAAGGAGGCGAGTGCTCAATATTGAGCAGCACCGGCAGCAGCTCAGCAGAGACTTCACGCAGCCCAGGTCGACGGGGGGGAGAGGTGGCTTTCACGCGAGGCGGTGGTAATTTGGTGGCCCAGTACCGACCGTAGCTTGTGATCTGGTACCTTGGGCGGATGCTCTGCAGCTCACAGAGACTGATGGGAAATCTCGTACTGGACACCAGAAAACATCGCGAACGATTGGTGGGAATACTTGTCGAGTTGCGCTGCCGGAGCCGCGTCGGGGCATCTTGTACGGGCCAGCGGCAAAGCGACACCAGTCGGTCCCAGCAGAATTTTCGCACGTTACAGGCAGCCGGCCTAGCCAGAAACGTCCTGATTTCGTGGCGGAAGCGGAAAACGTCGAGGCCTCTGCGGAACGCATGGCATGCGGTTGCCGGCGCGATTAGTGAAGCCGTGTGCGCGATTCCTCGGTCGATGACAGCAATTGGTCCGCCCGGTCGAGCAGGCTGGATTCCGGCTTCGCGACCGCGACGCCTTGCCTGCTATGGGTATCGGTTTCAAATTGACCGTGGCAGTGCTGACACTGCAACGTCCGACCTAGATATTCCAGGCGGACTTCCAATTGCCTGCCACAGGTGGGGCACTCTTGCACAAAGTATGTGGCGCCAGACATTGCGGTACCTCCTGATTACCGTTAGCCGCCGTTAAGATGAGACTAGGGCATATTTTACGTCAAATCCCCTGGCGGCACAATGAAAGTCTGCGATGTACCCAGGGGAGCTGGAGCGTGAAGGGGAGATGCGTCGTGCCGCGGCAGCTTGCCAGAGAGCTGTTGAGTGTGGTGCAAGTTACTTATTTATAACAGTTTATGGGATTTCATGGCGGATCCGCGGAATGGTTGAGGTGAGCGTTGCTGGGACACCGGTACTGGGCTGGAGGAGTACAGTGTCTTTCCTCGGCGTCGTGGGTCTTTCCTCGGCGTCGTGGGAAGTCGATCCGGGCAGCCCGGCGGAAACGCTACAGGCTGAGTAGGAGGAGCGCGCGATCCCCGCTGAAATAGCAGTCCAGGCTGGCTGTGGTTCAGAAGAGAGCCTGCCGCTGTAGAGCGGAACTGCCAGCTGCCGTCGGCTGACCCGTTGAAACGCACGGCAACGCCCCGCTTAGTCAGCTCGAGCCGCGCCTGCGACAAGGGGAAGGTGCGCCAGTCACCGTTGCAACTGGCGATTTTCTCTAGCTACACCAGCTCGGAAATAGGTTGGCCGTGGTCCAATAAGTACTGGGGGCGGCCTGTGGGGTCGATGACGGTCGCGTGGTGTGGGTCGATGCCAATCGTATGGTAGAGCGTCGCGAATACATCCTTGTAATGAATGGGACGGGATGTGGCGGACGCTGCCGTACGGTCTGTGGTGCCGATTACCTGTCCCAAATTCATGCCTCCGCCGGTGAGGATTGCTGGCGCCACCTGGGGCCAGTGGTCGCGTCCCGCATTCTTGTTGATCTTGGGTGTGCGTCCGAATTCTCCCCAGGCGACAATCGTGACCTGGTCCAGCATGCCCCGTTCTTCCAGGTCGCTGACCAGTGCCGTCAGTCCTTGGTCGAGAATCGGAAGCATGTGCTTCATACGGGTAAAATTCCCTGAGTGGGTATCGAAATCACTGAATGACACACTCACGCAGCGTACGCCAGCTTCGACCAGGCGTCGTGCAAGCAGGAACTTGCGCATGGAACGGTGGTCGTCCGCGGTCACAAAACGTTCAACCGAAGACGCGGGGGCGGTGTAGCGTTTCAATTCGTGAGGTGCAATTTTGCTCAGATCGAGAGCATCCGCAAAGCGTCCTGACGTGAGAATGCTGGCTGCTTGCTGGTGAAAACGATCAAGGGCTTCCATGTTTCCGCTGGCATCGAGTTCGCATTTGACGCGATCGAGCTCGGTGAGCAGGCTGGCGCGATCGCCCAGTCGCTTGGCATCCAACGTGTCGTTGAGTGCCAGGCTGGTCGTGTGATTGTTGCCCAATGCCGCCAGCTCTTTGACCATGCCGGCTTCCAGAGGCCGCGGAAAGATCTTCGAAATATCGGGTCGGAACGGTTTGAAGGAGGGGCCCAGGAAGCCTGGGCGCGCGCTATTACGTACCAACGGGCGCCCTTGCAGGAGGTCGACAAATGTGGGGGCGGGGTCGTCGCTAGAGCCTCGCAATCGCGTGAGCGCGCATCCCATGGCGGGACGTCCACCGAGAGCCGCCATGTTGGTGTTGCGAAAACCCGACTGGCATTGAAATGCGTCGTGCTGGCCAGCGGCACCCACCAGGGAGCGAATGTAGGAAAAGCGGTCTGCCATGGCGGCCAGCCGCGGCATCAATTCGCAAATCTGGAAACCCGGGATACGGGTGGCAATCGGTTGAAACTCACCGCGTACTTCACTTGGCGCGTTCGGTTTCAGATCGATCGTGTCCATTTGCGGCGGACCACCATCGAGGTGAATGTTGATAATCGCTCGGTCCGATGCCGCGATTCCCGCCCTAGCCTCATTGCGGAGGAGATTGGCAAGCGTGAGACCACCCGCGCCGATTGCTCCCGCGGTTAAGAAACGACGCCTGGTCACGCCGTCACATTGTCGAAATTCAGGACCTTGGACAGATAGCATGCTGTGGTTCCTCCCATCCCTATATCCATCGACTATGAGCACTTACATATTAACACTTGCTGATCAACTTGAAAACGGAATTTGGGGCTTGTTTACGTGTTTTACCAGCACGGTTGGTTCTGCGGATTGGTTCCTAGGGCCGTTTTTTCAGCAAGAGCTGAAAGCTTGCTCGCAGCACCTCAGCTAGCAACACAATGTGTTCCGTCGGGTGCGAATTCTTGGTGAAGGTGTTCACTGAGGTGTGGCTGAGTGGTGCAAGATGGCGCTGGCACCATGTCCAGCGAGTTATCTTTCCATCAGTTGAGTGCCTGTTGGCCGCCGCAGTTGGAAAAACCATTACGGTCAATTTCCATTACGGTCCATTTTTTGTCGTGCCCGGAAACGCATCCGCAGTGTTTGTGTGAGATAGACCTATGACCGGTCGACAGCATGACAACGGCGCGCTTGCGTTGGCGCACGCGCGTGAGTTCGTGTCGATTCTGGATTCTGTAGCGGTGGCATGCTGGACGTCTATTGATGGTGCACTAGAATACGGCCCTGGTAAGGCAATGGACAGGGAATAAACGAAATCAAGTTTCTGGCCGCGAACCGCTCCTGAGCCAAGTCGTTGGAGGTAGGGGCAGGGTGCTCGTTTCCGAGTTCGGATGGGCGGAGCAATGCTCGACATATTTGACAAAATGAATGACGCCGCGTCCGCGATCCGCGAACGCTGGGACCGCGTGCCACATGCTGGGATCATTTTGGGGACGGGGTTGGGATCACTGGTAGAGGAAATCCAAGAAGAGGCCGCGTTTGATTACGAGGAGATTCCCCACTTTCCGCAAACGACAGCTGTCAGCCATCAAGGCCGGCTCATCTGTGGAACGTTGCATGGATTGCCCGTGATGGCCATGGAAGGCCGTTTTCATATGTACGAGGGATACGCGCTCAAGCAGATTACACTACCGGTGCGCGTGATGAAGTCGTTGGGCGCGCAACTTTTGGTGGTCTCGAATGCCTGTGGTGGAATGAACCCCAACTATCGTGAGGGTGACGTGATGGTCATCGAAGACCATATTAACCTCATGGGTGACAATCCGTTGATCGGTATCAATGACGATCGTTTGGGTCCACGTTTTCCCGATATGTCACAGCCGTACGACGCGGCTTTGATTCAACGGGCTTTGTCGGTGGCAAGACGGGAGGACATTGTCGCGCACCAGGGTGTTTTTGTGGCGGTCTCCGGTCCGAATCTTGAGACCCGCGCGGAGTACCGGTTCTTGCGAGGTATTGGCGCTGATGTTGTTGGTATGTCCACCGTACCGGAAGTGATCGTTGCTGCGCATTGTGGATTACCGGTCGTGGGTTTTTCCATTGTCACCGATATGTGTCTACCCGATGCGCTAGAAGTAGCGGATGTCCAGCGGATTATTGCCACGGCACAGGATGCCGAGCCCAGACTCCGCGCATTGGTTCGCGGTGTCCTGGCGGCCGAATCAACAAAGTAGCAGGTCAGACTGCGACACACGGGGCGTGAATTGTGTTGTGGGGTTCGTGAAGGAAATCCCGTGTACAAGAGCTCGAGACAGTCTTTGTTCCGTGGACTATAGCGGTGTGGATGTGAAATCAGGCCAAGAGCAGGTCGCATTGGCGACCAGATACGTGCGCAACATTTGGTCGCGCCGTCCCCGCGTGGGGCTGATTTTGGGGACGGGGTTGGGCGGCCTCGTTAAACAGATTGACTGCGAAGCAGCCATTTCCTTCGCAGAGATTCCTTGTTTCCCACGTTCCACGGCATTGTCACACAGCGGCCAGTTGGTGGCGGGCAAGTTGGCTGGATGTGCTGTGGTGGCTATGCAGGGAAGGTGTCATTTGTATGAAGGTTATTCGCGTGCGCAGGTTGGGTTGCCAGTACGCGTGATGCACTCGCTAGGGATTGAGGTGCTGGTGGTTTCGAACGCCAGCGGCGGTTTGGACCCGCGCATGGAATCCGGTGACATTCTCGTGTTGCAAGGTCACGTGGATTTGATGGCGCGCGGTGACGCGAGTAAGGCGGAGACGACGCGGGCTGTCCCAGCGGCAGTAGGCCATCGAATGACGTCGCCGTACGACGCTGCCATTGCCGAACAGGCGTTGGCGACGGCTCGACGCGCTGGGTTTTGCGCTCGGCCTGGAGTCTATGTTGCGGTGACCGGGCCCAATTACGAGACCCGAGCGGAATATCGAATGCTCCATCGGCTAGGGGATGTAGTCGGTATGTCGACAGTGCCCGAAGTGCTTGTTGCGGCGGAATGCGGAATCCCGGTGTTGGCTTTATCGGTGGTGACCAACGTTGCGCGACCGGATGCTCTGGCGAGTACGAGCGGCGGCGAGGTTGTTGACTTGGCGGAGCAGGCCGAGCCGAAATTGAGAGAGATCGTGCTCGCGCTGCTACAACGGTACCAAGATCCCCTGGATCATGTTGTCGTCTGAACGGTTTGTCGGAAATGTCAGCGTGGTGGGTTTGACGCTTGGTCACATACGACTCGAAAACCCACGTTGTCGTACTCGTCGTTGGGGGCGAGCTTGGTTCGGCTGGATGGCTGACACAGGTCGGGCACGTCGTACCAGCTACCGCCCCGGATGATGCGGTGAGGCGCCATGCTGTCCGCAGTTCCCTGGCCACCCTCGGCATTGGAGTCGCTTAGCGGGACGTTGCTGCACCATTCCCAGACGTTGCCCTGCATATCAAAAAGACTCCAGCGATTGGGGCGTTTTTGACCGACAGGATGAGTTCGGCAGCCATTTGAGAGCAGCTGGTCTGGGTAGTGCTGTGGCGCTATTTGGAAGAAGTTGGCTGCATCGATTGCGCGTTGACCGCTGTTATTGGCGCACCAGAAGTTCAGGTTCCGCCAGTCTCGATTGCTGGGTGAGGTGGTCGCGCTTGATTCAGCGGCTCGGCAGCAGTACTCCCATTCGGTTTCTGTGGGCAGACGGTAACGGCGTCCCGCCGACATTTCTTCATCCAGTGCGGAGAGTTTCTTGCAGAAGATCTCCGCGGCGTACCAGTGGACTGTTTCGACAGGGTGGTGCGGGCTACGGAAGCGACTTGGGTTGGTCCCCATGATCGCTTGAAATTGCTCTTGCGTAACTTCGTGGATACCGATGTAGAAGGGCTGTTCAACGCGGAGTGGTTGACTGGTTTTGATGTCGGTAGTTACGTCTCCTGGTTGAGGGTCGGCTGAGAGCCACACACCAGCTGTGACGCGTCTCATGGTCATCCCGATGCTGTTAATCAGATAGTCTCGGGGGAGCAGTTTTGGGGGCCTGTTCGACTCGGTCTGGCGCGGGCTGGAGGTCCGAGGGGCTGGTTTCTTGACGATTGGGGGTGCGGGGACAGCCGCGGTGGAAACAGGGGGTTGGGGTGTTGGCGTTCGAACTGGGGCGGCCCTGGAGTCGGGCACAGGTGGGGAACCGCCGGCGCTCGGTGGCGCGGTGGCAGCGTCCGCCGATGCGATTTGCACAACCACGCGAGTTGGTTCTGGCGGAATCTCCAGGAGCGGATTGCTCTTAACGGACTGGGCTTGTGGGCGGCCGCCGGTCGTCGCGACCCGCGCTGGCGTTTGCGAGCGAGTCATGACAACGCGAAACCCGACATCGGCCAAGGCTCGATTTGGCGCCAGCCCGCGTCGCACGTCGCTTCGGCAATGTTCGGCCTGCGAGCGCCACCCGCCGCCTCTGCGGACGCGCAGTTCATTGGTGGTGAGTAAAGAAGGCGCGCCGTTGCCGAGCGCGGTAAATTCGAATGAGTCGGCGCACCATTCCCAGACGTTGCCATGCATGTCAAAGAGTCCCCAGGGATTTGCTTTCCGGGTGCCTACGGCGTGGCTGGCTCCGTTCGCATTGTTCGCAAACCAACCATGGGACATCAGCTTGAGATCGGCGCCCGAGAAAGAATAGGCCGTTTGGGTGCCGGCTCGACAGGCGTATTCCCACTCTAATTCGGTGGGGAGTCTGTAAACATGGCCCAATTGCTGTTCGGTTTCAATGGCGGAGAGACGCCGGCAGAATTCGACGGCCTGGGCCCACTGGACTTTCGTCGCTGGTCGGTTGGCAGGCTTGTATCGATGCTGCAAACTCTGCATGACCTGATAGTACTGGCCGTTGGTGACTTCGCAGGTTCCCATGAAAAAGGAATCGGGTATCTCCAGAGGTGTCGCTTGAGTTTGAGGGCCCGATACATTGGCGGACCACCTGGACGCCTTGGTCGAGAGCTCCCCGGCGGGAAGCAGGGTCAAGGTCATGCCGACGCTGTTCCGCAGTTGTTGCCGTTGCGAGATGATTGGAGTCTCGTTGACCGCCGGGTCACCAACGTCTGCCGGTTGCGTGCCTGCTTGCTTGCGGGCAAGCCAATCTAAGCCGTACTGGGATAGAATTACCACCACGACCAGAAAAAAGCCGACGGGTACGAGTGCCCGCATGCCAATCCCAATTGGAATCGGTTCCGGGAGCCCTTCGTTTGTCTGATAACGCTTCATGTGACGTTTGCGTCTCGGTGCCTGTCAGCGTTGTTCACAGGCCTTTAATGGAGAGGGCACAGGGACATCTGACGGCCAACGAAGAGGATGCCATTTGGGTTACGGCAAGTCATCTCGGCGGACGCGGTTAAGCCTCCTGGCAGGCCACTTTTATGCCAACCAGCACTTCGTCAAGAATAGTCAGAGAACCCTGCGGAGTCGACTGTTTTGCTCTTTTTGTGAGTGGCGGACTGGGGACCGGATCCCGACGACTTCTCACAGTGCCTCAGACGGGGTATAGCCGTTACGGAACGTTCGCCGGAACAATGCCGCCAGTGACGCATCTCGTGCGGTTAATGCCGGTGATTCCAGTTGTGGCAACTATATCGATCCCGCTGGAGCCGTCGCGTGATTTCACGGGGCCAATCGCCTAATTCGTGGTCGGCGGACCAGGCGTTTTTCAACACGTGGCGAAGTGTCTCGCGGCTGGCGGGGAAGTTGGTCACGAAGTTGGCATGGTCACGGCTTTCGCGATATGCCGGCTGGCGGGGGGCGGGGAGTAATAGGTCACTGATCCAGCTTAGTGGGAAATCGTAAAGTAGCGTGCCGTGATAGAGTACCGATTGGCTGGTGCATTTGAGACTGTTGCCTGAGAACTTGTAGCCGTTGAGTGTGAGGTCGCTGGTTCCGTCACGCTGGACCATGGGTATCAGCGAGGAGAGGGCGCGTCGCAACGGATCAAGCACGTAGTCGTGCGCTGTGGTAATACTCCTGAGCTGAGGTTGTCGCTCATAGTGCACGATAAGCGAGTACATAAGACACCCCGGACCGATGACAACAGAGGCTCCCCCGCTGCACCGTCGTAACACGGGGATTCCACGTTGTTGGCAGGCCGACAAATCAACTTCCTGGTCACATCGTGAAGACCGTCCGAGAATGATCGCGGGTACTGTCGATTCCCATAGCCGTAACACTTCGCCTGCCATACCGGGTTCGGCTGCTCGCAGCAGTAACGCCTCGTCCAGGGCCAAATTTGCAGCGGGAGATTCGAGCGTCAGGTCGAGTAACTGCATAGTCCTTTTCTTCATGACGGTCGCGGCCGCCGCCAGGGAGTTGGTCGGTATGTCCCGCTGACGAAGCCTTGGGGGAAGCCGCTGCCGCACGCTCTCCCGGATTCGTTGTATTTGTGCAGGTGCAATTTTGTCTGTCCAATTACGCCTCGGGCACGGACGCCAGGTGAACCTGTAGTTCAGCAAGTAGTGGATCGATTGTTTCGATTTGAATCTGTTGGGGGGGAAGCCAGTCGAACCATTGATAGTTTGGATGTTCGGTCACTTTGATGTGCACATCACGCACCAGGTAGGCCAGGAAAATAACCAGCGTTTTTTGGCGGACTTTTCCGTTTTTCTTTTTGACGACCGGGTATTGGGTGGTGAATCGAAATCGATCATCAATTTCGATGTCGTCGATGGTGATCGCGGTCTCTTCTTCGAGCTCTCGCAACGCGCACTGAAGGTCGCTCTCGCCCGAGTCGACATGACCTTTGGGGAGGTCCCAGCGATCCGTGTGTCGCATGAGCAGAAAGTTCGAGACAGGTTTGCCGCGGACAATCAGGAATCCACAGGATCTAATTTGAGACATGTCAGGGTTGTTGTAGCGATGCCTGGCAAACGGAAGAGGTGGAGAAGTGTATCGGTGTTTGCGATTCGGCTGGCGTCTGCGGCTTGCCCACTCGATCGATGCTTTGCATCTGTGGGGCTCAAACGAGCCGCAAGACGTGTGTTGTGCCGGTATGGATCTTCAGCTCGGAACGCCCTTATTATAAGGTCTGGTAATGTACGGCAAGAGTGCTTCAGGAGATAAGCAGTCGATATGAAAATCTACACGCGTACCGGAGATGAGGGCGAAACGGGGTTGTTCGGTGGGCCTCGTGTGCTGAAAAACGATGTCCGGATCGAGGCATACGGTACGATCGATGAGCTGAATGCGGTGGTCGGGTGTGCCCGCCATGAAGTGCCCGCCGATTGGAACGATTTGCTTGCTCAAATACAGCATGATTTATTTTCGTTGGGAGCGGAACTTGCGACACCGGATCCAACCGCACATGACACCGCCTTGGTGAGCGATGCTCAAGTTGAAGCCTTGGAAGAGGCGATTGATCTGGCTTCGCATGGTCTGCCCGCGCTGCGCCAGTTCATCCTGCCTGCGGGCAGTCGCGCGGTGAGCTTGCTGCATTTGGCCCGAGCGGTTTGTCGTCGCGCCGAACGCCGGTTGGTGACTTTGACCAGTACGGATCAGCCCCCGGTTTCAGCCGTTTTGTTACGCTACGTGAACCGATTGAGTGATTTGTTGTTTGTTTTGGCCCGCGCGGTGACACACGCTGAGGGTCGCGAGGATGTTGGCTGGGTTAAGCCGACCGAAATACGGTCTTGACCGGAGAACGATCGAGCTTTACTTACGGTCGCCGGATAGGTAACTTTTCTCAAGGTCCGTCGTAGCTACCGGGCTGCGCATGGGGAATCTTACCTGTGTGGCTGTCGACTCCGGTGGGTCGAACTAGTCGCTTCGCTTTTGGACGAAAGAATGTGCTGCCACGGATCATATAGCGAAGGAATTGCTAGATGAAGAAAGTCGAAGCCATTGTCAGACATTTCAAGTTGGAAGATGTCAAGAACGCTTTGAACGATCAGGGTATTCATGGCATGACGGTTACGGAGGTTCGTGGGTTTGGTCGACAAAAAGGCCACACGGAGATGTATCGCGGGACCGAATATGCGGTTGATTTTGTTCCTAAGGTGAAGATTGAAGTAACGTGTTCAGACACGGCTTTGCAGTCGGTGATCGATACCATCTTACGTACCGCTCAGACCGGGCAAATTGGTGATGGCAAGATCTTCGTTGCAGATCTTCATGAAGCGATTCGCATCCGTACCGGTGAAACAGGCGAAGAAGCGCTCTGAATGGGAGGTGGTTTTGGGAGCTCTGTTTGCCGCCTGAAGGTGTGCAGAGAGATCTCAGGCCGCGCACGGTTCGTGACCATCGGCGGTCGTCACGATGAACGCCGTAGTGACCATCGTTGTGAGTGTTTTGCGGACTTTCCGGTAATTGTTTCTCGCGTGTTGGTTAACGCGAGTTACGCCCAGTGACGTTGGCCCAGTGACGTTGGCCCGGTGCATCTTGGGTTGTCGCCGAGCGAACGGGTTTGTTGTCTGGGTGCTTGCATTGCGCGAGGCATGTTCTCTGAGAGGCTGTCCAGCCGGTTTGGTGGGTTGGGCTTTGCTTGGTGCAGGTGGAACGGACCCGCCCCAGCGGCACGCAATCGGGCCTGCAGGGCATGCCAAATTGCTTCAGGTTTCTATAATTCTTGGATAGCCTCTAACCAGGCATCTTGCAGGGCCGCCGGATTACCCCCGTCCCGTTGGGTACGCGGCGGCATCTGCCGATTGCTCGACGGACGTGCGCATGTCAACAGGATTACGTTTACGCCCCGCGGTGTTGGCTGCCCGTGAAGAGCTGGCAGAGGGGAGGGAGAAGCTGCGGAAGCAGCACCAACGCGGATCGCCCGGTGTCCAGTTGTGCGCGCGCCTCACCGATTTGTTTGATGGTGTGGTGTTGAAAATCTACCGGGCCGCAGTTGAGGATCTGGAAGGCGATCCAACGGAATTTGGGACCGTGTTGGTTGCCCACGGTGGCTATGGGCGCCGCGATGTAGCCCCCTTTTCAGATGTCGACCTGATGCTGCTTTATCCGCCAGCACTCAAGGAACAGTCACGCCCCTTGGCGCAGCGGCTTGTCCAGGATCTGGGTGATGCTGGTTTGGATTTAGGGTTCAGTGTTCGGACCATCCGAGAATGCTGTCTGATGGGATTCAGGGACATTACGATTTTCACGACACTGGCCGAGTCGCGATTGCTGATCGGCAGTGCTTCTTTGTACACCCGCTTTGTTTCGCAGTTCCGTGGTCGGGCCTTGCGCAAATCGCGAATGCTTATCACACGGATCGATGAGTCGAGACGTCAAGAACGCCGGAGTTATGGGGACACTGTTTACCTGCAAAAACCGAATATCAAGCGTTCGAACGGTGGCCTGCGTGACTTGCAAACGGTGCGTTGGATTGGTTTTGCACGGTATGGCGACCCTGAGCCGGAATCGCTATTTCAGCAGGGTGTGTTAACGCGAGAGGACTTTAGTGTTCTACGTGATGCACGCGAATTTCTGTTGCGGTTGCGAAATGAAATGCATTTTTTTGCCGGCCGCGCACAGGACGTGCTCGATCGTGACGAGCAAGTGCGTCTTGCCGAACGACTCCATTATGAAGGAGACCGCGCTGTGCGCCCCGTCGAGCGTTTTATGCGAGACTATTTTGAGCACACGAGCGCCGTTCGCTATGCCGCGAATCACTTTGTTGCATCCGCGCTCACAAGGTCGACGGCATTAGCAGCTGTCCATTCGCTATTGAGCCGTTCCGTGGATGACGGTTGTTTTCGCCACGGCCCTTTTCAAGTAGGTGCCACACGACTGGGGCATAGCAAATTGCCAGGTAATCTCAATTTGGTGTTGCGTTTATTGGAATTGTCCAACCTTTTTGCGAAACGAATTGACCATAACACCTGGCAAGCCATCCGTGCCGATATGATGGCTCGCGACGCGGTTGAGCTGACACCTCAGGCAACGGAACGGTTTTTGTCATTGATTTCCAGGTTGGGGCCGTTGGGCGACAACCTTCGACGACTACACGAATTGCGAGTGCTTGAAAAGCTTGTGCCACCATTGGCGCACGCGCGTAATCGGGTTCAGTTCAACGACTACCACAAATACACGGTGGATGAACATTCGATTCGCGCTGTGGAATGTGCTACGGAATTCGCGTCAGACTCACATCCACTGGGCGACGCGTACCGAGGGCTCAAAGAGAAACGTACGCTCCATCTGGCGTTGTTGTTGCATGACCTGGGCAAAGGTTACCCCGATGATCATAGCGTTGTGGGAGCACGCTTTGCGCGGGAAACCGGAGGACATCTTGGCCTCCCGGAGGACGAGACGGAAACTCTTGAGTTTCTCGTGCTGACGCATCTGCGGATGTCGCATTTGGCGCAGCAGAAGGATCTCAATGAGGAAAAAGTGATTGTTGATTTCGCTGTTGAGGTGGGGTCCGTAGAACGGTTGCAGATGTTGTTCGTGTTGACTTGCGCGGATTTGGCTGCTGTTGGTCCCGGTGTTTTGAATAACTGGAAACGCGATTTGATTACAGAGCTTTACCTGCGCACCCGTGCGCAGTTAGCTGGTGGCCCCGACGCACCGCAATTCGCGCAAAGTCTGGAAGCGCGGCGCGAAGAATTGAGAGAAATGCTCCCCACTACGGACGAAAAGCCGTGGTGGTATGAGCAAGTCGCTGGACTACCGGCGGGATACCTGCTGAGTTCGCAGCCAGGGAGAATGGTGGAAGAGCTGACTGCCCTCCATCGCCTGTCTCCTAGGGAGGTGGCAACCTGGTCGAGTTATGATTCGCAGACAGAGACGGTACAGTTTACCGTGGGTGCCCAGGTGGGAATCGCGCCGGGTATTTTTCACCGGCTGACGGGCGTTTTGACCAGTTGCGGTGTGCGGATCTTGCGCGCGGAGATCCACACGCTTGCGAATCATTTGGTGGTGGATCGTTTTGATGTTCGCGAACAGGAATACCAGTTGGAGCCACCTGCCGAACGCCTGCGGGAGATTGAAGAGAAATTGCAACGAGCACTCACGCATCCCACGGACCAGCCACCAGTATTTCGGCGAATCTGGCAAGATCGGAAGGCTGCGAATCGGGCAATCGCGCATCTGCCGACGCAGGTGCGCTTTGACAATAGTACGTCGGAGCATCACACCCTCGTCACGGTATTTGCTTATGACCGAAACGGTCTGTTGTACGCCATTTCACGCGCGCTCTACGAAGCCGCATTGTCGGTCTCCGTTGCCAAGATCGGCACCTATCTGGATCAAGTTGTGGACGTTTTTCTGGTCACCAACCGGGCCGGGAAAAAAATCACCGATCCAGAACAGTTGCAGAACATCCAGACAACGCTGTTTGCGGCGATCGAGGCGGTTGAGAAGCAGGCGGGAGCCGAGTAACGCAGGGCTGCTGGTGGTTGTTGCATTCGCGGAAGACGGGCTCATTCGGCGGTTGCGCGATTTAGATGGTGGCCGAGTGGAATTGGTCGATGCTCTCAGTGGCCGTCGCCCAGGTGCGGTGCGAAATGTATGAATAACTCACAAATTGCTACCGAGTTTGAACGTTTGGCAGACCTACTGGAATTTCAGGGGGCGAACCCGTTTCGTATCCGCGCATATCGTACCGGCGCTCGCGCGATTCGAGATGCAACGGAAGATGTATCCGCATTGGCGGCGCAAGATCCAGAACGTTTGCGTCGGCTTGAAGGTGTCGGCAAAGCAGTCGCGGAAAAATGTGTGCAACTCGTAACCACGGGCGAGATTCCACAACTGGCGGAGTTACTGCAAGAGATCCCAGCCAGTGTCTTGGAAATCCTTCGAGTTCCAGGGTTGGGCGCCAAGCGCGCCGCGATGATTTATCGGCAACTCGAGGTGGAGACGCTGGACGCGTTACGGCTGGCTTGTGAAACGGGACGCGTGCGTGCCCTCAAGGGTTTCGGACCGAAAATGGAGCAGACGATACTCGAGGGGTTGACGCTGGCCGCTGCGGCGGGCAAAAGGATTTTCTGGTCACGGGCTGATGAACTTGCCCAGGCGATTCGTGAGCATCTGAGCGGTTGTCCAAGCGTTACCGCGCTCGAGCTGGCGGGGAGTTACCGCCGGGGCAAGGAAATGGTTGGGGATCTGGATGTTCTGGTGGTATCCACGTCTGCTGACGAAGTGATGGATCGACTCGGGGAACTGCCCGGCTGCGCGTCAGTGTTGTTGCGCGGTGAGACCAAAATGTCAATTCGGTTGGATCGTGGTTTTCAAGTCGATTTGCGTGTTGTTCCGGCGCGGTCCTTTGGCGCCGCATTGCAGTATTTTACGGGTTCCAAGGAACACAATGTGGTGGTTCGCGAGCGCGCTCGGACACGCGGATTGAAAGTGAACGAGTGGGGTGTTTTTCAGGTTGGTGATGGTCAGGAGGATTACCTGGCTGGCGCTACTGAAGAAGAGGTCTATGCGGCCCTGGGGCTTTCCTGTATCGCACCTGAGTTGCGAGAATCGCGGGAAGAATTCAAGTGGGCTGAAGCAGGGAAACTGCCACAGCTGCTGGAACTATGCGACATTCGTGGTGATTTGCACATGCATACTACCGCGACTGACGGGAAAGCGAGCATTGACGAGATGGTAACAGCTGCCCGGCAGCGAGGCTTGGAGTACATCGCAATTACCGATCATTCAAAACGTGTCACGATGGCAAATGGCCTGGATGCGGTGCGGTTGCTTGAGCAATGGAGCGAAATCGATCGTATCAACCTGGATTTACAGGGGGAGTTCACCATTCTCAAAGGCCTCGAATGTGACATTCTAGAGAAGGGTGGTATGGACCTTCCGGATGATGTGTTGGCGGAAGGTGACTGGGTACTGGCCTCAATTCACTATGGCCAAAAACAATCACGGGCTCAGATTACGGAACGATTGTTGGAGGCGGTGGAAAATCCCTGGATTGCAGCAATCGCTCATCCTACCGGCAGGCTGTTGAACCGCCGCGCGCCGTATGAGCTGGATATCGAGGCGTTGTTTCAGGCGGTGCGCAAGCATGGAAAGATGCTGGAACTGAATGCGAATCCCGCCCGCCTTGATCTCAATGATGTCTATTGCGCGGCAGCGCGCGAGCAACAAATCCCGATTGTGATCAATTCTGATGCGCACAGTGTTGCTGGGTTAGACGTCATGCGGTACGGAGTACTGCAGGCTCGTCGTGGCGGTTTGACGAGAAATGATGTCGCTAATACCCGTGGCTGGCGTGAGCTGCAGAAGATGGTGTTACCCACTAGCAGCAATTAGAACCGCGCATCATCGCGGCGGGTGACGCGCCGCCGTATCAGGTTGGCTTGGGAGGGGCAGTTGTGGCGGCTACTGCCGGAAATGCCAGAGTAAATCGACTTCCTTGTCCGGGGGCGCTCGTTACCTCCACCCGCCCGTTGTACTCCTCCAGGATTTTCCGCGTGACCGCCAGTCCGAGCCCGGTTCCGCGGGCCCCTTTTTTTGATTCGAACAGGTTGAAAATCTTTTCCTGGTCTGCGGGTGGAATCCCGGGGCCGTTGTCAGTGATCACCACTGTCGCGAGTTGATTAGCAGGGTCGTAACCCGTTTCTAGGAATATCGCTCCCTCGGGTGTCTGCTCGCAGGCATCAATTCCATTGGTGACCACGTTGAGAATAGCGCGGTGCAGTGATTCCGGGTCAAACATTAGCGTCGGCATCGTGTCTTCGAACTGGCATTGAATGGATACCGTGGCTTCGTCTGCGCGGGCCTGCATCAACTCAACGATGTCTGTGACCAGAGTATTGAGATTGGCGGGTACCAGTTCGGGTTCACGGTCTTTGCTGTAAGACAGCATATCCATGACCAGATTTGAAATTTTCTCCTGATTTTTCTCGACGATCTTCCACCCCTTGCGCACGACCGTCGCGTCATCGTCCTGAAGACCCTCGTCGATGAGAAAACTACCACCACGAATTCCTTGCAGGATGTTCTTGATGTGGTGGGACAGCGTGGCAATAGTCTGTCCCACGGCAGCCAGTCGTTCGGCTTGCACGAGTGCGGAGTAGTAGGAGGTGTCTTCAATTGCTAACGCGGCCTGGTGTCCAATAGCGACCATTAGTTTCAGGTGGTCTTCCGAAAAACGGTGAGCAATGTCCTTTTGCAGTACCTGGCCTGGTGGTGTATACGTGTCGATGTAAATCACACCGACCACGCCGTAGCGGCCTTGCATGGGTACACAAATGGCCTCGCGTACCCCGAGGCGAACAATGCTGCCCGTTGCGTTCCAGCGGTCATCTTGTCGCGCGTCGCTGCTCAGCACACCTTTGGTATGTTCGGTGACGTAATCCAGTATGGTACTGCTGATTTCGATGGTTGGTTCAACTTGGGCCCCCTTTCGGTTGCGGCGGACTTTGGGAACCAGGTCGCCTGACGGATGATCTACCAGCAGAACCAGCCCTCGATCCGCTTCGACCCATTCGAAGATCAGTTCCATAATGCGCTGTAGCAGCTGGTCGATGTCCAGAGTATGGCTGACCTCCAAAGCCGTTCGGTAGATGACCTGTAGGTTGCTGCGGGCGTTCGAAAGCCAGGAGCTGGTAGCTTGTTCGGTATCGAATAGTTGACTGACATCGTCTGGCGTTGCCGTGTGAAGAATCCGCGATTCTGCAGCGCCTGCGGCTGCCGACACGATGTCGACGTTACCGTCTACTTCGCCTCTCGAGGATTCCTCGAAGTGCGTGTAGAGCATTAACGTGCGTCCGATTTGAACACGATCCCCGCTCCGCAACACCTGCTGATCGATCGACTTGGCATTGATGAATGTGCCATTGGAACTCGTGCAGTCGACGAGTTGGTAGCCCTTTTTTACCCGGCGCAATTTTGCGTGCTGGCGTGAGACCTCATCGTCATGCAGTTGAATCGTGTTCTCTGCGTCGCGGCCGACACTAATGTGATCGCGGCACAACTCAAAGCGTTGGCCCTGGTCAAATCCTTGGATGACAAACAGTGTTTGCATTCCCGCGTTCCCTGCCAGGCGGAGTCAAATTATTGGCTCGAGCGTTTTGTCGGGAAAAGATCGGTGTAGGGATCTTGGTATTCGCTCGTGGGTCGTACTTGAGCGTCTTTATGAAACATCCACGGAACGCATCTTGTAGTCGAACGGGGTAAGCCGGTATGGAAGGTTGTCACGTCACCGCTGGAAGTCTATTGGATGCTAGTCGCAAACAAGTCGACAGAGCACGGCAACCCGGTTTTGAATTGGACACGAATGCGTCACGGAATGCGACTCTGGCGTGGTCCCTAAGCCGACCTGGCGCACATCAATTCGATTGTACGGATCAACGGTGCGAAGTGGTAGGGCTTGCGATAAACCCGCTGTACGGGTAGCGAGGCTTGATTCCATCGCACCTGTCCCAGCACAATCAACTTTCCGGTGTCCGCTTGTTGTAGTGTCTGGCAGATAGTCTGGTTGGTTGCGGTTTCACTATCCGTATCGATAATGGTCACACGTGGTCGGCCACGCTTAAGAAATTCGACAATGCCATCCATTCGATCGGTGGCGAAAATCCGTATGCCGCGTCTGGCTAACGCAGTTGCCAGGACACCACGCGTTTCGCTGCAGTCGTGAATTAGTAAGACATCAGGCGATTGCTCAGTGGGCGTACCAATCACTCAAATAGCTCCTTGGGAATGGCTTTCGTGCCGGTTGGTGCGTCCCGCCTGGCAGATCAGAACATGAGCCGGAAAAGTTTGCAGGAGGGGAGGCAGCAGTTGGGTGGGAGGAAAGCAGCAGGCGGGGGCACAGGTAGGAGGAGAGCGGGCGGGGTTGAAGAGTAGCCTCCGGGCCTGCTGGTGTCAAAACCGAAATCGCAAATTTGCGGTCAGCTTGCCAGCCAGCGAGGCGTGGTCGCTGGTCGGTGCTGCAAAACATGACTTGACGGGCGGCTTTAGGTGTGAGAATCGAACGCCTCAACCTGGCCGACAGATAGTCGGACAGTTCGAATCGTCCCCACCGCCGGGCTTGTGTCGACGGTGACTTTGGTATGCTGGTGGTCTGACATTTTGACGATGCGGTGAGACAGTATGGGAGCAATGACGATGTGGAGAGGCCAACAATTCGAGCGTGCAGCCGTTTCTCTGAGGCAAGCGTATGTCATCGTGAGTGCCACGGTGTTCGCGCTAGGCGTACTGGACGCCGCCGAACCGGAAGGGTCCGCGGCGCGGTTGGCGGGGGCGGTTCAGTTCCTGTCTTCCGATGATCTGGAAGGCCGTGGCGTTGGCACGGACGGGTTAGACAAGGCGGCGGACTACATTGCGAGTGAGTTTGCCAAGGCTGGTTTGCAGACCGAGTTGTTCGACGGTTCCCCCTTTCAGGTTTTTCAGGAACCAGCCGACGCCGAATTGGGGCCGGCGACAGAGAACACCATTGAGTTTATCGGGCCCGCGCTTGAAGGTCGGGATGAACCGCAGCGGATCTCGCTCGAAATAGGATCCGATTTTCATCCAATGGCGTTGGGAGGGACCGCAGACGTACAGGCTCCCCTAGTCTTCGCGGGCTATGGAATTTCGGCGAAGGATCCGCAATACGATGACTATGCGGACATCGATGTTAAAGGCAAGGTGCTCGTCCTGTTGCGGAAGCATCCTGGCCAGGCCGACAAAGACATCGCATTCCACACCCGCAGGGGACAGCGACACGCGTATTTTATTACCAAGGTTGCCAATGCATTTGAGCATGGTGCGCGGGCTGTGATTATTGTCAACGATGCTCACGGTGTGACCCAAACGCGACAAAATGCTGAGAATGCCCGCGACGAAGAGGTCAAGAAACTGATTGCGAGGCGCAATGCATTCAAGAAAAATGAAACACCCACGACGGATGAACGTGAGCAGTACCTGAATGAAATCGACAAGATCATTGGACGCATTGAGGAATTGGAGCAACAGCTAAGCGCCGGAGCGGACAAGATCTTGCAGTTTGGAGAGGGAGGGCAGAGTAGTAACTGGAAGACGTTGCCTGTCTATTTTGCGGCACGTGCCGCGATTGAGCCTGTCGTTCAGTCGGCGCTCGGGAAAAGCCTGGCGGACTTAGAACGGCAGATTGACCACGAGTTCACACCGCAATCCCAGGTTCTCGAAGGTTGGGATGCGCATTGTCGTGCAATGGTTACGCATCGTCAGGTGGATGTAAAGAATGTACTGGGTGTCCTTGAAGGCGAAGGTTCACTCGCCGAGGAGACTATCATTCTCGGAGCGCATTACGATCATCTTGGCAACGGTGGCAATGGCTCGCTGGCACCCTGGACTCGGGCAATCCACAATGGCGCCGACGACAATGCGTCGGGGACGTCGACGTTGCTGGAGGTGGCTCGCCGCCTCGCTTCACGCCCGCAGAAATCCCGCCGCCGACTGGTGTTTATCGCCTTTACCGCCGAAGAACGCGGCCTCAACGGCAGTACCTATTACGTCAAGAACCCGTTGGTACCTCTGGAAAACACTGTGGCCATGTTGAACATGGATATGGTGGGCAGGTTAACGGACAACAAGCTTGTGGTGTACGGGACAGGTACTGCTGTGGAATTTGATGGCTTGATTGAAGGTTTGAATAAACGGTATCAGTTTGACATCACCAAGAAGCCGACCGGTTACGGACCAAGTGACCATCAGAGTTTTTACAAACAGAAGATCCCGGTATTTCATTTCTACACCAACACGCATTCCGACTATCACCGTCCCAGTGACGATTTCGACAAGATCAATGTGGCTGGCATGTTGAGGATTGCAGATTTAGTGGCGGAGATCGCAGACCGAATCGATGGTGCAGACGAACGACCGGCCTACCAAGATACGAAATGACCCCGGGGTATTTGGGGGATGCGTCAGTCCTCCGGCGCACGGATTAATCCGTGGACGAAACGTCGCTACGTTGCTGCAGTTGGTGTTTGACCCAGGCTAACCATTCGTCGTCTGGTAATGAATAGGGCCGAAATTTCTCGGCGGTTCCCGTTTGCTCGCTGTAGAAGATCGCGCGATTGGCGCCCAGTTGGGCGGCAGCTGGTGAGTCCATGAGATTACTCGAGTCAGCCGGACTCATGGGGAAGAGCACACGCATTTCAATATCTCGCAAGTGTTGGCGGTCAAACCAACGCTGCACGTTGTTGAATGTGTCCGACCAGATCAAACAGTGGATTCCCTGGGAAGGACCTTCTCTCAGCAGGTGAGCAAATTGCTTGTCTGTCGCAGGACCACCATCTTCGTCGAAACTAGAGAAGCTGTAGCTCTCTTCCTTACGCAAGTCGCGGAACCTTGCCAGGTCGAAGAGAATGATATAGACGGGAGCTGCTTGCGCGTTGGGACTGTCCATGCGGTGTTGGGCCAGGTGGTCCAGTTCCGCGATGGTGTCCGATGTTGCCTGTGGGGTCACGATTCGCGAAGCAACGGGCAGGTGTGCGGCAAACTTTGCCCAGGCTTCTGCGTGGAGCTCGCCGGGCGGGGTCCCATCGAACACGTAAAAGGCTGGAGCTTCTGCGACCGAGCCGTCTGGCGCTAGCACGCTGGGATTTGGGGGCCGGTTAGCCAGTAGGCCAACGATGGCTGTGGTGAGGATTCCCCTTGCCAGTTTGTGATGCTGACCCACGAGTAACAGGTTGCTGCCGCCACCACGGATGAACTGGAGTGACGTTGGGTCTTTGATCGCGACCGACGATCCCAGCCAGGTACGACTGAGCTGGGACGGGTCGACGGTGACGCATTCAAGAGCATCCTGGAGGCGTTGGTTACGGGCGGGAACGGCCGGGATATTACCTTCAAAAATCACTGCTTGCGTCGGCGCTTGTCCCCGCCGGCGGGCCAAGTCGCCGATTTGTTGCAGATAGTCTTCACGTTCGTGATCCGGCAGCCAGACGATTTGGAACGGGTGATTGCCCTCCAGCAGTCCATTGGCGTCATTGTAGATTGCTTCCCCGGGTCTACCCAGAAGCCGGGCTGCGGTGTTTTCTTCGCTCAGGATCAGGTGTGAGTCGCCCTCGCTGCATTGCAAGGCGATCCGCACTGCCATTTGGCCAAGTGTGCTCCGCGCCAGTGAGTAAGCGCCGGCCAGAGTCTGGGAGCCCAACAAGATGTGGATGCCAAAAGCTCTTCCTTGCCGAACGAGGCGATCAAGTAGCAAACTAGCCTGGGATGCGATCTTGTCGTCGATGACAAACAACTCCTGAAACTCGTCGACGATTAACAACACGCGCGGTAGGGGGGTATCTGGGCAGGCGTCACGGAAGCCAGGGATGTCTTGTACACCGTGTTCACGAAAGAGGTTGCCGCGTCGCTTGAGTTCCTCATCGAGTCGGAGCAGAACACTGAGGCCGAATTCCCGCTCGCTTTCGATGGCGATAACCCTGGCGTGTGGCAGGGACCAGGTCGCATAAGGCTTGAATTCGACTCCCTTTTTGAAATCAATTAAGTAGAACTCGATTTCCTGTGGCGCGTAGCGGATCGACAAGTTGGTGATCAAGGCATGCATCAATATTGATTTGCCAGACCCGGTTTTGCCGGCGATCAGGACATGCTGCGAAGTGCCACTCCCTAGCCGCATGAATTGCAGCTTTGTGGCGCCTGCCCGACCTAAAGGAACTTCCAGACCGTGGCGAGAATCCGCTTGCCACCACGTGTCTTCTGATACAGTCACTGTCGTGAACGGGACTTCAACACGGTTGGCGTGCTGCGCGAATTCTCCGACGGCCTTTATCGCAGCTGTGAAGTCGGCATCGAGGGGCGGCTGATCGAATGTCAATGGTAGTGGGGCCAGTAACGGATCTTCCCAGAAAAAGTCTTGGCCACTCCACTGTAGGGTGGCGGCTTGTTCCTCGAGATCAGAGATGCAAAAGTTGCGGGGTAGTTTTAGCGACGTGTCGACGCACAGCAGGGTGTAGACTCCGCAACGGGCGCCGCTCGTGGCAATACTCACCAGGCGTCGCGCTGACTCCTCTGTGAAATTTGTTGGAAAATTGGCGACGACGAGAACGTGAAATGGTTCCGCGATTTCTCCCGCATGCAGATTGTATTGCTGGATGGATTCGAATTCATTGCGCAGGTAGGTCTGGATCACCTTCTCCATGTGTTCTGTGAGGTCGGTGAGACGTTGATTGATATGCGCGGCTTCAGTCCAGGTGCGGCTATTTACCAGGCGTTCGTCAAAGTCGGCGAGATGCATAAAGGCAGAAAAGGTTTGCCCCAGGCCGACTGGGTCGATGATGGTGTAACGGACTTTTCCAGGTGGCATCGAGGTAAGTACACGCAGCATCACATTCTGCATTGCCCGTGCTGCCTGATCACGTCCAGCACCAGGTGCCTTCAATAGCAGTGATGGGCAATCCGGAAACGACATCACGGCGGGAATGGTAAAATCAGTCCGTTCGATCTGCAGACGCGGATCTGCGGGGAGGCCGCCCTCCAGATGCTTTAACGAAAATTCGTATGATCCAAAACGGATGGCTGGCACGGGGTCTAAAGGGGGCCGCCAGGTCGTCCAGTCAATGCGGTCCCAAGGGGGAAACAGCTTTGCGCAAAACGTATTCATGGTGTCCACGACGGAGACAAAACCGGTGAGACCTGCCTGCCAACGCTCTTCCAGATCTTTCCACTTTTCGTTGTAGACTTCTTGACTGGCAGTGAGACGCGCCTGTTTTCGCTGCTGTAACCGTTCAGAGGCAGTGAGAAAGGCTTGTTCGAGTTCTTGCAGTCTCAGTGGTTGGACGTTTTTCAGGGACTCCAGGCTTTGGTCACGTTTTTCCAAGGCCGCTTCGCGTCGCAGTCGAAATTTGACTGCCGCCGCTTGAGTCGCATTCTGGTATGCCTCATGAAAGCGTTGTTCATTCTTGTCGCGCCAGGAGTTGGCGGCCGACAAGGCCTGGTCGCGTTTGCTTGTGCTATACGAATGCTGTTCGTCTCGCTGTGATTGGACGGTAGCGATCGCGGCGTCCAGTGAAGTTCTGGCGTCGGCGCACGCCTGCGCGAAAACCGGATAGCGTTGAAGCATTTGCAGCCTTGCCAGTGGCGTCAATATTAGACGGTAGAGGCAGGCCGTACATACACCGATAACGCAACTCCCCAGAGTGATCAGACCAACGGCCCAGTCCAGCTGGGTTGTCAAAGGCTGTTTGGTGAGCCAGCCAAGAAGAAAGAAAAATGTGGCCATGGCCAGTAGCTGGACCAACATCAGCGCTGGCCAGCGCGACAGCCGAACGCACAAAGGGTGTTGGACCAAGGCTTGTGCCTGTTCAGCCCGGCGCGCTGCCTCGCGGTATGAATCCCACGGCGCACCTTGCAGCTGGCCTTCAAAGGCGGTTGGTATTTCGTCCGCATCGCTGCCTTGGCGTTGCAATGCTTGCAGCAGCTCGTCCCTTTGCGATGTCAGGGTGCGCCACGCGGCGTCACATTGTGCCTGCATCGCAGCCAGCTTCTGCTCAGGGCCGGTTTTTTCACGCTCGTACGTCACTTGGGCTTGTCTGCACAAGTGTTCCCACTGCTCGGTGTTCTCGGAGGTGGCCTGCTGCCTCTTCGCCTGGGAACGTTCTGTCAACTCGGCTTGGAGGTACGCCAGATGATGTGATTCGGTATCGTAATGCTGGCAAATTTCATCGATTTGTTGTTGATGCGTGGTCTCGGTTTGTTCTCGATCGCGCTGATAGCTTTCGGTGAGTCGGTCGGCGTCTGCGGTAAACTGAGTTTGGGCTGAGGCCTCGCGAGAGCGAAAGCTGGTGCTCAGTTGTTGGCTGGCATGCACCTGCTCACGAACGAGCACGGTTAACTGCTCGATGAGTTCTCTTTGAGATTGCGTACTGAAACCCGCTGGGCTCACGGCAGCTGCCTTGATCGATGGGAAGTGAGTGGTTTTGAAGAGAGGCGACGAGTAAAGGTCTCCGATGCGAGTCAACGTCGCTACAGGGCATGGGGCAACGAGGTTGTCGAACCATAAATACTTGGATTCTAATACTCTGATTCGTCGGCGCAGGCCTTCTCTGCTTTCTCCAGACTTTCAGCCAGACGCTGAGCGGCGGCCAGCACCATGCCGATCTGCGAGGGTAACGGGTCCAAGTGCTGCTCCTGGAATTGACGCCGCGTTTCGTCCATCCACACGGTGCGTGTTTCTTGCCAACGTTCTTTCAGACGGGTAGCACTTCGTTGGAGCCGACCCAAGCCGCTGTTGAGATCGCAAATTTTCATAATCGCCCGATAGGAAAAAGTGGCGGACTGGTTTACACGGTGGCAACAAGCGGCATCACGTTGGTGGCGTCGATGTTCCGTCTTGTTCTGTGCGCGCAGGGATACTCCTGGCGGGAGCGAGGCGTGCTTCTCGGGCGGGTAGGGGGATTGCTTGTGCGTAGTCCTCAAGCGCTCGTAGCAGGCGTTCCAGGGTCGCCACCGCTCGAGGTAGTTCTGTTTCGAGAAATCCAGACAGCTTGTTGACGCGCCCCATGAATTCCGTGTATTCGTGGTTGAGGATGCGGCGCCAGTGCTTTACAGCTTCGACTTTGCGTTCGCAGTACCGTAAACGTTGTTTGCAAAGCGCCAGACGTTTCTTTTGTTCGGTGCAGGGGTTGCGTTCATCGGGGCGGGTAGCAACCTCGCAGCGTGCCAGATCCGCTCGAGCTTGAACCAACGCATCGGACGCCTGACGGACTTGGGCGGGCCAGTATCGTGCGCGGTCATGCTCAATCCAGTCCACTGCCTTGCGGACTTCCAGTACCATCGATTCCAACGCGGCTTGCGAGGCTTCGTCAAAGTCGAGGATCCCTCCCCGAAAGGCCGTCAGGGCGTCAAAAGATGTAATCTGAGCGCGCTGTTTCATCATCGTCGGCGATCATTAGATGTGAGGAAGAGCCACTCGGCATTCAGGGGACGAACCGATGCCGGGTGCGCGTCATGACTGGAGGTAATTGTCGATATGTTCCGCTTTCCGGAGCAGGTAGGGAATGTACTGCTCGCTCGCTTCGGTGAAACGGTGGATTGCCTGTAGGTGTTGCTCAAAATCTTCGCTGAACTTTTTCTGCTCTTGATCCCTCCAGGTCGCTCCAAGCGTGTTGAGCTGGGTGGCGACAGAATTCGCGCGTTCGCGAAGTTCGGAGTTGAATTTCTTGAGCGAACGGGCAAATTGCCGTAGTTCATCCGGGTCGACAATGGCCTGTGGCATGGCACACTTCGTGGAGAGAGAAGAAGTCAGGTGAAATAGTCAGAAAAGACGTGAGCGACAAGGCAACCGGGAGTTTTCAAACATGCCGGCGTTGTGGGATGGCGTTGCGCGGTAAACCCATGTGACGCCCTCGCTACAGCGACATTCTGTCATTTTATGCGTCTCGCGCCGGAACGTAAAGAAACGACTCGCCGCGAGACTTCTGGGGATGGGGACAGGGCGTCGTACCCAGTTGGGCAAACCGGGAACCGCGTGGCCTCGCTTTACTTTGAGGGCTCATTTTTCCAGAGGATTGCCCCGACGAGACAGGCGATTCCGGAAGCGGCCAGTACGTCACTGGGGAAGTGCGCGTCCGCCTGCAGACGCTGCAGGCCCGCTGCAATTGCCAGCAGAGTGAAAAGCCAGCGACCACGGGGATACAGACATGCTAGGCCAATCGCCAATCCGACGGCCGTGGCGGTATGCCCTGAGGGGAACGATTGGATAGATCGGTCGAAAAGATGCGACCAGTCTCGTTCCGTCCACGCGGGAATCCAGCCCACGAAAGTACCGGCGACGTCTGTGTCAAGTTTGATTTCATTGGGACGGGTTCTGCCAATGGAAATCTTGAACAGGTGAGTAGCCAGGCCGCTACCGTATGCGGAGCAGACGAGACGAAACCAATTCTTACGTTGGCGATGATCGAGCAGCCAAACTGCAATGAGTAGCACCGCGACGCCAAAGCCATGCGCGAAAACCTCAGAGAGTGTGATGAATTTGGCCACATCGCCGGGCAAGGAAGCGCTCGTCCACCAGCGGCTGGCTACGATGTCCCATGGTAGTACGGCAACAGCCAGGATGAAGCATCCCGCCGACATCGCCAAGTATCGTTGCGCTCTGCTCAGGGAACTCACCTGGTCGACTGAGTCCTTTTGAGAGGTGCTGGCCGGGTTCCGGTCGGTCGACTCGCGTCTCCCGTTGACCGCTCCAGAAAGCGTTGATGCCCAGGCAGGCGTAAAATTGGTCGGTCCTGACCAGGTGGTCAGAAAGCGGTCGAGAGTTCGAGTATTTCCGGGCTGACACCTGCACAGACTATCGCTTTGAGTGTCCAGCGAAAAGAGCATTTGGTCGTCTTGTGTGGCAACTGAGCTTGTCGGTTCGACGCTGGGATTCTAGACTCCCTCGACTTGTATTACGTCGCTACGTATGGCGACTGATGGGCCAGTTGGATTTCCATCCGACCGGGCCCAGGGGAGAACGCGGATTCGATGCTCAGACAGACATTACTGATCGTGGTGACTGCTGGGATCATTCTGTTTTCGAACCTCGGCACGCCACGTTTGTGGGACCGTGATGAACCTCGCAATGCGGGCTGTGCCGCGGAGATGACGAGCCGTGGTGATTGGGTGGTGCCGACGTTCAACGCAGAGCTGCGGACCCATAAACCCATTCTGTTGTACTGGTTCATCATGGCGGCGTATGCGCTGTTTGGCGTAAATGAGTTCGGTGCTCGTTTTCCATCCGCTCTACTGGCGGTCGGTTCCTGCTTGCTGACCTGGAACATTGGCCGTCGCTTGTTCGATGACCGAGTCGGATTGTGGGCTGCGGTGATTCTGGCGAGCAGCCTGATGTTTGATGTCGCTGGCCGCGCGGCGACGCCGGACTCGGCGTTGATCTTTTTCTCTACCCTCTCAATTTATCTATTCATCCGTGGTACTACAGCGGCGGAGCAGACGACGATTTCCAGGGAGAAGAGTTGGTTTCCGCACTCTCATTCGCTGGTGGTCAGTATGTATGCGGCGATGGGATTCGCTGTGTTGGCAAAAGGACCGATTGGCATGGTCTTGCCGACGGCAGTCATCGGGATGTACCTGTTGCTCGTTCGTCTCAGACGATCAACGTCGCCGGCGACGAGAGGTCAGCCCGTAATGAACAATGGTCTTTTGGTTGCGCAGCAAGCAGGTAGGTTCCGGAGATACCTCTCAGTCGTCTCACGTGGAATCGCCGATGGCCTACGGCCGTTTGCTCCGGGCCACTTCCTTCGTACGTGCTGGTCGATGCGCCCAGTGACTGCGATCGTGGTAGTGCTCTTTGTTGCTCTGCCCTGGTACGCGTTGGTTGGTTGGCAAACCGATGGCGCCTGGACTCGCGGTTTCTTTCTGGAACACAACCTGGGGCGGGCTACCTCCGCGATGGAAGGTCATAGTGGTGGCATTTGGTTTTATCCGCTGACCATTCTGGTTGGGTTTTTTCCCTGGTCGGTCTTTGCGGTTCCCGTGTTGTTACATGTGATGCAGGCTGTCCGCACGACGGGGCCATGGCGAAATGGGTCTGTGTTGATGGCGTGTTGGATAGCGGTTTATGTCTGCCTGTTTACGGTGGCGCAAACAAAACTGCCGAGCTACATCACACCTTGTTACCCCGCACTTGCGCTATTGACAGCTTGCTTCTTCGAGCATTGGCGCAGTAAGCAGTCTCGGGTTTCCTGGTACTGGCCTCAAGCCGCTTTTGTGTCTTTGGGCTTGGTTGGTGTTGTGATGCTCGTAACGTTACCGATCGCTGCCCGTTCTTTCTTGCCAGGTGAAGAGTGGCTGGCAGCCGTGGGGGCCATTCCATTGCTGGGAGCGGTGGTAGGATTGTGGTTGACTCGGCGCGATCAGGTGCAGGTGGCTCAGTACACGATGGCGACGACCGCGGTTGTTTTGACAACCGTCTTGTTTGCCTTGGCTGCGGTCCGCGTCGATCAACGTCGCCGGGATTTGGAACTGCTGGCGACGTTGGCACAAGAAGACCCGAAAAGCCAGCTGGGAGCGTTCGGCGCGCTAGAGCCGAGCTGGGTGTTTTACACGCGGCGCCCAGTTGTGGAATTGGGCAGGGGAGATCCAGGCTCTCGCTCTGTAGGCGGGTTTCTCCAAGCGGAGCATCGGTACGTGATCACTACCGGTGATCGCGTTGCCGAGATCAAGAAACTCGCACCCCGAGTTACGGTGCTCTACCGGTCGCCTTATTTCCTTAAGGGAGACGAATTGGTTGTCTTGGGACGCGTAAAGACGGCACCGCGATTACCAGGTTTGGCCAACGCACCGGAGTCAGTCCACTCGGAGAGGCGTCGCTGAACTCGGGGTGTTAGTGGTTCCACATCAGCTCGTGATGTGTATTCTCGGTCGTTTTCAGCGCCTGACGAGCCCTTTCTGGATATCCTTCGTGGCGACCTGGTGACGAGTTGTTTTCCTGCGACGGGTGTGTGATAAAGGGGGCACCGCGATTGCGCGTCTCGAGTGTGCTGCCAGAATGGCACATGACGCGGCAACGGCGCGAGAACCTGGACGTCTAGGTTCTCCTGGCGGAACTGGTTTTCAGCGGTTGTAGCGTGACTGGAGCTTGCCGACCGTGGTGCAGTTCCGATGATGCCATTCGTTTGCATTGAAATCTGGGAGAGAACTGATGGGAGATCAAGCACCGTTAGGACGCCGCAAGTTACTGGTTGGCGCAGCTGCGATTGCGACTACTGCGCCGTTGACACGTCGCGCGATTGCAGCTCCGAGTGAAATGGTCAATGTAGCGGTGCTCGGGTGCGGTCGCGGCGCGAGCCTGGCCCAGTCGTTTGCGAAGCTGGCCGAAAGCCAGGTGGTAGCAATCTGCGACATTGATCGTGGGCGTGGTGCAGCGCTTTGCGAGAAAATCGAGCAAATTTCAGGGCGCCGACCTGAATATGTCGTCGATTATCGAACCTTGTTGGAACGAAAAGACGTCGATGCCCTGGTGGTGGCAACGCCGGACCACTGGCACGCCCCGGTGACGATTAATGCATGTGTTGCTGGTAAAGATGTGTACGTGGAAAAACCCGCGTCCCATAACGTTCGTGAAGGTCGCCTCGCAGTCGAGGCAGCTCGCAAATACCAGCGGATTGTCCAGCATGGTACCAATCTGCGGGCGGCCCCCCATTACCGAAAGGCCTGGAAATTGCTCGCGGATGGGGTGATTGGGAAGGTGCTGATGGTCAAAGCGATCAATAACCAGCAACGTGGCCGATTGGAGCATCGCCAGGATGAACCCGTGCCGGCGGGTGTCGACTATGATCTTTGGATGGGCCCGGCCCCCAAACGCCCTTTCAACCGAAATCGCTTTCATTCAGGTTGGCATTGGCTATGGGACTATGGGACAGGAGACTTGGGAAATGATGGAGTGCACCAGGTCGACCTGGGCCGCTGGGCACTGAACTTGGGGGCCCCGAAAGCGGTCAGCTGCAGTGGCGCAAAGCTCGGTTGGAAAGGGGACGCCCACGAGGTCCCCGACGCGATGGTGGTCACCTGGGAGTATGAAGACCTGCTGTATGTGTTTGAGCAGCGCGATTTTACGCCCTACAGGATGCCTGCGCACCAGCTAGACAACGATAACATTTTCTATGGTGACGCGGGTTACATGATGGTCGATCGTGATGGGTACCGCGTTTTCCACCGGCGGGGTAAACCAGGAGTGTCGTACCACAAGAAGTGGACGGATGACGGGGCCCACTATCAGAACTTTGTTTCCTGCGTGAAGAACCGACGGCAGGAAGAGCTGAATGCGGATATTCTCGAGGGGCATTACTCGGCGATGTTGTGCCACCTTGGCAACATTGCCTATCGTACTGGCAAACGACTGGAGTTTGACGGCGAGACCGAGACGTTTACCAACGACGCGTCCGCGAACGCCCTTCTCAGCCGTGAGTATCGTAAAGGCTATGAACTGCCGGCAATCTAAGAAAAAGTGAAGTGCTTGTGTCCAGCTGGTGGGCACGTCTTTCCGCTTGGTGTCATGAAAGCGAATGTTGCGGAGGGTCCGGGGGACGCTACAGGCGAGAGTCATCCTGGGCGAGAGCGGCGGTATCGCCAGCCAGTGAGGACGTGACGCGCGAAATCAGGTTTGAGGAGAAACAGTGATGCGATTTTTGCCGTGGTGCGAACGCGGAGTGTTGGTGCAGGTGTGCGTGGTCCTGATGTGCGTTGGGGTGGGCGCGTCTGCTGAAGAGATCACCTGGCGGGGGGCCGGTAAAGGCGGTGCAGTAGCGGCGGGGCACTCTAATTCCGTTGCCGCAGGTCTCAAGATGCTTGAGGACGGCGGCAATGCCGCCGACGCCGCCACGGCAACGCTGCTGGCGTTGGCGGTTACCGATTATGGCCTGTTTGCGATGGGGGGTGAAGTCCCGCTGTTGATTTACGACGCGCGTAAGAAGGAGGTGAAAGTACTTTGTGGTTTGGGTTCGGCACCCTTGGATCCGCAGGCGATCGAGTGGTATTACGAAAACGGCATTCCCGCCAATGGCAGTATGAAATCTGCTCCAGTTCCAGGTGCGATCGATCTTTGCGTCACCGCCTTGCGGCTTTATGGAACCATGTCATTTGGACAGGTGGTGGCGCCTACACTGAACCTGCTTGACCAGGGCAAACCGGATTGGCATCGCAATCTGGCAATCACTCTACGCAAACTGGTCGAAACGGAGCGTTCCACGGTTGGGACACGAGAGGAAAAGCTGACGGCGGCCCGTGACCGTTTCTATAAGGGGGATATTGCTGACGAATTGGACCGCTGGTATCGGGACACCGGCGCGTTTTTACGGAAAAGTGACCTGGAGGCACATCAAACACGGGTGGAAGAACCCGTGTCGATTACCTACCGCGGCTACACCATCTATAAGTGCGGTCCGTGGACGCAAGGTCCTTACCTGTGCCAGACGCTGAAAATGCTGGAAGCATTTCCACTAAAGCGGTTTGGCCATTTGTCGTCTCGGTATGTGCACACGGTAACGGAAGCGATGAAGCTGGCGCTGGCTGATCGGGATGAGTATTATGGTGATCCACGATTTGCCGACGTGCCGATGCAGGCGTTGCTTTCGGAAGAGTATGCCAAAGTCCGCCGTAGCCTCATCGATGGGCAGAACGCATCGCAGCGTAGGCGTCCTGGGGACCCGTTACGGCTTCGCGCGCTATTGAGTGCGAAACGTGAAGAGGACGAGCAGACTGACATTCCAGTGCAAGATACGACCACCTGTGTCGTCGCGGATCGCTGGGGAAATGTGGTGGCCGCCACACCGAGCTGCAATCTGGTCGGTAATCAACCCGGGCCGTCAGGAATCACGCAAGGCAATCGCGTACGCAGTTTGAACACCACGAAAGGCCATCCAAACCGGATTCAGCCAGGCAAACGCCCGCGCATCACGCTGACGCCCACATTGGTGACCCGGGATGGAGAACCGGTGCTGGCGATCAGTGTTGCGGGTGGGGATTTACAGGATCAGACAACTTTGAATATTCTTCTGAATCACGTTGAATTCGGGATGCTTCCGGAGCAAGCGGTCACGGCTCCCAGGTTCAACACATCGCACCACCAGAATTCTTTCAATCCGGTCCCGGATAGACATCAGGCCTTCGTCGGTGCCGGTACGTTACGTGTCAATGAAAAAATTTCCGCAGCAGTACGAGAGGAGTTGAGCCAGCGTGGACACCGTATGAGTACCACTTCTGGGCCCATCGCGAATCCGGTGATGATCTATGTTGATCCAGAAACGCAAGTAATTCACGCTGCGGGTGACCCGCAGGCGGGCCGTCACGCGGCCGCTCTGCCTTGATCTCAAACAGGCCAGGCTGAGGATAGATTCGGTGATACGACGCGCGCGTGGTTGGTTGTAAGGTTCGGGAATTACTACGCATACCAGCCTGCAATTCAGGTGAATCGTATGTTTGACCGCCGGTCTCTGAAGCTTCCGATTGCGCTCGGCGTTTCGATGATCGTGATGCTCGTCGCGTTGATTGTCGGCTGGGTGCTGTTGACGGTCTTTGGCGCGTTGCGAGAAAGCGACCGGGCGCCTCTCTACTGGACGTTGTTGAGTGTTGGTTCTTCTATATTGGCGGCCGTGCTGGTGGGCGTTGTGATGTACTTGACACTTTCTATCAAAGCCATCAATTTGAACCGCCGGCAGTCAAATTTCATCGATAGCGTGACCCATGAACTGAAATCACCTATCGCCTCGCTGAAACTCTATTTGCAGACATTGAGTTTGCGCCAAATTGACGAGGTTGAACGGCGCAACTTCCATCGATTCATGCTGGATGACGTCGAGAGGTTGGACCATTTGATCAACCATTTGTTGGATGCTGGCAGCGTTGAACGATCAACGCCCGATTTGGACATCGAGGAAGTAGATCTGGCCGCGACGTTAGACGCTTGTGCAGACTCGGTGTGTCTGCGTTATCGTGTTGAGCCAGCTGTTGTGTCGCGGGAAATTTCACCGTGCTGGGTGTCCGCACGGCGCGTTGATCTAGATATGGTGTTCCGTAACTTGGTTGAAAATGCGGTGAAGTACGCGGGCGATCCACCACAGGTTCACTTGCATGCTGAGTGCATCGGTCGGACTGTCGTAGTACGCGTATCTGATAATGGTCCAGGCATACCTCGCTCGCAGCGAGGTCGGATCTTTACGCGCTTTGTGCGGCTTGGGCAGGAGTTGGAGCGGGACACCAGCGGAACGGGGCTTGGGCTTTATATTGTGCGGACTTTATTACAACGCTGGCGTGGACGTGTTCGTGTTTATGACCAAGAGCGAGGGTCCGGTACGGTATTTGAAGTTCATCTGCCTGCCACCGTTCAAGCACGCGGCAGTCGCGACATAACCGACGCGACAGAACATTCCGGCGAGGAAGTAGTTGAGGCATGAGCACCCGGTCACACATTCTCGTGGTTGAAGACGAAGCACACCTTGCGATTGGCATCAAGTTCAATCTTGAGGCAGAGGGTTATCATGTCACCACGTTGAATGAAGGCGCGACGGTGCTGCAGGTGATTCAGGAGAGTGAACCGGCGGTCGATCTGCTGATTCTGGACATTATGTTGCCAGGCATGAGTGGCTATGCGATTTGCCAGATGGTGCGAGAGGCGGGTTACGATACCCCCATTCTCTTGCTCAGCGCACGTACCTTGCCCGAAGACCGGGCGCGCGGCTTCGACGTGGGCGCAAATCAATATCTCACCAAGCCTTTTGATTTGGACGAGTTGCTAAGTCGCACCAAGAATTTGTTGAAACTTCCCTACCGCTCTGCTTCTCCAAGGAGTTCGCTGGAGCGGACACAATTTGGTCAAACCGAGGTCAATTTTGAAACCTACGAAGCAACCGTTGACGGACTTCAAGTCCGTTTGACCAAACAAGAGATCAAGCTGCTGAAGTATTTTGTGGAGAATGAGGGGCGTGTCATTCCACGTGCGGAATTATTGGAGAAGATCTGGGGCCTGCCGGGTCATATTAACACACGTGCACCAGACCAGTTTATTCGCCGTTTGCGCAAGACTTTCGAACCAGATCCCGCGCACCCAAAGTTCTTTCTAACCATTCGTGACGCCGGTTACCGTTTCGTATCCGGTCCGGAGACGCCCTGAAAGATAGCGGCGCCATGCGAGGTTTGTTTCCGCTGGTCCGGCGCCGTCTCTGCCTTACCCCGGTTCGCGCCGTTTGCGGATCCAGTCGGTGTGGAATGTTCCTTCGCGGTCAGTGCGTTTGTAGGTGTGGGCACCGAAGTAATCGCGTTGTGCTTGAAGCAGATTGGCAGGGAGACGTTCTGCACGGTAACTGTCGTAATAAGACAGCGCGGCGCTGAATGCCGGTACGGGAAGTCCCCTTTGGGTAGCGGCGGATACGACTTTACGCCAACTCGGCTGCGCCTGATGGACGACGTCTGTGAAATACGGGAACAGGAGCAGGTTTTCGAGATCATTTTCCGCATCAAAGGCCTCTTTGATGCGGTCCAGGAATTGCGCGCGGATAATGCAGCCTCCACGCCACAATAACGCGCAATCCCCGTAATTCAGTGGCCAATCATACTCACGCGCTGCAGCTTGAAGCTGCACAAATCCTTGTGCGTAACTGCAGATTTTTGAGGCGTACAATGCTTGTCGAATCGCCTCAATCCATGCTTCCCGATCGACGGTTTCGATCTGGGCAGGCACCTGGTCGGGGCCCACGAGTAGCTGGCTGGCACGTTGGCGTGCCTCTTTGTGTGCCGATAGGCTGCGGGCGTAGACGGCCGTGGTGACGAGAGTGCTGGGGACTCCCAGATCAAGAGCCAGCTGGCTCATCCATTTGCCAGTCCCTTTGGCGCCGGCGGCATCGAGAATCTGGTCGATCAAGTCGCCGTCACCTTCGGGGTCGCGAACGCTGAAAATGTCGCGCGTAATTTCGATCAGGTAACTCTGGAGTTCTCCCTGGTTCCAGGTGGCGAACACGTCGTAGATTTCATCATTCGTCAGGCCAACGGCGTGCTGTAGCATCAGGTACGCTTCGCAGATCAGTTGCATGTCGCCGTACTCGATACCGTTGTGCACCATCTTGACGTAATGGCCGGCTCCGCGCGGTCCCACCCATTCACAGCAAGGAATGTCTTCGGCGGGACCCACCTTGGCGGCAATCGCCTGAAATAGTTCCTTGACCAGTGGCCAGGCGTCACCGCTGCCACCGGGCATCATGCTGGGGCCGAAACGCGCTCCCTCTTCACCGCCGGAGACACCGGTACCCACGTAGAGTAGCCCTTTGGACTCCACTAGCCGTGTTCGGCGTTCGGTGTCACGAAAGTGGGTGTTGCCACCATCGATGATCACATCGCCGGACTCAAGCACGGCCAACAGTTGTTCGATCACTGCATCTGTCGGTGACAGTTCCGGGTAGAGCTGGTCGGAAAACGCTGGAACGGCGTCACCGGATTTGATCATCAGCATGACCTTCCGGGGCCGTTTCAGTTGGGCGGCCAAGGACTCCAACGTATCGACCCCCACGATTTGGCGACCCCCGGCCTGTGGTTGGGCCAGGAATTCATCCGTTTTGCTCTTGGTCCGGTTGTACACGGCAACGCGGTAACCGTGATCTTCCATATTGAGTACCAGGTTTTGACCCATGACGGCCAAACCCATAAGCCCGATGTCACACGCCTGAGTCATTGGTTCCTCTTTGATGGTTGCGAGTCGTTGGTGGTGGAAGAAACGCTATGATACGACAGGCCACGGCGGCTGGTCGGGAAGCGTGGCGTCAAATTCTTTCAATAGAGCCGCCTGGTATTCTCCAGCAAAGCTGCCATTCAGTAGATGTTCGATGCCTTCGTCAAGAAGGCGTTTCCAACTTCCTTCCTCGGCGGCAGGATTGATGGGAAAGAACAGACATTGATTTGCTTTGGCAGCACGATAATCACCTGGCGCATCGCCGATCATCAGTACACGGTCCGGGTCGTATTTGGAGGCGTTGGCCAGGGTTTGCTTTTTCGTCCCCGTTTCCTGGCCGCAAATTGCTTGCACGAAGGAGTCGATTCCGTGTTCCGACCATTCGGCCCGCAATGCCTCGTTCGGCGTTGCCGAGCAAACAATTAGATCCGCCTGGGAACTTAGTTTTTCGAGACACTCACGGACCCCTGGGAACGGAGGAACCCCTCGCACGATTTGCGCGACCGTTTGGTTGACTTTTTCGGACCAGTCCAAGGCTTGCCGCAAAGCCGGATCGTTGGTCTCCTGGACGCGTGCCGCTAATGCGGGGTTGCCCAGTTTGCTCTCAGTGTCGATCCACTGCAGGAGTGCGGCGGGGATGTCGATTTGGATATTGCGGTCGATGACGGCGGGACGTTTTTGCAGCCATTGGAGTGTTTCCACGAGGGCGGGAAATCGGTTGATTCCTCGGCTCTTGGAATACAAATTGACGAATTCAGCGGCCTCTCGAGCATATTTGCTGACTGCTTGTAGGTTGTAGGAATTAATGGTGTGCGGAATGAAGCACTCTTTATGTTTTAACTCCATGGTGTCGAAGGCGCAGCCGTCTGAATCGATGGCGACCAGGAAATCATGTTGCCGGACGATTTCAAACATGGGATGGTCCATTTGCAGACAAAAAACAGGATGTTGCTGGTCCGTCAACCGTTCGCTTTTCAATCAATGGCGATCGGCTTGGGGTGTATAAGATGTCAGGAGCTGGTTTGCGTACCTGGGTTCAAATTGTGTTAGTCGTTGTCGACCGCCGACCATGGGGAGGCTGAGCATGCCTTCGCCAACAAGGGGTTGCGCGTAACGCAGAAAATGATCTGTCACGTCACAGCCCGAATCGGCAATCCAACCAGCTGGAAAGGCGCGTTCGCTATTGGCGACATCGACGAGCGGTACTTTGTCGTAGCGTACACCGTATACCTCACCTGGTTGCCGTAACAGAGTCGCCATGTGGCCGGAATCTCCCGCCGCCGCCAGGTGGGCCGCTGTCTGTCCCGCCCGATAAGCTTCGTCGAGATCGACCGTCGACGCGTACGCCATTGAATGCCGTTGGTCGGTTCCCGGGACGTTGCCACGTGCGGAACCGCGGGTTGCCAGGCCCTGCTCATTCAAGTAATTGACGACGCGTTGCGCCACAGTGACTTCGCTGGCACTGAACTGGGTATGGCCAAAGGAGTCTTTGCGTTCGCCGATGTGTCCGACATCGAAGCCTTCACTGATGACGACGATGCAGCGACCATCTCGGCGCAGCTGGTCGTTGACGTTGTCGGCGAGTTGTGCCAGTGAGCAGGGGCTCTCGGCGAGATAAATCTGCAGAGGCATTTCACGATTCGGGTCGGCCAGACGTGCGGCCGCAGGGATGAAACCGATGCGCCGTCCCATCGCCTGCAGTACAAGTACTGGATCAGCTGGACTGGAACCCAGGTTCTCCTGATTTGCGTTTTGCACGGTATGCATCCAGTACTTCGCAGTCGAGCCGTATCCCGGTGTGTGGTCGATCAGTTTGAATTCACTGTCCCCCACATCGTTGTCGATCGTCTTGGGGCCGCCAATTCCGACCAGGGGCAATCCACGCTGTTCTGCCAGTAGCGCAATCTTGTTGGCGGTGTCCATCGAATCGTTACCGCCGATGTAGATGAAATAGCCAACGTCGTGCGCCCGAAATACATCGAGGCAGCGGTCGAAGTCCTCTTGTTGGTCGGGTTTCAGCTTATAACGACAGGTGCCAATTGATCCGGCGGCCGGCGTGTAACGTAGTAGCGAAATTTCTTCGTAAGGCTGTCCGGAGAGATCCAGCAGTTCTTCTTTGAGCACCCCTTCAATACCGTGGCGAGCGCCATAGACCGTGCCGATCGCGTCGAGTTCCCGGCACGTCTCGATGATGCCTCGTAACGTATTATTGATAACGGGGCTGGGGCCGCCGCTTTGGGCCACGACGAGGTTCTTTGCTGGGGGCATCGATCGCCAGGAGATTATCGGGTTGGAGATGGGGCGGAAATGGCAGCAGGAATTTTAGCGATGCCCTGGAGCGTCTTCAATGCAGGCCCCGTTGGTCAGCGTGGCGTTTCTGTGCGGGTTGGCCCGAAAACTGGTTGAGTGGCGCCGGCTGCGATTAGTGTGAGTTTGCCGTGGCTTCTTCCGAGGCCAGGTACAGCCCTTGGGTTTCAATGTACTTTTCAACCGCGCGGGGCAGGCGAAAACGTACGCTTTGCCGGGCGGCGATACGTTGTCGCAGATTCGTGCTGCTCAACTCGATTAATGGCATTTCGACTTGGCAGCGGCGCATTTGGGCAATCTGCTGCGGCTGGGCGATACTTTCCAACGGATTGAAATCAATCTCCGCCGAACCCGCTCGCCGAACGGCGATGGGTAATGCCAGCTCACAGATGCGTTGCGGCTCGCGCCAGTGACGTAAATCATGCAGCGAATCGGCGCCCATGAGGAAAAACAGTTCAGAATCCGGGTGCGCATCGTGAATGGCTTGCAGTGTTTCCCAGGTGTAACTTACGCCACCCCGGTCGAGCTCGATTGTCGAGACAATGAGTTGGCGATGTCCACTCACGGCCAATTGCAGCATCTCGACGCGTTGGTTTGCCGCGGTCAGCGTGTGTCGTTGTTTGTGAGGTGGTAAGAGGGCTGGTACGAACCAGACTTCGTCCAACGCGCATTGTTCGAGACAAGTTTCCGCCAGCAGGAGGTGGCCCACGTGGACCGGATCAAATGTACCGCCAAAGATACCCAGTCGCATGACGATCTCGTTTGTGCTGGCGAGATCGTCTGTTGGACAGTCCAACAAACGTTCTCGTGGGAAGCAGGGACGCCGCGGTCGATGTTCTGTTTCTCAGGTACGGCCAGGTATCGGGAAGGCTGCCTTATGCGTTGAGCGTTTTCTGTGCCGCTTCAACCACAGCTTGCGTGGTGATTCCGAAGTGGGCATATAAGTCTTCAGCTTTGCCTGACGCGCCGAACGAGTCCATGCCGACGAAGAGGCCTGTTCCCCCGAGGTAACGATCCCAGCCTTGCCGGATTCCGGCTTCAACGCCCACGCGCGCCGTTACCGAACTAGGCAGCACCGACTCGCGATAGGCCGAATCTTGCGATTCAAAAAGTTCCCAGCAGGGCAGGCTGACAACACGCGTAGCGATTCCTGCGCTGGCCAGTTGGTGATAGGCTTCGACACAGAGGGCTAGTTCACTACCGGTGCCAATGAGCAGCACTTGTGGCTGGGATTCCGGTGCGTCGAGCAGCACGTAACCTCCCCGCGCCACACCGCTGGCGGAGCCCATTTGACCGCGGTCGAGCGTCGGGACAGCCTGTCGTGTGAGCACCAGTGCGGCCGGGCTCTCGTTTTGTCCGAGCAACACACGGTAGGCCTCGGCAACTTCATTCGCATCACCGGGTCGCATGACGAACAGGCCGGGGATGGCGCGGCAGGCGGCCAGGTGCTCTACAGGTTGGTGGGTCGGACCGTCTTCGCCCAGGCCGATAGAATCGTGTGTGAGAATGTAGATCACGCTCTGGTGCATCATGCTGGCAAGCCGCATTGCCGGGCGCATGTAGTCGGTGAAAGAGAAAAAAGTCCCGGTATAGGGACGCAAGTGACACAGTGACATGCCGTTGCAAGCCGCTGCCATCGCATGTTCACGCACACCGAAGTGAAAGTTGCGGCCGCCAAAATCCGCAGCAGAGAATTCGCCGTCCCCGTCTCCCGCCAGGTGGGTGTTGTTGGATGGGGCGAGGTCGGCTGAGCCACCCAGTAACCAGGGGATTTTCGCCGCGACCTGATTGAGCACCTGGCCGGAGGAGGCACGCGTCGCCAGGCCTTTGCTGTCTGGTTCGAAGGCGGCGATGCCTTGATCCCAACCATCGGGTAAACGGCCACTCCACATCGTTTTTAGTTCTCCAGCAGCGTCCGAGTGGCTACTTTCGTAGTCCTGGAAACGGCGTTCCCAATCTTGTCGGGCCGTCCTGCCGCGGGTCCCCAGTTCTTGTCTGAAATGCTCGCGCACAGCTGGCGGCACAAAGAATGGGTCAGATTGGGGCCAATCGTAGGCCTGCTTGGTGAGTGCAATTTCTTCGGCACCTAGTGGGGCACCATGGGCGCCAGCAGTACCGGCTTTGTTGGGTGAGCCCCAGGCAATAACGCTGCGTACCACGACCAGCGTGGGCCGGTCGTCGGTGGCGTGAAATGTGTCGATTGTCGCCTTCAGACTATCTACATCGTTGGCGTCTTCGACGATTACCGTGTTCCAACCCAGAGCGCGGAAACGATCGGGTACATTTTCGCTAAACGCTAAATCGGTATCTCCTTCGATGGTGATCCGATTGTCGTCGTAAAACCAGCAAAGGTTCGACAGCTTGAGGTGGCCGGCCAAGGAGGCAGCCTCTGCGCCGATTCCCTCCATGATGTCGCCATCGGACGCCAGCACGTACACATTGAAGTCGAAGAGGTCGAAATCCGGTCGCGCGTAACGCGCAGTTAGCCATTTGGATGAAATTGCCATACCAACACTGTTGGCGATTCCCTGTCCGAGAGGGCCTGTCGTTGTTTCAATCCCAGCTATTTCTCCCCATTCGGGATGTCCAGCGCAGGGGGTGCCGAGTTGGCGAAAATTGCGCAAATCATCGAGCGACACAGCCGGCTGAGCATCTTGAGTCGCGTCTGCCACGGGCTGTTGAATCTCCGCCAGATGCATCAGCGAATAAAGCAGCATCGAAGCGTGACCGCAGGACAACACGAAACGGTCACGGACAGGCCAGGAAGGATCCGCGGGATCAAAGTTGAGTGCGTGATTCCAGATCGTGTAGGCTACCGGAGCCAACGCCATGGGGGTTCCTGGGTGCCCCGAGTTGGCTGCCTGGACCCCGTCCATGGAGAGGGTGCGGATTGTGTTGATGCTGAGTTGAGTTAGATCTGGAGAGGAAGTCGACATCGCGGCCATCTGTATCTGATCTTGTTGATTTGGTGAATCGTGAGCATCAGTTTACCTTGCTATGACCATCATGGCATAGTGGACTCTTGGGGCGCGTTGATGTCGATGCGGTGACGGCTTGTCTTCAGCAGGCAGGGAGTTCAGGCGTTCAACGCTTGATCCAGGTCGGCGCGCAGGTCTGCGACGTCTTCCAGGCCTACCGAGAGCCGAATCAGACTGTCGGTGATACCATGCGCTGCCCGGTCGCTGGCGTCGTAGCTTGCGTGGGACATGGTCGCAGGTTGCTCAATCAGCGACTCGACCGCTCCCAGGCTGACTGCCAGCTGAAATAGCTGAGTTGCCTCGGCGACCCGTTTTGTTTTGGCGAGGTCGCCGTCGATTTCAAAGGTGAGCATGGCTCCGAAACCACCTTGCATTTGATTCTTTGCAAGCGCGTGCCCCGGGTGGTTCGGTAGGCCTGGGTACAAGACCCGTTTGACGCGTGCATCGCCGCTGAGCCATTCGGCTAGTTGCTGGGCGGTTTTGCACTGTTCATGGACACGTAGTTCCAGTGTTTTCAGGCCCCGACTGAGCAGGAATGATTCCAGCGGGCTCAAGACGGCTCCACAAGCGTTTTGCAGATAATAGAGTTGCCCATGGAGTTCCTCGCTGCCAGCGACGAGGGCGCCGGCCAACAGATCGCTATGCCCTCCCAGGTACTTGGTCGCGGAGTGCATTACCAGGTCGGCTCCTGCGGCCAGCGGGCGAGTGAGCGCCGGGGTAGCGAACGTGTTATCGACTGCCAGCCAAGCCCCATGTCGATGGGCAAGTTCCGCACAAGCGGTGATGTCCGTAATCGACATCAGCGGATTTCCGGGCGTTTCGATCCAGAGCAGCCGCGTATTGGGTTTGAATGCTTGCTCGAGTGTGTCCAGCTGAGTACTGTTCGCCAGTGAAACGTCCACACCGCTCGGCCCGACAACGTGTTGCAGAAGTCGATAGGTACCCCCGTAAATGTCAGTCCCCGCCAGCAAGTGATCACCTGCTTTGAGCAACATGGTGACGCAGTGGGTCGCCGCCATGCCTGATGCAAACGCCAGGGCGCCTGTCCCACCCTCGAGTGAAGCCAGGGTCTGTTCGAGATTCTGTCGGGTCGGATTCCCGCTTCGCGAGTAATCGAATTCTCCCCATTCGCCAGCACCAGGCTGGACGAACGTGCTGGAGAAATGTACCGGCGGTACGACCGCTCCAGTTTCCGGATCTTTTTCATTTCCGACGTGGATAGCGCGTGTGCGGAACTTCATGCGTTGAACGCTTGTGTCAGGTCTTGAATCAGATCAGCGGCATTTTCAACACCGCAAGAGAGTCGGATCATATTGTCGGGGATTCCAAATTGCCGACGTTCTTGCGGTGTGCATTCGTAATAACTCATGACCAGCGGCTGTTCAATCAGAGACTCAACACCTCCCAAGCTCGGTGCGATTCGTGGGACCGTCACGGCATCGACAATCTTCGCAGTCTCTTTCCAGTCGGCCTGTTTGACGAGGAATGTAATCAGCCCTCCAAATCCCCGCATCGTGTTGTGGGCGATCGTGTGGTCTCGGTGCGAGGCCAGGCCCGGGTAATAGACTTTTTCGACTCGGGGATGTGACTCCAGGAATTCTGCCACGGCCTGACCGTTCTGGTTGTGTCGTTCCATCCGTAAGGCGAATGTCTTGAGTCCCCGCTGTAGTAAATAGATGTTGTGTGCGGAGTTGACCGCTCCCATGATGCCGCGCAGGTTGCGAATTGACTCAAGTTGATCCTGCGAGCCGATGATCGCGCCTGCCAACAGATCATTGTGGCCAGCTAGGTATTTGGTTACCGAATGGAGAACGTAATCCACACCGTACGTCAAAGGCCGCACGTTGTAGGGTGTGGCGAGGGTTGCGTCGATCAGTGTTTCCACATTGTGACGTTTGCCGATCGCTGCAAAACGCTCCAGGTCGATAATGCTCAAGTGCGGGTTTGTCGGTGACTCACTTACCAGCAAACGCGTGTTGGGTGTGATCGCGGATTCCATGGCATCGTAGTCACAGGCTGGAACTTGACGCGTTACGACACCAAAGCGGGCGAGGTGCTTGGAGCAGAATTCACGACTTCGGTGGTAGCACTCATCGAAAAATACGACCTCATCACCGGCATTCAATTTACTCATAAACAGACCGACGATGGCTGCCATTCCACTGGCAAACAGGATCGCTTCCTCGCCACCTTCCAAGGCCGCTAATTTTTTCTCGACGATCTTTTCCCCGGGGTTGCCGTAGCGGCCGTATTCTTCGCGGGGCTGTTGTTGCTCGATGTAGTCGATGACCGACTGGGTGTTTTCAAACGTAAACGTTGAAGCGCACACGATTGGGTCGGTAACCGAATCAGCGAGTTTCTGGCGCGCCTCGCCACCGTGCACTGCCAACGTCGAGTTTGCGTCATTGGCTGGCTTGGCATCTATGAGCGAATCTTGGTTCATTTCAGACTCCACGTGAACAGACGGGCGGAACCCGCGGAGCTACGAAAAAACGCCGCGTTACCGACCGATGTGTCGGAATGACGCGGCGTTTGCTTTTCGAAACCTGTGTATCAACCACAACCGTACGGGGGAACGCTGTTCGGTGCGATCGATGGCTCTTTAGCAGTTGACAGGCTGCAAGCGGCCGCAAATCCCTAACGACTCCATAGTAGACCGGGATTCGATCCAGGGCAACCCGCAAAATGCCGGGTTCCATCAGATCTGCGGTACCCCCGCGACGTTTCAGGCATTAGGGTTTGCCGAAGCAGTATAAATGCCCGTTGGTGCGGAGGTAGATCTGTCCATCGACCAGCGCCGGCGTGCCATAAACTTCCTCTTGCAGGTCGACGTGATGCAGGATCTGGCACTTGCGGTCCGCCGATACCACGGTCAGGCCGCCACGCTGGTCCACCAGATAGATTTTCCCGTCGCCTGTCACGGGAGAGCTGTAGTACGGCCCGTTGGCCTGGAGTCGCCGGTTTTTGACCCGTTTGCCGGAGCCGGAGTCCAGGCAGCTTAGAATTCCACCGTCCTTGATGGTGAAGACGCAGTCGTTGATTTCCAGAGGGCTGGCGCAGAAAGGCACAAACCGGCGGTATTCCCAAACGACATGGGTTTCCGTGACATCGCCGCGACCCCCGGGCCGGATTTTCAGCACCTTGTTTTCCGCGCGATCAAACAGTCCGCGATAATATTCGTACTCGACTTTGGTGATAGTTCCTGTCTTGTCGCGGTCGACTTGGGAGAAGCGGGGTAGCAGCGGACTGTTTTCTTCTAATTCGGTTTCTTCCAGTACGCCGTTGCCATTGGCATCTCGCAGCGGCGCCACTTCAGCGAATGGCGGCACAGAGATTCTTCCTTCCAGGTCGCCACCTCCTGCCCAGCCAGCGACGACAAGATGATTGTCGGCACTCACAACAGGCGTCATGCAGACAGCGCGGGAAATGCCGCGCACAGTCCAGGCTTCTTTGCCGGTGTTGAGGTCGTAGCCGACAACACGCATCGTGGCCGCGATCACGATCTGTTGGCGGCCCTCTGTTTCCCAAAGCACGGGACTACAGTAATTACGAGGGAATTCACTGCGATCTGTTTTCCAGACAGTTTTGCCGGTTTGTTTGTCGACCGCCAGCAGGAACGAGTCGGTGTCATGGTCTTGGCAGAGGATTACCAGGTTGCCGACGATAATGGGTGAAGTTCCGGAGCCGAAATCATTGTTGAACGGGCCCATCATGTGTTTCCAGATCAACGCGCCATCCAGGTCATAGCAGTACATCCCACTGGAGCCGAAGAAACTGATGACGCGTTCGCCGTCGGTCACGGGCGTACACTGGGCGTGGCTTCCGATACGGTGGATTTGCTCGAGTTTCTGGGCTGCGGCCTGGGCTTCCCAGAGTTGTTTTCCGGACTTGCGATCCAGTCCGATGGTCACGAGTTGGTCGCCTTTGACGGCAGCTAGAAAAACCCTGTCTTCAGTGAGTACGGGTGACGCGTGCCCCGGTGGCAGCGGGACTTTCCAGATGACGTTCTGGTTGGGACCAAATTCGGTTGGCAAAGGCAGGTCGGATACGTAGTGTCCCGCGCCTCCGAGACCACGGAACTGCGGCCAGGAGTCCGCTTGCACGGAAGTGTGCAAGGCGAGCGAAAGGAACAAGTATCCGGAAAGGAAGCGGATAGGGGACATGCGTAGTGCTCCGGCACAGGTCTCGAAGGAGTGGAAGTGGTCCGGCTTGCCGACGGCTATCGGGCCAGCGTAGTGGGAATGAGGCCCCATTTCCAGGGCCCAGGGTAATCGACAGCGAGCGGGTCAACCTAGAGCTGACTGGTGCGCGCCAGGCGGTCGAGAACGTCTAACGCGGATCCATTGTCGATTGCCTGTTCGGCGCGTCGGGCAGCCTGCTCGAGATTTTCCGAGACCCGTGTTGTCCAAATCGCTGCCGCGGCATTCATTACAGTGATTTCACGCGCCGGTCCTGGCTCACCCTGCAGGACCGAACGGATAACCGCAGCGCTACTTTCCGGATTGGCAGCTTGAATGGCGTCGAGTTCCTGTAAATGAAATCCAAAATCTGATGGTTTCCACGAATGTTCCTGCTGGTGGATACCTTCTACCAGGGTGACGTGCGTCTGGGCGGCCAGGGTGACCTCGTCCAGGCCATCGGCCCCGCAGACCACCACGGCTCTTTGTGTTCCCAGTTTGGATAGGGCAGCGGCCAGCAGTGAACGGAGCTCGCCGCGTCCCACTCCCAGTAGCTGGAATCCCGCACTGGCAGGGTTGGAAAGAGGTCCCAACAGATTGAAGATTGTCGGGACAGCCAGTTTTCGTCGTACTGCGGCGACGTGTTTCATCGCCGGGTGGAGTTGCGGAGCAAAACAGAACCCGATTCCGACCTCTTCGAGGCACCGTTCAACAGAGGAAACAGACGCTTCGACATTCACTCCCAGAGCAGACAAAACGTCTGCGGAACCAGTTTGACTGCTGATTTTTCGATTCCCGTGTTTGGCGACCGGGACACCAGCCGCGGCGGTTACCAGGGCAGCAGCCGTACTGATGTTGAAGGTTCCCGAACCATCGCCTCCCGTTCCACAGGTATCAACCAGGTTTTCACGTTCCGAGCGAATCGGAGTCATATGTTTTCTCATGGCACTGGCGGCGCCGGCGACCTCGGCGACGGACTCACCTTTCGCACGTAACGCTGTGAGCAGCAGGCCGATTTCCTCAGCGGGCCACTCACCTCGCATGATCGCGTCGATCACGTCCGCCATTTCCTCTTGTGCCAAATCTTCACCGGCGGAAACACGTCCCAGTAATGTGTGGTTCACGGTGGCTGGTCTCCCGGTGAGTTTGCGGAATGGAGATTTGCAGTCAGTAACTTGGGTTCCGTTACTTGGACTTGAGCGCGTATGACGAGAAATTCGCGTTAAGTGAACAACGGATACGTGAAGTTATGGTTGGATGTGATGACGCGAAAACGCAGCACACCACGTTCTGTTTTCTCGTGCGGGAAGACAGCGTTGGAGGTCATTGGAACGACACGGCGACGGTCCATCAGATCGCTTCGTTGCCCCGTTCCCCAGTACGAATACGGATGCAATCATCGAGTGGTAACACGAAAATCTTACCGTCGCCGATTTCCCCTTTTTCTCCAGTTCTGCCGCCCTTCAGAATCGCGTCAATCGTCGGTTCAACAAATTCTTCGTTGACGGCAATTTGCAGCTGCACCTTGCGCCGCAAATTGATCGTGACTTCCGTCCCGCGGTAAATCTCCGTTTGCCCTTTCTGGCGGCCAAATCCTTGGCAGTCCATGACGGTCAGACGGACCACTTCCACCTCGGTTAAAGATTCCTTCACCGCCTCGAGTTTCGTCGGTTGGATGATGGCGACGATCAATTTCATGGTTTCGATCTCCCGCATCGAAGGCCTGAATCTAGCTCGGGCGGAAAGACCTCACAAGAGGACCGGAGCGGCAGCCGCTGGGAAAGGCGGATAGAAACGTGCCTGACCGTTGCGCGACGACTATTCTCAGTAGCGGTTGGCGAGCGGGGCGCCGATCGCCAACAGGGCGTTTGTTCGCTGAGAAAAGGGTAAGAATACCCCAGCTCGAACAGGTGAGGCGGACACCTGTCCGAGCCTTTTGTGGGGTACACTTTTGGCCCCGGAGGAGCCGCAAGTCAGCACCAAGGAATTANCGCATCNGGGACGCCCGCGAGCGACCGGAAACCGAGGTCACCGCAGCCCTNCCACGNGAACCAGATGGTAGGCGCAGCGGACCTTCGACCGTNNGAGTTCTCAACTACCAAAACCTGACGTGGTCAAAGNTCNAGCAAATGGTGTGCCAGCAGTGACGGCAAAGGATNGTTTCCTACGGCGTAGCGNCATTCTCCGTCATATTTTACCGGTCTGNTGTGTCTTTAATCGCGCTATANTAACCCTGTTCACGGATCAGCCAGCTGGCAGCACTGCATGCNNGACGGGCAGTTGGCGTCGCGCGGTTAGGCAGTCCGCGCGGTCCGGCGGGCTTACAGGGAGTGTAAACCATGACCTCCTGGAGAGGATAATGCTACCGTGATTTTGCTGTTTTCCCGGTTTAGGGCGACCCTTGGACAGTGTCGCGCTCGGGCCCCTCTGCCAATTGCCAGCCTCGGTGGAGGGCGTTAAGGTGGAGATTTGCTGGGCCAGGCGTCGCAGCGCCGGCGCCAGCGGCTGGCCGGGCACCCCCGAGTGTGGCTGCGGCCAGGCGGGGTGTTGGACGCCTTGTGTTCACTCGGTTCAAAGACTCGGCGGGTTACCTCTGATGAGAGAGATCATTCGCAAACTTTGCCAGCTGAAGTCCGGCCAGGATGTGGTTGCGTACTGTCGCCTGGTGGAGACGCGTGGATCAACCCCGCAAAAAGCGGGCGCCATGATGTTGGTGTATCCCGATGGAGGCCAAGAGGGGACGCTCGGGGGGGGGTGCGTTGAGGCGGAGGTGAAACGCCGTGCGCTGGCCGTACTTGCCGGTGGCAGCGCGGAAGTCCAGTCCTTTCAGTTGGATAGTGATTACGGCTGGGATGATGGCCTCATTTGTGGCGGTCGTATGCAGGTACTTATTGAACCACTGGGGGGTGAGTTAGAGGCGTACTTTGGTTGTTTAGGAGACTTGATGGAGCAGGGGTGCGGATTCACCGAAGTGATCGTGTTTGATGCCAAGTCAAGTGACCTGCAGTCGCCACAAAGTTACCTGTTTGACGCGCAGGAGAATGTGCGGGCCATACTTCATGCGGGTACAGGCCAGGAAGTCCCCGCTGGGATTGTCTCACAGCTTCGCGCGCTCGACCAGCGTCCCCGAGCCTGGGCGGCTGGAGGAATCGCTTTCTTGCCTGTGTTGCCGCGCTGCCGATTACTCGTAGTGGGTGCGGGGCACATTGGACAGGCAGTGGCCCAACTGGCGGCCGATTTGGAGTTTGATGTCTGGGTAGTCGATGATCGTCAGGAATATGTCAATGCGGAACGCTTTCCCAGGGCGGAAAAATTGTTGGTGGGGAATATATCGGATCTTCTACCAAATGTGGAAATCACTCCCAGCACCTACTGCCTGATTGTGACGCGTGGTCACAATCATGATGAGCAGGCTTTGTTTCATTTGGCAGAACGGGGGGCGCGGTATGTCGGGATGATTGGCAGCCGCCGCAAGATTGGGATGATCTTTGAGGGTTTGCGCAGCGAGGGGATTTCAGAATCTGCCCTGGGGCAGGTTTATGCTCCACTGGGTATCGATATTGGCTCGAAAACAGTGCCGGAGATCGCAGTCAGCATCTGCGCTGAATTGATCGCGCATCGGAACTGTGACGGTCAGGTACCCGGCCGCACGGTGGGGCTGAGTGAAGCCCCCGTGGATATGTAACTCGGCGTTCTTCGGCTGGATCAGTTGATCGGATGAAGCTGTGGTTAATCGCCCTTTCAGAAGCTATGCAATTGTGCCGGCAGCTGGTCGTAGCCAACGGATGGGCCGGCCGAAGTTGCTCATGGGTTGGCGCGATGAGACCGTGATCGATGCGGTCCTCAATGCCTGGCAAACTAGCGGTGTCGATCAGGTTGTGGTGGTAGTTCGTCCGGAAGACCGAGTGCTGGCTGAGCACTGCCGGCGTTTCGGAGTTTACGTGCTGGTGCCCTCAGAGCCGCCAGCAGAAATGAAACATTCCGTTCAACTGGCGATCGCGCACCTGCAGCGAATTTGCCAGCCCTCGGATACGGACGCCTGGTTATTGGCGCCGGCGGACCTCCCCGAGCTGTCCGGGAAGTTGATTGATCACGTACTGACGGGATACCAGCCCAGCGCCCCCAAGATTGTGATACCGCGAGTGCGGGACAGGCGTGGCCATCCGGTCTTGTTTCCTTGGGGGGTGGCCAAGGAGTTGGAGCAACTGGGAGCCGACGAGGGAGTGAACGCTTTGGTCAAACGTCACGCCGTCACAGAGATGGACTGGCAAGATGATCGGATGTTTGAAGATGTCGATACCCCGGATGATTATCGGCGCCTAGCCGGTTCTTGAGGGGGTTGGCTGTCGCCACGACGTGTTCCGGGGATGATGGTCTGATGTTTGCCAGTCGGCAGGGCTTCGTTTTGTAGGCAGTACGTCCGCGAACTGGGCGGTCTGCTACTTTTCCGTCCTTGTGGAAGAAACTAAACTCCTACTAAACGGCCTGCGCGTCTGTAGAATCGTTGCGCAGTTCCGCCAGCCAGACGAACCCAATCTTCCGGATGTAAATGTTCTCTCATGGCTTGCAGCGATTCCAGCAATAACTTTCGCCGCGCTGACGCGGTACTGCTTTCCCGCTTCCTGTGGGTGGTGTTGACCCTGCTTGGTTTGACGGTAGCAGGATGTGGAGGCTGTCAGAAAACCAGTCAGACTGCGCGACAACAAGAGAAGGAAAAGCAGAAGCGGGACGAACAGGAAGCCGCCAAAAATGAATTTGAGTTTGGCAATCCACAAATGCTTCCCGGTGAAATTCTGGTGCGACGGAACGCCGTGAAACCTGGGCACTTTCACACGGTAAGCCAATCCATCAAAGCGAACTATGCCGACTACCAGGCTGATCTGGTGACGGGTTCGGTCGATCGACAGGGTACCCCGCTTCCTATCGACAAGACACGATTTGCGATGGTCACCTCACGACCGGCTCCATTACCCAAGGGAGTCAATAAGTTTTTCGAGATGATGTTCTTCATTCCGGATTTGTCCCGGTACGGGAAAGGACGACAGGTTTGGCTGGATACGCGTGTGCGCAGTCGACGGGGTGGTCGTGAGATTATGCGCAGCACGGATTTGACGACCATCATGGAGGGTTACCAGTATTTTCTCGTCGTGCTGGCTGAAGAACCCAACGAGTACTCCTACATCAAGACACTGGACACGGTATTGCCACCTTTCGACGAATACGGATCAGACACGCAGGACCGGCTGTGGTATTACCGTGTTTTTGCACCCAAGATTCAGAATCGTGTGCCACTCCCCAGCCATCCTTTTGCGTGGACCTGTGTGGCTTACCTCATTTGGGATGGCATTGACCCCAAGTTGATGACGCCGGATCAGCAAACCGCCCTGCGCGATTGGCTGCACTGGGGAGGACAAGTAGTGGTGAGTGGGCCGGACTCACTCGATTTGCTGCGCGGCAGTTTCCTGGATCCGTACTTGCCAGTTGAAAAAGTGAAGGCCGTACAACTGGCATCTGGCAAACTGGCGGACATTAATGATTACTGGTCGATGCGGTATGTCAAAGAGAAAGAGGAAGTTCATCAGTCACTCGATGTCCTGCCGGAAAATCCTTTGGTGGGCCTCGAAATGCGGTTACGTACGCCGGAAGATGCGTTTTTGTATGGTACGGGTGGCTTGGTGGCAGAACGCCGTGTCGGCCGAGGCCGAGTAGTTGTCACCGGATTTTCACTCGCTGATCGTAAGGTGATAGCATGGAAGAGCTTCGATGGATTTGTGAATAATTGCCTGTTTCGGAGACCTCGCAGGGAATTCCGTCAAAGTACAACAGCAGGCACAGCGGATGTCGCTTGGCACGACCTGCGCGGACAGGAACGCGATTCCCGGACGACTTCTGGATTGCGCTATTTCAGTCGAGACGTAGGGAGGGCGCTAGGTGGAGGCCGGGAAACCGCGCCACGCCGTGGTACGGCGCAACGGGCAGGCACCACCGGCGCCCAGGCCGCCGCCGCGGCGGTAGCGAATTCCGGGCAACGAACAGACGCGACTTCGGCAACCGGGAAAGATGCATGGCGGTTTTCCGGCTTCCGTCCAGCACCTCGATCCGGAGTGGGGGCGTGGAATGACTACAGTGGTGCTTCACATCAAGCTCGGCTCGCTCTGGAAGACGCCGCTGGTATCAACATCCCCAAGGCGTCTTTTGTAATCCGTGTCTTGGCCGTCTACCTGCTTGCCTTGGTTCCGGCGAATTGGCTTGTGTTTCGGTTGATTGGCCGCGTGGAGTGGGCCTGGCTGGCCGCTCCTGTGATCGCGGTGGGCGGCGCGGTTGCGGTGGTCCGATTAGCACAGCTGGACATCGGTTTTGCGCGTAGCCGTACGGAACTGGCGATTCTTGAAGCGCATGGTGGGTATAACCGCGGTCATCTGACACGTTACACCGTGCTCTATACGTCCTTGTCGACAGCGTATGATGTGACTTATGACGATACGACTTCGGTGGCTCAGCCCTTTCCCGGGGTGCAGGACGACCGGCGGCGCGTTGCGACGGTGAGTCTGCGGCGCGATCGGCAGGTCCAGTTGTCCAACATACTTGTCGAATCCAATTCAACCGAGCGTCTGCATGCCGAACAAATGTACGACATGGGAGGCAGCTTTACGTTACAAGGAGATGCCGCGACTGGTTTTCAATTGGACAACGGAACGCGAGTGAATCTCCGGGACGCAGCTCTGTTGTTTCGCCAGAACGGTAGATTAAAGATCGCCTGGTTGGGTGACGTCGCGCCCGAATCTACGCTAACACCGACCTTTACCGATGTCCCGGATGGACAGAAGCATCCGCGGCAGTGGGATCAATCTCCGATGACACAGGGACCACGACATCAGATTCAGTCGTTGTTTCAGGAGCTGGATCGTAATCAGGACAAGATGATTCAGGAAACGGAGATCCCTTTGGATCATCTGCTCAGGGGTGAGTTTGATAAGTGGGATGCGTCTGCCGATGACCAGGTTGCTGACGGACGTTTGGACCCTGAAGAGGTCCGCCAATTTGTTCGCAATCAACGCCGCGGAGCTGTGCGATTGGGGAGACTCTTTGAACTTGTCGAAGACCGTCTCGAACTTCTCGACGGGGAAGTTCGGCTGATGGGGTGGACTGATCAGGCCTCGGGTGAATCGACATTCCTTCCTGCGAGCTCTCAGGTCGAGACGCGGATGTTCGTGCTGGTGCATTTGCGACACAAAACGCTTCCTCAGGCTGAACGGGATTACAACACCAAGCTGGCGGTCGTCGACCCCAAGTTTGATGATCGTGACCAACGCGTGACGCTCGGCTTGACTGCCCAGGATATGACACGACAGATGAGTGAGGCATTGGGAGTTCGCACGGAAACAGGCGAGTGGGTTGTGACGGGTGCCTTGGTGACACGGGTTGAGTCGGGAGGGCCGGCCGACAAGGTTGGGCTGCAGCCAAATGACGTTATTGTGGGCTTTGGCGGAATGACGATTGAAAGCAGCCAGGAGCTTCGTGATAGAGTGGGAGAAACCAAGGCCAATAAAACGGTTGAAATCGAAGTATTTCGTGCCGAGCGCGGACTTCGGGTACAGCGGATTACGGTACGAGAGTCATTTCCGCTCGATTAATCATTGGTGTAAAAGTTCATTGTTGCGTTTCGCTACAGACTTGGAATGTTGCCAGGGAATTTGCCGGCGGCGTTCTTGATGCGATGTGTGAAGACCATGATTGAATTGATTGACTTCGGCAAAGACTACGGAGACTTCACTGCTGTAGAGCGGTTGAATCTCAAGATCGAGGCCGGTGAGATGTTTGGTTTCATTGGCCCCAACGGTGCTGGTAAAAGTACTACAATTCGCTTCTTGACGACCCTGCTGAAGGCCTCCAGGGGCGAAGGGATCGTCAACGGTTGTCGCGTCACTCAAGACCCTGTGGGGGTACGTCGTAGCGTGGGCTACATGCCGGACAATTTCGGAGTCTACGACGGTATGAAAGTCTGGGAGTTCCTCGACTTCTTTGCGGTGGCTTATCGAATCGGGCGCATGCAGCGGAAGCAGGTCATTAAGGATGTTCTGGAATTGCTTGACCTGGAAGATAAGCGAGATGATTTCGTAAACGGGTTGTCGAGAGGTATGAAGCAACGGCTTTGCCTTGCCAAGACGTTGGTACATGATCCACCGGTATTGATTCTCGACGAACCTGCTAGTGGGTTGGATCCTCGCGCGCGAGTTGAAGTTAAGGCGCTGCTCAAGGAATTGCGGCGCATGGGAAAAACTATATTGATTTCCAGTCACATCCTGACCGAGTTGGCGGATTGTTGTACCTCGATTGGAATTATCGAACGTGGGCAACTGCTGATGAGTGGACCGATTGAAGAGGTTTATCGGCGTATCCGAGGTAATCGCGTCGTCGAGGTCAAATTCACAGACAAGATGGATGTTGGGCTGTCTGTGATTCGAAGTTCGCCGTTGTTACGCGACTGCCAAATTGACGCGCAGCAGGCCGTGATTGAATTGGAGACAGACGATCTGGGAGTGGCGGCATTGTTGAATCAACTGCACCAGGAAGGCGTCGGCATTCGCAGCTTTGCTGAGAAAGAGCCCACCCTGGAAGACGTTTTCATGATGGTCACCAAAGGACTAGTAACGTGAGACCCTGTAGCTGGCGTGCCTGAACGCCTGGTTCACTTTTTGTTTGCTGACTGCTGCTTGGCCTTTTCCTGGTCTTTCTTTTTGTTTGCTGACTGCCGCTTGGCCTTTTCCTGGTCTTTCTTTTTATTTGCTGGCTGCTGCTTGGCCTTTTCCTGGTCTTTCTTATTGTTTGCTGGCTGCTGCTTGGCCTTTTTGGGGTCTTTCTTCTGGTTGCCTGGCTGGGGCGATATGTTGTCGGGTTGCAGCATCAGCGGTCGAATTGTCCAACGCACGTCTATTTCAATTTCTGCGTTGCCCGACAGAGAGATTGACTGAGAGAAGGACCCATGCTCGCGGTGTCTGAGTACGATCTGGTGTTGACCCGGACTGAGTGGAATCCGCAAGGGCCGCTTCGAGGGAGGTAGCTTTTCGTACTGTTTGCCGTCGATCAGTAAGACCGCGCTTGGCCAGTCCGGATTTGTCCAGTTGATTACTACGTAAGCTGGCCGGGTAACCCACCAAGCCACGAGTGCTACGACGAGTACAAATCCAATCAGGCTGAGTGCGGCGGTACGCCACTGTTTTCGATTGGTCGTGCGATTCAGCCGGCGGCTTACTTCATCGCTTCGCGTGCCGCTGGGAGAAGAACCGGATCCGCCGGAAAGCGAAGAGGTTTTGGTGTCTGTCTCGCTCTGTGAATGAGACACCACATCGGTCGCGACCTGTACTCGCTGTTGCAGATCGCTCGCTGTCTGGTCGTCAATCGTGCGGACAAACCGCAGCAAAGCACTATCTTCGGGCGAGGCTTCTCGCTCCGTCTCGTCCAGTCCAAGGACCGATCCAGAGGTTTCCTGGATCGCTTCCAGCGCAATGACCAATTCTCCCATCGATTGGATACGGTCCTCGGCACGCTTTGCAACCATCTTCTGGAAGATGGTGTCCAGCGACGCTGGAATATCATCTCGTTCGTCGCAAAGAGATGGGATCGGCTGCTCACGATGCGCCAGCAGGCGTTTCATGGTGGAGCCGCCATCGTACATGGTACGGCCCGTAAGGATGCGGAATAAGGTACAGCCAAGACTGTAGATATCCGCCCGTGCGTCTGCGTGTCGTGTATCCTCGGCCTGTTCCGGTGACATGTAGTCAATCGTACCGACGATTTGGTTTTCCTTGGTCAGCGCATCGTCGTTGATAGTTTCATTGGCGTCACGGGCGAATGTCACCAAACCCATGTCGAGGATTTTTACGTTCCCGTTGGAATCGAGGAGCAGGTTTTGGGGCTTGATATCTCGGTGAATGATGCCCCGCTGGTGCGCGTATTGCAGTCCGCGTGCCGCCTGTAAAGTGCAGTGCACGGCATCTTCGACAGAAAAGGGGCCGTGCACGTCCACCAGCTTCGCAAGGTTCTGCCCATCGACGAATTCCATGACCAGGAAAACCGACCCGGAAGTTTCGTCCGCGTCAAACGCGGTTACGATGTTCGGGTGGTCGAGCTGGCCCGCCACCTCGACTTCCCGTTGGAATCGTTTGAGCGCCCGATTGGAACGCGTCATCGACGCAGGGAGTTCCTTCAACGCGACCAAACGTTTCATGCGGCGGTGCCGGGCCTTGAAAACACGGCCCATGCCTCCCTGGCCGATTTTGTCGAGGATGACATAATTGCCCAGGATCAACCCCGCTCCGCGCCCGGAGTAAACACGACCTGCCTGATATTTGGTGATCTTGCCAGAGTTCACCAGCCGCCGTGCCAATACCTGTACCGTATCCTCGGCCTCTGCAACCTCAGTGTAATCGTCTAGCTCGCTAACCTCTTCGCGTGTCACAATCCCCGAGTGGATCAGGCGTTCACGAAATTGTTCGAGTGTCAGCGCCATATTGGGTGGCCGGGAAGTGCAGTGGCTCAGGCAATTGTGGGAGTTGATTATAGCAGTTTCAGGTGAATCTCAGGTGTCAGTCGGGCCACCATAGGTGTTTTCAGTCGGTCTGGCCAGGGTGCCACACGTGCCCGTCGTTCTCAGCAAACCGGGGAAAAGTTAATCGATGCTCTGAAAGTAACGCCGCAACCGCTCGCGATAGCCACGCGGTGCTTCACGGCGCGGCCGAGAACGCAGCGCCTCGCGAAGTTGAGGAGGTAGTTTGGCGAACCAGGGGGCCCGCTCAAGACGTTTTTCCGCCGCCGCCGCGGTGGCTTCTGTAGCAGTTGCCTGCTGCGGGTTGGGTTTTCCGGGAACGCTCGCTCGCGCGGCTCCAGGTTGGCCCGCTTGCGCTTCTCCAGCTTGTGCCGCAGACGGGCGTTGCGAATCCTCAGTTGCGCGCTCGTCGGTGGATGGGGTTGTCTGACCGTTACTTGCTTCCCCGCGCGGGGCGTCTGCTGAACTCCTTCCCGTTTGGGCGCGAGTGACCGCTTCTGCCGCTTGCGGTCCGGCAATTTGTTGCGCTGTCGTTTCGGGAGAATCGGGGATGAGCCCAGTCCCCAGTCCCTGAAGTGATTCCGCCGTATCACCGCTAGGTGCCTCGTCCTTGGCCGTGGCAGAGGCGTTCGCCGGGTTTTTCTGACTAGTTTGCGTTGGGGCCCCGGATTTGTTGCCGGAGGCCGTCGCTTTTGGCGGTTGATCCGTGGAACCGTCTGCTGGTGATTCTCGGGAATCTGCGTTTGCCTGGCGTTGTTTCGTGGACGGGCTCCGCGACCAGGATGCGGAACGTAGGCGAGAAGCCGTTGCCAGGCCTCGGCGAATAGCGCGGTTTGCGACCCGCTGTTGACCAGAGATCTGTACCGCGCCTTCGCCGGTCGACCGTTGTGTGGCCGCAAAACGTTGCGTCGCTGCGGCGAGATCCGCGGCAACTTTGGTTTGCTCGGGTGTGACTTCAGTGGTGTGTTCGTCGTCCTGGTTACGGTTTCTCGCGAGCAGGGAATTGAGACGACTGGCATATTGCTCGATGTCTTCACGAGCCGTTTGCTGGTCACGTGCCATGGAAGCCAGCGACTCAGCGACTTGTTGGTCCCGGTGGATACGAGTTTCACGGGCCGCGAGGCTCGCTGCTGCTCGATCGATACCACGTTGGATCGAATTTTGCCGTGCTGCCAGATGTTCCAGGTCCTGCGGAGATTGACGTTGCCCTTCCTGCAGGGCTTCCAAAGTCTGGTTGAGAGCCGCGGTAGCTGGCGCATCGATGGCTGCGGCGTGGACCGCGAGTTTTTGAATGCGCAGACTGAGCGGGGCCCAGCCAGCGATTTCCTGTTGGCCGGTCTTGAGGATGGCATCCTGTAGGACCCGCTCGGCAGTGAGGAGGTCCTGGGTGTTTGCCTTCTGCAACGAGTTAGTTGCAGACTCTTGACCGTCGCGAATTGTTTGGGCCGTCAACCGAGCGCGGGCTGCGACTTCTTGTAGTACTTGGACCACCTCCGGTAAGAGGTTGACGATGGATTCTCGCGCCGTGGTGGCGTGTGTAGCGACTTTGAGTTGTGCGGATGGGTCGAACTGGTCGCTCAACGGCTGGGAATGCTCTGTTACCAACGCTTCCAATTCCTGCTGTAGTGTGGACAGGGCAGTCATCGTCCGCTGGTGCTCGGAACGATAGCCACGTCGGTTACCGCTTAACGCCATCCGCGCAGCCCGCGTGCTGGCTTGTGTTGCTTGAGCGATTGTCGCGGAGATCGCCGGAGACGAAGAGTCTTCCAGTTCTTCTAGCATGCGCGTGACCTGGCGTTGCTCAATTGCGAGGTCTGACCAGGTTGTAAAGGCGTCCAGATGTTCAAACCCAAGGCGCCGTTGCTGCCGTTGGAGTGCTGTGATGTTACCGGCTGTGGCGAGTGCCTGGGACGCTGCGCGATGGCCGGCAGCGCGTAGTTGCTCAACCCGAGCCGCAAAAACAGCAAGTCGCGCTCGCTGTAGCGATGCCCCAGGTGTTTGTGGGGATTCTTTTATACGAGGAAGTTCCTTTTCGAGTGTTGCTCGAGCATTTTGTAATTGCCCCGTCTGGCTGGCAGCCAATTCCGCAAGTTGCGTGGCCACCTGGTCTTGATGGCGGCGCAGGGCGGCGGCAGCGGCGGTTAATGAAGCCGCAAGTGGAGTGAGAGTGGGACGTGCTGCGTGGTGTGTGGCCGAGCCCGCTGTGTCGGCGGTGAGAGCTGGCACAGCTTGTTGTGTAGCTGCTGTTAGAGCAGGCGCCATGGCCCTTAACCGAGCGGACACTTGAGGCGCGGAGTTTTGTACACCCCGGGCGATATCTTCTGCCACACTTGTGATTCGCTGTTGCTCCGCCTGCTGTTCGGACTGATTGATTGTCAGCGGTGCCCCTCTGGCCAAGATGCGTTCCGCGGCAGCGGCACGCTCTAGTGATTCGGCGGCCCGGGCGACTTCTCCGACTTCCACGCTCAAATGCCGTCGACGGAGGTCTGTAAGATACGATTGAACTTCAGCCTGGGTTTGGCGAATCGCTACTTCCACCTGTTGGACCGAATGTTGCAGCGGTTGGTCGTGCAGTGGGGTTGGCAGACTCGTCGCCTGGACCAACGCCGCTGCCTGGTCTTGCGCATTTTGTAGTGCCGCTGCCACGGTAATGGGGAGCGGTGTTGCTGCATCTGGAAGTTGCGGTAATGGGACCGCATAGGGGCCGGTTGCTTCCTGCCCACCGGCGGCGCTCTCTGCGAGCACCCGGCGCGCCCATTCCTGGTGCAGGGTCTTTGCCTCATTCAAGGCTTTCGCCAGCGTCTCCAAGCGGCGGATCTCCAGCGACAGTTCGTGAGCGCTTTTCTCGGATTGGCGGTCGCTGCTTGATTGCTGAAGGTGGTCCGCCAGTTGTGCAAGACTCCCGATGACCGTGGCTTGTTCAGCCAAAGCCGCAGCTTTACTCTCGGAAAATAGATCTTCGACAGCGTCAAAGGCCGCCGTTTCTGCCTGCTGCCAGAGTGGCTTGACGGCCGTGAAGTCAGCCGAGGGGTTTTCGATTCCGGTGATTGTTTGGTGGACAGTGGTTTGTCGTTCTACAAGGTCATCACTGCTGAGCTCCGCGGTAGCCGCCGCACGCGTTTCCTCTCGGAGGGACTCCTGTAACAGAATGAGGGCTCGGATTTGTTTGAGTAAGGCCGTTCGCTGAGCGCCATCGACTCCCCGGTCCCGGTCTAACCGTTGCATAAGCGTTTGGAATATCTGTAACGCCGTCGTTTGCTGCCCTGCGGCGGTTTCGAAATCCGCTTGCTGCATGGTTGCCAGGATCTCTTGCAGTATCTCTCCGGCGTCACCTGCACGCAGTAATTGCAGGCCTTCGAGCGCTGCCCCGGAACGTGGTCCGCCCCAGGATCGCACTTGCGCAAGTGTCCCGAGAAGATCCTCAAAAACGGCGATCACGTCGGATTGATCGGCAATGGCTGTAACGGCATGTTGCTGACGCCGTACATTATCCTGTGCGCTCAAGGACTGAGTTGCTTGATGCACCCGCCGTTGTAAATTCAGTAGCTGACGCGCTTGAGCCGATAGCCGAGAGACCTGCAGTCTTTGCTCAAGTTTTTGCCGTTCCGCCATCAAGCGGACAACGATTTGACGGATCTCGGCGCGGGCTTGTTGCCGTAGAAGTTCTTGAGGTCTCCCGGTTACCTGATCCGCTTGCCTTAACTGTTCGACAACGTGGCGCATTTCACGATCGACCAACTCGTGAATGTTACGCCGCATCGATTTGATCTCGGCGTAAACCGGGAGATGTTCCAGACCGTTTTCCTGCAGTTGTCGAAGTTGCAGATCCAGGGTTCCGGAGACGAGTTGTGTCGCCATTTGTTGAGCCTGTTGTTGGCGTTGCACAAAGGTGGGCGAAGTGTCCTGCGTGCGGCCGGAGTCCGTGGAGATCACCCAGGCCAAGAAGGCGAGCACGAATTCTTTACGTATGCGGAGCAACCTGCTCGCAATCCAGCGGATGGAGACTCGGGTGGCCTCTGTCGTGGTGCGGATCACGGACAGGCTCCTCTGGGTAGCTGACGCTGGATGATGTCATTCAGTTTTTGTTGGGCTTCCTGGTCTGCGCCTGTGATTGCTTCTAGCACGCCTCGTTCGTCAGAAATAGTTAGTATCACGGACTCGCTCAGGAATTGCTTTCCTGGCTGATCACCCCGGAAATCGACGATTTCGAGCGTGAGTTTGAGCAGATCACCTGGTGTAAGGTCGAGCGTCGCCAGGTCGAACGGCCAGCGACCTGAGAGCGGCAATACGGCTGCCAAGGCAGGCGCCTGCGGTAGCAGGTCGAAAGTATGCCGTTCTCGTGGCCGGTCCGCGGGGCTGGTTGCGACGGAGCTCGTGGAGAGACTGGCATTGGGTGACTCGAGTTGGACGGGCGTTGTACGCTGTATCTCAACAAGTAGGCGGAGCGAGTGGATGCCGAAGTCATCGGTAGCCTGGTATTCGACAACCGGTCGTGCATTGGGGAGGACTGTTTGGTGGACGACCGCCGCCGTCCCAGTGGCCAGACGGTCCTTGCGTAGTTGAATGCGACCGCGCAACGGGGTTGGCATTTGTAACCCGTCGGTGTCATTAACTTGGATTTCGTACCGGCACGGAGAAGTGAACCGATGTAACGGCGTTTCCGTAGCGGGCAGTTTCCAAAGTTGCTTGTGAGCATCAGCGGGCCGCAAGTCAATGCGTTGTGAAGTCGCATCGTGGTGGAGCGTAAGCCAGGCCGAGGTGAGCGTTTTATGGTTGCTACAGGTTACTTCGAAATGAAGGCGTGACCCTGCGAGTACCGCCAGGTCACTTGCGTTCGCTGCAGTGTCAGGGTGGGTTTCGGCACGAGCGTAATCGGGTGGCGTGACGTGGATCGTGAGTTCAGCGGACGGCAGTGGAAGCAGCTTTAGAACCGAGGGAGCAGTCCAGTCATCACCTAAATAAACCGCGTACGATCCTCCACTCATGAGTCGATCCACACGACCGACGAAGGCGGCGTCCGTGTTGTCTGTCCAGGTACTGAGAGTCGCTTCCAGTGATCGCGTCAAACTCTCTGGCAACGGCAGTTGCGCGTTGTGTTGTTGGAGTCGTTGGGCGATCTGCGGTGCGTCCAGCCAAAGCAGATTCACGAGCTTCTCTTTGCGATCGCTAAATGCTCGGTCGTTCAAAACGAGGTTCGTTTGCGCCACAGCTGCTTGTTTGAGTAACGTCAGGCCCTCTTGCAGAGAACGTTTCCTCGCTGCCAGCGAGATAGGCGAGAGCGCAATACGCTGTTCGGGGTAATCCGGATGGTCAATTTCAACCCGTCCGTGTTGCGGTAGTTGACCGTTCCCAAAGACTGCAAAACGTACTTCGGCTTCGCTGGCCACCGAGACTTCAGATGGGATGTGGCCGTTGGCAGTCGCCCTGGAATAGACTTGGGTGTCGTTGATTCTGATTTGCTGGATGCGAGTAGCGGACGGGTATCGTATTTCGGTCAGTAGTAGCCGCTGACCAAAAGTACGGACATAAGCAGGCCAGCTGGCCGCAATGCAGGACCCAAGAGTTAGCAGGAAGGTAAGCACCCCGATCTGCTTCCAAATGGTCCGGTCCCAGTTGCCCTTGAACCACTGGATTTGATCCTGCTGCTCGATCATGTTTTGGATCACGAGTTGCCGAAGTTGGGTCGAACCAGGAACTGGTCGGGTACTTGATTCGAATTGCAACGCCGCGATCAGATCGTTGTCCAATTGATTCGTATTTTCCACACCGAGGGCAACCTGAAAATGCGATTCACTGCGCACGAACCATCGTCGCGACCATTTCACGACAATCCACGATTCCAAAAGTACTGCCAGCACTATCATGACGAAGCGTTGCGGTTGGCTGAGGAAAAAGTACAAGTCCAGCGCAAACAAGGCCCAGAGTGCGACGAGTGAACTTGCCAGTATGCTGGCGATTCCTGCAATCCAGCAGACGGCGCGACGGAGACGCCGTAGGACGGTTAATTTCGCGCGAAGTGGTGCTAGGTGTGTCATGCCGCCGTTTGCGGTTCTAAGAGTGGTGGAGCAGCAGCGAGAAGACGTGCCGGGAAACGAGACGTGGATTGTGTCCAGGATGGCAAATCGAGGAGTGACCTCTATTGCCGTTTGGTGTCAGGTGAATCGAAGTAATTTACGAGTCAGCCACTCGCCCAACATAAGCGATACCACAGTCAGGAACCACACCGGCGTGGTCCACAACAGTCGTTGTTGAGAGGCGGTGATCTGGCGTGGTTTCAGCGCCATGTCTGTTGCGAGCGTTGTCGATTGATCCAGTGTGTATGAACGGCCGCCAGTTTGCCTGGCAAGTTCTTGCTGGAGACCTACGTCGCGTACCGTTCCCCGGCGCTCGGCCGAAGTTTGCCTTACGTCAAAATCCAGTTCGGTTTGTTCGGACGTAATCGGATCTTGGATTCGCAGTTGATGTTGGCCTCTCAGGAAGACTGGGAATTGAGTTTCGAACAGGCCTGGACGTATCATCGCGAGTGTAATTTGGCGACCTGTTGGCTGGCCACTGGCAGCGGGTAGCACTAGTTCCGCTTGCAGTGACGTGTCTTTATCGAGGGGTTCGTAATTCTGGTCATAGGCTTGTACCGATAATGTCACCGAGTCCCCCATCGTATAGCGATGTTGCGGTGTATCTAGCTTAGCGACAAACCGTTTACGAGCTCCCAACGCGTGGCTTATTCCCAGTCTGTCAATCAAGGTGCCCCAGAAACTCCGGTAGTAGCGTTCTCCTCGTTGTCGACGCAGACGCCAGGTTTCGTTGAAGCCCAAATAGACCACTTCCCCTTCGCCGTACCGGCGGATCGCGATGAGCGGTTGTTTGTCTTCACCATTGGCGCAGCGGTCGGTGGGGTGTTCGGCCAGAACATCAGCAAGCGAATGGACTCCCTGGACCGGCTGATACCACGGCAGTTGACCGAGACCTCTCCAGGATTTGCGTGTTTCCGTCTCGTTCTCCCCTAGTTGCATAAAGGGGTAGCGCCCGTCACGCGTGGCCGCAGTGAGTTGTAGTTCGAACGGCTGATCGACACGCTGTAAGTTGGGGTCGATGGTGACTGGGAGCAGTTCTTCCAGCGTGCTGCCGGCAAGCTCTTGAGGACCGAATCGTGGGCCTGCAATGACGACGAGCCCGCCGCCGAGGTTGCCGACAAACTCGCGGAGCATGGCAGCAAAGCGTGGGCTCAGCATGCTGCCGGGGACGTCGTCCAAGAACAGCACGTCATTCGCGAAAAAGGCTTCACGCGGTGGCGTCAGGGTCTGCAGGAATAAAGGGTTGGAGCCGCGCACCAGAGGGTCGGAGGACGCGAGGTAAGTGCGGAATCCTCGCAACCCGACCGCCTTGTCTCGGTGGAACACCTCTTTGACAAAACGCCACTCCCAAGTGGGCTCGTGAGCGACGTACATCAGTCTCACGAAGTCGTCGATAATGTTGGCTCGACGAATTGCCTGGTTATTCTCAGTCAGGACTTCGCCGGCGAGTGGCTCGACGGACAGATTGAATACAAATTCTCCCGCCCGCTGGGGGAGCCAGGGAAACTCTGCCAGCGTAGTCGCATCGTCCAGAGTCAGTTCAAGTTCGGCCACCACAGCGGTCTGCTCGTCAACACTGCGCGACGTCTGTGGTCGGGCGGTGAGACGCAGTCGAGCCGGCTGACCCGAAAGTCCGTTTTGCCGAATTGAGGCACGCAGCAGAGTCTGCTCCCCGCGGCGTATTTTTGGTTCCGTTTGCAGGCTCACTGCCAGGTCAACCGCGGCGGGCTCGCCGACGCCAACAGTGTACACAGGAATGCCCAACCTGGCCGCCGGTGATCTTTGGGCCGGTGATCCTGCGGACAACGGCATGACGCCCGTGTTGTGGCCAAAATCGCTCACCACGATCAACGCATCGAGCTCACCAGAACCGAGTTGCCGTGTGACGTCATGCAGTGCCGCGCCGATCGCGGTAACCTGGCCATTAGCTGAAAGCTGTCTTGCGACAGTCGCTGGGTCGAAGCCGGTTTGGTTGTCAGATTGCAGACGTAGTTTGCGCAGGCTACTGGTTGAGTTTCCGGCGAACTGGAAGACCTCGAGGCGTGTTTTTTGCTGTTGCAGCTGCCGGAGGAAGTTGTTGGGGTCTTGAACGAGCGTGTTGCGGACCAGATCGAGGCGGGTGGCATTGGTCGCCGCTGAGGGCGCGGTAGTTGGCACGACACAATCCGCGATGGCCATGCTGGCGGTTCCGTCAAACAGCACGTAAACCAGTGGTGAACGGAGCTGTGCGGTGGTTACCGTGATGACCGGTTCCGCCAGTGTCAGAATCAGTAGTGAAAGGAGCAGGCCGCGGCTGATTCCTAGCAGTACGCGTACGCTACGCGCGCCTGCGGGTTGCCACTTCAGGTAAAACGTGATTCCTGCGGCACATGCCAGCGCCAGTCCGAGAAGCGCCCAGAAAAAATGCCCCGCTCCCTGAGCCCAGTCTGCCGAGAGTGTGATTGCGGCGTCATCGATCGAGGAGAAATCTTCGAGTCCCAGAAGCCAGGCTAGCGAATTCCGCATGGGTGACATTACGATCGTGGACGGAGTGTCGGCTGCACCCTAACCGTGCTGGAGTATCTTGTGGACGACTCGGGCTGCGCGTTGGTTGGTGAGCGTTTGTTTTTGTCCGTTGTGGTGGAACACGAGCTGTTTGTGATCGATGCCAAACAGATGAAGTAGCGTGGCTTGGTAGTCGTTAGGCGTAACGCGGTCGACTGCCGCTCGGTGACCGACTTCATCCGTTTCACCATAAGTCATGCCCGCTTTAATGCCACCGCCCGCGAGCCAGGTACTGAATCCTTGCCCGTTGTGGTCCCGGCCGCCACTGTCGGCATTTCCTTCGGTGACGGGCAGACGGCCGATTTCGCCGCCCCAATGCACGATTGTGGTTTCGAGCAGACCGCGTTGTTTGAGGTCTTTGACGAGGGCGGCGGCTGGTTTGTCGGTGCGTTTGCAGGCCGCCGGCAGTGAGTTTTTGAGATTGTTGTGGTTATCCCAAGGTTGACCGTTGAGGAAAAGTTGCACGAATCGGACCCCACGTTCGACCATCCGACGTGCAATCAGGCAGCGCGTTCCGTATTCGCGCGTGGCACTTTCATCGAGACCGTAAAGTGTGTGTGTGGCAGCGCTTTCCCGGGAAATGTCGAGCGCTTCTTTGGCAGCGGTTTGCATCCGGGCTGCCAGTTCGTAGCTGGCGATGCGGGCCTCTAGGTCGCGTTCTCCCGGATGATCCGTGAGGTGGCGTTGGTTTAACGCGTTGAGGAACCGCAGATTGTGTTCCTGTAAGTTTCCCCGCAGATGCAGGGGCGCATCGAGATTCAGGATGCGTGGCTCCTTGGGACGCAAAACGGTGCCTTGGAACAGTGTTGGCATCCAGCCGTTGGACCAGTTGTGGGTGCTGTCGACGGGATGACCACCAGGATCGGTCATCACAATGTAGGCGGGTAGATTGTCGGTTTCGGAGCCGAGACCATAGAGCAGCCAGGAGCCAACGGTGGGACGTCCGGTAATGCCGGGTATTCCCGAGTGCATGTAGCGGATGGAAACTTCATGCCCGTTGTACCCGGTGTGCATCGAGCGAATCAGGCAAATATCGTCGACGATACCAGCGATGTTGGGCAGCAGTTCGGAGATTTCCGTGCCGCATTGCCCGTGTTTCTTGTATTTCCAGCGGCTTCCCAACAGTCGCTTACTGGCCCGTTTGATGAAACTGTATTGGATATCGCCTTCGTAAGTGGAGCCAGCCAGTCGATTCAACTCCGGCTTGGGGTCGGTCAGCTCCATGTGTGCCGGGCCACCGTGCATGAAGAGCGAGATCATGGCCTTGGCGCGGGGCGCAAAGTGTGGCTGCTTGGGAATGAGGTTGAAGGACTGCTGTCCGCGTGGAATGTTGGTTGGCGTTGCCAGCAAACGATCTTTGCTCAGCAACGTTGCCAGCGCAACGCTACCCATTCCAAGTGCGTTCTGGGCCAGAAATTCGCGACGGCATTGAACAGTTGGCGGCTGGTTCATGGAGGGTTCTTTGGGGGAAAACAGTGGTGTAGTAACGGTGGTGTAGTAACGGTGGTGTTGCAACTGGCAACGGCCGCGGGCCGCAGAGTTAGTCGGCATACAAAAACTCATTGGAACTGATCAACGCCTGGCAGTAATTCGTCATGGCTTGGCGAGGCGGATTGCTGTGGGCCTGCGCCATCAACAGGTCCAGCTGTGTTTGCAGGAAGTCGGCAGACAGCTGGACCTCCTGAGGAAGCGGCAGGCGGCCGTAGGCCTGCTGCCAAGCATAGACCGCCTGTTTCAGGAGCGGTGCTTCAACGGTAATGGCTTTTACGGGGGCTTCTCCCTTGAAATCCCTTTCGGAATTCCAGCTCGTGCGCATGCTGCTGTTGGAATCCACCAGGTTGACACTGTAGATCAGCCGAAATGAGTCGTAAGAATGGCCCGTTCGTTCGGACACGATCATATCGATCGTATCACCTGGCTCGACCTGGAAGGTGGTTTCGAATTGGACTTCGCGATGATGTACGTCCCAAGTCCCTTTAATTCCGTGGCGACTACTGAACAAGGTGGCTTGGACGCCGTCTCCTTGGGCGGCACCGTGCGCAACCATGCCTTTGATCGTAATGACGCCTGAGCTTGGTGCGATCCAACGCCGGATCGCGCACGAATCAGCCTCGTTGGGGTGTCCGCCGGTGGAGCTTACAAAGGACCACCCGGTTGGGTTATCCGGAACCTTGGCGCCACCTTGCCAACGTTTTTGTTTCTTGTCGAAATGAGGGTACTGCGTAAACTTGACGACGGTAGGCTGGTTCGCGTCGCCGCTGACGAGATGGCCGTAACCGTAACGCCAGGGATCTTGCCTGTTTGCGTACGCGATCGGGTCAAAGGGAACGCTGAGTCCGTGGAGTGCTCTGGCCTCGATCGCCCCACCAGCCTCTAGGTTCACGCGGTCGGCGAATGCGCCAGCGTAGGACAGTACAGTATCGCTGTTCATCAGCATCAATGACTGGCTGGCCACTGTAGAGCGTTCTCGTATGTCACAGTTGACTGTCATTACCGGCGCGTCGAATACTTGCAGTAGTGCTGCGGGTTGTGTTCTTCGCGCCTGAATGTACACACTACGCCGATTTGAACCCGCGACCACAGTTTGCCCCGAAGTGTCTGTCTTGACGCCATCCGGGGTACCGTACATCCGTTTGTCGATTTTTCCACTGACCGTCAGAATGCGATCGCGTATGATCTCAGCGTCCAGGCGCCGCACGGTCTTGTGCCAGTAATACTCGTTGCCAGAGTCGACGAGATCAGACTCGGGGTTGCGGACCGAAGCTTGTCGGTAGGCGGTTGAGGTCATCATCAAGCGATGAAGTTGCTTCAGGCTCCAGTCTTGTTCCATGAAGAACCGCGCCATCCAATCGAGCAGAAGTGGGTGCGTGGGAAGGGTGCCAAGTTTTCCGAACTCGCCAGGTGTGCTGACGATGCCTCTACCAAAGTGGTGCATCCACACGCGGTTTACGAGAACCCTGGCGACGAGGGGGTGTCGTCCGTTGGTGAGCCACCGTGCATAGGCCAGTCTGCGGCCCGAGAACGGGGTGTCGCCGTTATTGTCCTTAATCGTTAAGCGTTGGCCCTTGGGAGCCGTCACTGTCAACCCACCCGGCTTCACTTCGTGCTGTGGCTGGCGGTGATCGCCCCGGTAGAAAAGGAACGTCGACGGTGTCTGACCAGCGGTTTCCGTCGTGACTCGCAGGAAATCCTCGACGGGAATGGTACTTTTGACTTTGGCGATACCGGCATTCAGTTTCTTAATCTGGTCTGCATGCCCCTGGTTGTACTGATACAGGTTTCCCCCGCTGACGTTGAGATTCGGGTAGTCCTTGAGCAGTTTGTTTTGCGCGTCAGTACGTTTATTTCCGGGAGTTTCTTTGGCAGTTTTCAGGCGTGCTTTCAAGGGATCGTCGTAGCGATCGAGTTCCTTGTTCAAGGCGATCCGGATAAACTCGTTTTGTTTCTTGTTGCGTGCTGCCTCGAGTGTTCGCGCTTCCTTGTTGATGTTGTTGCGCTGGGCGACATCGGCATCGGTGTACAACGAAACGCGACGTGCTGTCGGTTGTTTCCAATTCTTCCAGTCAAAGGCCGGTTCAAGAATGGCCCGCAAGCGGTGGTAGTCATCGTGCGAAATCGGGTCGTACCGGTGGTCGTGGCAACGTGCACAACCAACACTCAACCCCAGTAGCGAAGAACTGACAATCTTGATTGTATCGGCGACCATCTGGTTGCGCGACTCGTCATTGTTGATGCTGCCAGTTCCGTCGACGGCCATTCTCAGGAACCCCGTTGCCGTAAGTTGGCGGATCGCTTCCGGATTCATGTTCTTGAACGGGCCCTGGACCATTTCGTCTCCCGCCAATTGTTCTTGGATGAACTGGTCGAATGGCAGGTCTTGATTGAAAGATTGGATGACGTAGTCACGGAATTTATATGCATAGGGTCGTACCGGATCGTCGTTGCTGTAGCCTTCGGAGTCGGCGTAACCGGCGACGTCAAGCCAGTGACGGCCCCACCGTTCGCCATAGTGTGGCGAGTCGAATGCCCGGTCGAGCAAGCGTTCGTAGGCACCCGGATGCGGGTCGTCGACGAAGTTGGCAACTTGCTGTGGAGTTGGCGGTAGTCCGAGCAGATCAAGGTAGACCCGGTGTATCAGAGTGACGCGATCCGCGTCTTTGGCAAACCGCAGACCCTTGGGCTTTTGTCGAGCTTGAAGAAACGCGTCTATTGGGTTACGGACCCGCGTGAGGTCGGGCACGTGCGGCACTTTCGAGGTTGTGATCGGTTGAAAGGCCCAATACGCGCGTTCCTCCGGCGTCACGCCCAGCCCTTCGGCGAGGCTTGCCGGCTCGGGTCTCGCCGTCGGTGCTCCGGCTGCGATCCAGCGTGCAATGACGGCGATCGACTCAGGTGGCATCTTGGTGTCACCGGGGGGCATTTCTCCCAGACGCAGCCGTTCGACAAGTCGGCTCTGTTCAGGATTCCCAGGTAGAATAGCGGGGCCGCTGTCGCCGCCTTGGGCCATCAGGCGGCGTAATCGTAGATCAAGCCCCCCTTTTTTTTCCTTGACAGCGCCGTGGCAATCCAGGCAGTAGACTTTGAGCAGCGGGCGGATGTCACTTTCAAACTGAAGTTCGTCAGCGTCTGCGGCGTTCAGCTGAGCGATGCAGAGTCCTGTCAGGAAAAGTGGGGCGATAAAATTGCGCATAGCGGTTACTTTAGAAAGCCGGTGACCGAAAAACCCAATTTTCTCTGAAACTTGGCGATGCTGCAACATCCGTCCTGGAGGTGGGGCTCGCTCAACGCGGTAGCGAATGACAGAATAAAGGGGTTTGACGCCCACATGTGGCTCCTGACCACACATCGCTGGGGTCGCAGCAATCCAAACGAATCCTCCTTAGGACCCCCTCGAAGCATGGATTTTCCAGTATCGGGACGTCTCGCTGGCATCGACTACGGTACGGTGCGAGTGGGGGTTGCCATTACCGACACTGAGCGGATTGTGGCGAGTCCTTTGCAGGTCTATCGGCGTGTCAATACTGTCGCGGACCAGCGTTTTTTCAGTGCACTGGCCCAGCATGAAGAGCTCGCTGGGTGGGTGGTAGGGCTTCCGGTACATACCAGTGGTGACGAGAGTCAGAAGTCGAGGGAGGCACGCCGCTATGGACAATGGCTGGGCGAGGTTACGGGACTTCCGGTGCGGTTTTTTGATGAACGTTATACCTCACAAGGCGCGGATCAGGCTCTTCTCGAGGGTGCGGTTACCGGCCGCCGACGCAAGCTGAAACGTGATATGGTCGCCGCACAGATTATGCTTTCCGCGTACTTGGAGTTCATGAGAACGGGGAAGCATGGCGAAGGGACAGAGTCTTGGGAGTAGCCAGAGAAGGTCCCACTCCGCTTGCTGCCAGCAGGTGGGCCACGTGCGGCGCTGGCGTTCAGCAGTTGAGTAACGCTTGGACTTGTGCCGTCCGTCGCTTTAGTGCCGCGTACAGACTTTTCCAGTTGTTGTCGATTGCCAGCACCGTCGTAATCGGCTGCCACTGGAGGATACGTTGGCCGGGATGAGGGATGTCGGCGATGGTGGGACAACGAGGGTCACTGTTCACTTCAGCGGCAAATTGTACGAACCGGGGAGGAATCACGGTATCGCATCGCGCGTAGACAATGGCTTTACCGCACAGATGCAGGGGAGGGCCATGGGGTGGTCGAGGAGTTTCACCCTGGCAAACTTGTAGGTGTTCGCTCAACGCATGCCACTTGAAACCGGTTTCCAGAACTTCAACCGATGCGGTGTAACGCGGGTTGACTTCCAGAATCCAGGCTTCGTCTGCCAGGATCAAATCGACTCCAAACAGCCCCTGAAGGTGAAAACAGTCCGCCAGCACGTTTCCAATTTCGACCAGTTGAGAGTGGACGTGAGGGGGGGGAGTGACGGGGCCCAGAGACCCGGCATATTGAAATCGCTGCGCGCCGGTCCAGGCGGTACCCACGAGTTGGCGCGTGAGGCCGACGAGGCGTGCGCATCTCTGGTTTGCGGTGTATACGGCGCTGTAGGTTTTTCCGGGAATCCAGCGCTGGTAGAAAAATCCCGAGGCCTCCTGGTAGGCCTCACCGCGATTGACAAAACAGATGCGTTGACCACCGCATGATTGCAGCGGTTTTCGGAGCGAGCGTTCCGTCACGGAGACGTTGGCCAGATCGCGCTGGAGCGTGGGACTCGACAGACCGTGGGCGGTGAGCACGGCTGCCAGCTGCCAAGGGTCACGAACGCGGCAGAGGACTGATCCGGGATTCCCCAGCAAGGTTTGCGTGGCGGCCACTTGGTCGACGAGCTGGGGATAGTTCTCCAGGCCGCCTGTGTAGATCCAGGGGCCACTGGGCAGCCGTCTGGATGCGTCGATCAGCTCTTGCGGATAGTCTGAAACCCGGATTGTCGCGACGCAAACGCGTTGTAGGTCCTGGTCGGTGAACAAATCTGCCCCACAGGGAAGCAATCCGGCACGGCGCGCAGATTGTGCCGCGGATCGCACACTGGCACCGAGAATAGACAGGGTTTGTGGCATGCGGGCTGAATGTAATCGACCGCGGCGAGCGAAAAAAGCCAATGCCCGGTTTTGTCAGTGCTGCGGTGGGTTCAGGGCGTTAGTCCGGGTCGCAGAACTTGTGGCTACCTTGACTTGCCACGGATTTTACCGAACACTCACGGACCATGACGTCAGAGCAGACAGCAACGGGATTTCTGTTATTGGTGGTGGTACTGCTATTGCTTTGGGCTGCCATGGAGTACGTGCGCAGTCCATTTCCACCAGTCAAAGCAACTTTGTATTTTCTCAACCTCTTGTTGACTCGTTTACAATGGTCCGCCTGTGCGCTGCAGAGTTTGCCGGTCGACCAGGAGCGTGGTGCGGTGATCATCAGTAATCACCGTAGCAGTATCGACCCGTTTTTTGTGCAAATGACCACGCGGCGCCTGGTCCATTGGATGGTTGCCCGGGAATATTGTGAACATGTTGCGTTTGGTTGGTTCTTACGAGCGGTCGAGGCCATCCCGGTGAATCGGGGGGGGGTTGACACCGCATCGACAAAGGCCGCGATCCGGTACGCCGAGCGTGGCGGCCTGGTGGGTATATTTCCAGAAGGTCGTATCAATCTCACCGATGAGTTGCTCACGGCCGTTCGGCCAGGGGCGATTCTCATTGCCTTGCGCGCTGGAGTGCCGCTGGTGCCGTGTTACCTGCAGGGAGTTCCGTATCGCGGTACCACCGTTGGTCCCTTCTTTATGCGTGCTAAAGTACGGGTCTACTTTGGCGAGCCGATCGATTTGTCTGAATTCCAAGGCCGCGCCAACGATCGTGAGCTGGTCGGACAATTGATGTTGCGCTGCGCTCGGGCACTTGCACAGCTCGCCGGCGAGGCAGATTTTCAACCCAGGCTGGCTGGCCGAAAATGGAAGCCAGAGGATCCGGTCGCGGAAGCAACCGTTTAGGCAGGGGGCACGGCATCGCGAGAGCCTCGGGCAACTGCCTGTCTGCAGGAGGTGGGGAGTGTCTGTAAATGAGCACCGGTCAAGATCCTCTTACCAGTCCGGGAAGTACATCCAAATCCATTGGCTCCTGACGCCCCGCTTTGAGATGTTCGATCGCGAGTCCGCCCATGATGGCGTTGTCTGTACAGAGCTGAAATGGCGCGATGTGGAGCTCGGTTCCGTTTTGTTGGCAAGTTGCCTTCAAGCGTTCGCGAAAAGTGGCATTGGCGGCCACGCCACCTCCCACGCAAAGTCGCGCTAAATTGTTTTGTTCGACCGCCAGCATGGCCTTTCCGATGAGGCAGTCTACGACTGCTGCCTGAAAGCTGGCGGCCACATCGGCAATTTGCTGCTCGGTGAGTTGCAGTGATCGAAAGTCGACCTTTCCGGTACCCGCAATGGCGTAACGAACCGCAGTTTTCAAACCGCTGAAGCTGAACGCCAGACGTTTTCGGTCCCCTAGAAAAGGGCGGGGGAATGCATATTTTTTTTCGTTTCCCGCGACCGCCGCTGCGGAGATCGACGGGCCTCCCGGGTAGGGTAACCCTAGCATTGCAGCGATCTTGTCGAAGGCCTCCCCCGCTGCATCATCGATGGTACCGCCCAAATAGCGAAACTCGGTTGGACTCGTACAGTGATAAAGATGGGTGTGTCCTCCGCTGATGATGAAACCAATGCAGGGAAAGATATTCTGGCGCAGGGCGATCTGGCAGGCGTAGACATGGGCGTGTAAATGGTTCACCGCCAGCAGCGGCTTGCCGGTGGCGACGCAAAGCGCCTTGGCCGCTGTCACACCCACGAGAAGTGATCCTGCCAGGCCCGGGGTATTGGCAACGGCGATGCCATCGACATCATTCAGATCCATCTTCGCCTGACGGAGGGTTTCATCGATCACCGGTAGGATCCGTTCGACGTGTGCGCGGGCGGCAATTTCCGGTACAACTCCTTGAAATCGTTCGTGAAGCCGGTCTTGCGAGGCGACCACGGATGCCAGTACCTCGAGTTGGTCGGTAACGACGGCAGCTGCAGTTTCGTCGCAGGAAGTTTCGATGGTAAGTATGCGGAGTGCCATTCGCAGGACCTGTCTTGTGGATCTGAGAAGGGGATCAGGTTCCAGTTGCGTTCCCGGTGATGACTCTGCTTCCGCCAAACTGCTGACAGGCCGGTCGCGTTTGCCCGTGTGCAAGCCTGTTCCTATCGCGCCACGGGAAGGCGGTCAGGGAGTCACCCTTGGCATAGGGGGCCGCTCGTCGAGCGCGGCGGTGGGCAGCGGCAACTGCGTGGTCAGAAATTCAAGCGCTTTAGCCAGTTGGCGGTCGTCGAATTTGGGAAGTGGTTTGGCGTTCTTGACAGCGTACCGCTTGACCACATCCAGTTGCTGCCGAAATGTCGTTAACGCCCGATTTTCCGCCCCGCTGAATTTGACTCTGAAACCGTCGTTTGGATTGACCCCCCACTCATCCTCGTCCGACGCGTCCTTGAAACGGTGGATATTCTTACCGCTGGGGCGACGGTAACCCGCCGTAGTCAACTTTAAGGCACTGCGGCCATTCTCCAGTTCGATAATGTTCTGAACGCTACCTTTCCCCCAACTGCGTTCACCAACAATGGTGGCGCGCTGGTGGTCCTGCAGGCAGGCGGCGACGATTTCACTCGCACTGGCGCTAAAGTGATTGATCAGTACGACCATGGGAAAGCCCTCTTGAGTGCCTGCTTTGCGGGCGCGCCAAACGCGTTGAGGAGTGTTTCGCCCTTTGGTACTGACGATGATCCCTTCTGGAACAAACATGTCGCAGACTTGAATCGCCGCCGATAGAAGCCCGCCTGGATTGAATCGTAAATCGAGCACCAAGCCACGCATCTCTTGTTGCCGCAGATTCTTGACCGCAGTACGCAATTCCGATACGGAGTGTCGACCAAAACCGGTCATCCGCAAGTAACCGATCTTGCGTGTCTGATCGCAGAAATAGTTCCAGGAGTCGTCATCATTGCGGCGGTGTCCGAACACGGTTGGAACGCGAATAACCTCGCGTTTCAATTTGAGTAAGACAGGCTCCACCTCGTTTGGATGAAGGATCTTCACCTCGACGGACGAACCAATTTCGCCCTTCATAAGATTGATCGCGCCGTCGATGGTAAGCCCTTTTGTGCTCTGGCCGGCGATTTCAAGAATGCGGTCGCCCGGTAGCATTCCGGCGCGGTAGGCGGGGGTCCCCACCAGCGGACTAATAACTTCCAACCGGCCACTATTCGACGAGACGATGATTCCGACCCCACCAAACTCATTTTCCACACCGGATTTGAACCGCTGTAAACGTTCAGGAGGGATGAAATTTGAGTACTGATCAAGTTTTGAAAGCATGCCCTTGATGGCGGCTTCCATCAGCTCACGGTCGGTCACATCCCGTACATAATTGCGTTTAATCTGCTCGAAGGTGTCTGCAAACAGCATCATCAGCTCGAGTTCAGCCGCACTCTGCCGTTGCTGTTCTTCAATGACTGATGTGGCATAGGGCTCCGGTGGTTGCTCCTGCGCGCGAGCAATGCTGCCCAGGCCGCTAACAAGCACAGCGATCGCGGTTATCGGAGCTAGGCGAGCAACCTTCATCGATCATCTCATTGGGTGCGAGTAACTGTTTGCGGGTCTACTTATGCGGGACCGGGAAACCGCTGTCAACGGTGCGGCTGAAGACCTACGTAATCCATTGCAGATCCAGGGCTACTGGCTTGTCACTGCCGAGGGGCTGCACCGCCGGACGATTGTCGCCCATGGTACCGCGGTGAGGCGTTGCCTGACCGCTTGGCCGTTATGACGAACCGGTTCTAAGATCGGCGTCCACAGTTACTTAGGGAATTCGTTCGCAAGTCGCCGGCGGCGCCAGTATACCGTGGCGATAGGTCTCCGACAATGAACAACGGGCGGGAGTGCGATGGTGACTCCCGCCCGTTTCATGTTCCCTGGCGTCGGAGCGGCGCAACCGCCGCTCCGACGCACAGTATCAGGCTCCACCGTGAAGCACTCGTCGAGGCGATCGACCCAGAAATCGCACGTTCAACGAGCCAGTCGCTCCAACCCAGGAGGGAGGGCGGCATCGAATTCCCGCAAACTCGATACCTACGGTGGAACCTCCGTGAAATTG
>PAQH01000006.1 GCA_002709225.1 Planctomycetaceae bacterium
TTCTCAGGCAAGGGCCAGCACCAGGACGCAGGAGCTAAATTGGTGCATGCCGCACCGAATACGACGGGGCAGATCATCTCCAAGTCGATTTCCAAAAATGGTGGACGAAGCAGTTACCGAGGGTTGGTCAAGGTCGAAAAAGGCGCTACCAACACGAAGTGCAATGTAGTCTGCGATGCATTGATTCTGGATGAGCATAGCCGCAGCGATACGTATCCTTACATCGAAATCGCCGAGCAAGACACTTCGATTGGTCACGAGGCCAGCGTTTCTCGAATTGGCGAAGAGCAGTTGTTCTATTTGACTAGTCGCGGGCTCAGCGAGGCGGAAGCCAGTACGATGATTGTCAATGGATTCATTGAACCATTGGTCAAGGAACTTCCCATGGAATATGCGGTCGAAATGAACCGCCTGATCCAACTGCAAATGGAAGGGTCCGTGGGCTAGTTCGATAGACGCTGTGGGGCCGGGACAAAGTTTTCGTGCCGGGGCAGCGCGGACAATTGCTGTTGGTGCCGCCTGACGCATCGCCAGTGAGGCGTGTTTCACGGTGCTTTCAGTCGGGCCTGTCGAGAGAGTGTGGGCCAGATTGTTCAACGTGGTGCGAGTCGGCCACAAATCAATCAAGAGGTTTACTGACACGGGTCGGATTGCCTTCGGGTGTCCCCAGTTCAATCAAAAGAAATCGATGCAAGCTTCCGCTCAAACGGGATTTGACGACGCCTCATTCGCTGCGTTTCTGTCCGCGCGTCAGGAGCCAGACTGGTTGGCCACGCAACGCCGACAGGCCTGGCAGACATTTGGTGAACTTGATTGGCCGAATCGTAGTCACGAAGAATGGCTGCGGACGGACATTCGGATGTTTGGGTTACAGCGTTATGGCCTGGATAGTTCTCCACCTGGAAGTGTCGAGCTGCCGCAGCCACAATTGGCAACCGGGATCGAGCTGGGTGGCGCGACGGTTTCCCTCGATAGTGCTTCGGTTAAATCGCATTGTGAGGCACGCTGGCAAGAACGTGGTGTCTTGTTCGGTGATTTGGGGACGCTTGTCTCGGAATATCCGGAAAAGATCCAACCGCATTTGATGCGGCGGGCTTTTGATGTCAATTACGATCGCTTTGCGGCTTTGCATGGTGCCTGGTGGTCTGGTGGAACCTTGTTGTACGTGCCGCGTGGTGTTGTCGTTGATGAGCCCTTTCACGCGTTCTCAACAATCACGGATGGCGGTGTTGACTTGGGCCATACCCTGGTGATTCTGGAGGAAGGGGCCGAGGCGACGTTGCTTAGCGAAACCGCTAGTCTGAACTCATCCGATGGCGGAATGCATTGTGGGGGAATGGAGCTGGTGGTCGGTGCCGGTGCGAATTTGCGTTACGTCAATCTCCAGGACTGGGCGACGGGGGTGTGGCATTTTTCGCATCAGAAGGCCGTTCTTGAGCAGGATGCCAATTTGCAATGGACGATCGCCGCTATGGGAAGTCGGCTGGCCAAAGTGAATCAGCATGTCGGTATGGTGGGACCTGGTGCCAATTGCCAGGTCAACGGGGTGATGTTTGCCGAGGGAAGACAGCACCTTTCTTATCACACGCTACAGCATCATCAGGCGGGTTCGTGTCACAGTGATTTTCTTTACAAAACAGCCTTGCAGGATCGTGCACGCACGGTCTGGCGGGGAATGATCAAGGTGGATCCGCGGGCCCAGCGGACCGATGGCTATCAGCGTAACGACAATTTGCTGCTGTCTACGAGTGCTCGTGCTGATTCGATACCAGGGTTGGAAATCGAAGCGGACGACGTTCGCTGTACCCACGGATCGACCACCGGTAAGATTGACGAGGAGTTGATCTTTTATGCCATGTGCCGTGGATTTTCCCGCCGTGAAGCGGTGCGGATGATTGTCACGGGGTTTTTCCAGAAAATCTTTGATCGCATCACGATTGATAGCGTTCGGCAGGCCCTGGGCTTGGCGATTGCACGTAAAGTCCGTGAATACGATTGACCGGTGTGCCGATTGGGATCACTTTGGACTGATGCCGAGTGTCAAACTGACGCAATGCAAAGACGGGATCGCAGCTCATGTCTGAATTTGTCAAAGTCTGCGCGGTATCAGAAATCCCTGACCCAGGGAAAATGACCACGGAAGTCGATGAAACTATGGTGGTGTTGTTTCATCTGGAGGGCCAGTTTTATTGCCTGGATGATGTTTGCACGCACGATGGTGGGCCTCTCGGCGAAGGCGAGCTTGACGGGGCTCAGATTGCCTGCCCTCGCCACGGTGCGCGTTTTTGTGTGCGTAGCGGCGAGGCGCTGACGATGCCTGCGACCCAGGCCACGGTCTCGCATGAAGTCAAGGTTGACGACGGACAACTGTACGTCAAAATTAAGCTGACTTGAGCTAGTTTGTTTTCTGTCATGTCAAAGGTGGTTCCCGATGTCAAACTCGGAAAATCCGACTCCAGCTGATGATGCCCCCATCCTTCCCGAAAACTCGCAGAAGCCTCAGAGGGAGGCGGAGCAGAATACCGATTTAGCGTCGGATGGCTTCGGCGAGGCCGCGGTCCGAGAACAACTCAAGAACGTTATCGATCCGGAGCTGTTCGTAAATATCGTCGACCTGGGATTAATTTATGTCGTGGATCTTGAACCGGTCGAGGGCGAGAAGTTTGACGTCAAGATCGAGATGACGATGACCAGTCCAATGTGCCCTGCCGGTCCGCAGCTGATCGCTCAAAGCAAGACTTTCGTCTCGGCGATGGAGGAGGTTAACGATGTCGAAGTGAAAGTCGTCATGGAGCCTCCCTGGACGCCGGAGAAAATGACTGACGATGCACGCGATACGTTAGGCATCTTCTGACCGCTGCGATTTTCATGCCCCTGCTACCAGCCGACCGCACGATTCTCATCTATGAGTATTTGACGGGTGGTGGTCTGTATTCGGAAGGTCCTGCGGGGTCGTCGGTGGCTTCATTGCTGGCCGAGGGCGCGGCGATGGTGCGCGCCTTGACTACGGATTTCGCTCAGGTCGAACGTTGTCAGGTTCATGCACTGTGCGATGCGCGTCAGCGCGGCCTGAACCTTGGCCATTGTGTCAGGCACCTGATCCACGATGAAGCTGAAGAATTACAGGTCTTGAGACACTGGAGCTCACGTGCGGACTGGACAGTCGTTATTGCACCGGAGACCGGCGGCGCACTTTCCCGGCGGGTTGAAGTTGTCGAAAAGGCAGGGGGGCGTCTATTAGGCCCTAGTGCAAATTGGGTTCAAGTCGCTTCGCACAAAACAGAAACTGTAGCACGGCTGGCGGCTGCCGGTGTTGCCACACCACGTTCGCTGCGATCGCTTAGCGACGCGATCTATCCCGATGATTACCCGCTCATCATCAAGCCTATAGATGGTGCTGGCTGTCTTGGATTACAGCGTCTGGAGCTGCCCATCGCCGATCATCCCGCCGCGAAAACGCCCGACCCTTGGCACATCGAATCATGGGTGGCGGGTTTGCCAGTAAGTGTTTCACTACTCTGTCGAGACCAGGAGACGATCGTGTTGCCGGCCGGTCAACAGTGTTTCAGCGAAGGTGCGCATGGCCATTACCTCGGGGGGCGCATGCCTCTCAGCGAGCCTTGGCGCGGTCGAGCAGAGAGATTGGCACAGGAGGCAATGCGGGCACTGCCGGGAGCGCGGGGATTTGTCGGCGTGGATTTGATCCTGGGCGATGACCAAAATGGTTCCCTCGACGTGGTGCTCGAGGTAAATCCCCGGTTGACGACGTCGTACGTCGGGTTGAGAGAACTGCTAGATCAAAACCTGGCGGAATTGATGCTATGTCTGGTTGAAGGTGGGCGTTGTGATATGGTGTTGCCGTTAAGGGGCGTGGAATTTGACGCTGATGGCACAACTCGCAATTTACCCGGAAGCCTTACTATCCCAGTATGATGGTAGGCACGCGTCGGGTTGCGCAGTGGATCAGCGGTGTCGAAGGGTTCACGTTCGCGCGGTGATTGACAGATGGGAATCTTGATTGGGAGAAGTCGTGCGGTGGCTCGCTTTTGATATCGGTGGTGCGAACTTGAAAGTTGCCGATGGGCAGGGGTATGCGGTGTCCGCTGCGTTTCCGTTGTGGAAAGAGCCTGGCAAATTGACGGATGTGTTGCGCGAAGCAATCAATCAAGCTCCGCGCAGTGACCATCTCGCGGTCACCATGACGGGAGAATTGGCGGATTGTTTTGCAACCAAACAGGATGGCGTGAAGTTTATACTTGGGTCTGTGCAAGCCGCCGCCGGTGATCGGGGGATCCGGGTCTACCTGAGTAATGGCTCTCTGGTCGACCCGCATCTTGTTCTCCAGGATCCTCTCAGGGGCGCGGCTACCAACTGGCATGCTCTTGCGCGCTATGCAGGTCGGTACGCTCAACAGGAAACCGCACTGGTAATTGATGCGGGAAGTACGACGTGCGACATCATTCCACTGGACCGAGGCTGCCCCGTGGTTGGGGTGGTGGACGATTTGCAGCGTTTGCTTAGTGGCCAGTTACTCTATACCGGGGTGGAAAGAAGTCCGGTTTGCGCCATTCTGCAGACCGTACGCTACCGGAGCGAAGAATGTCCCATCGCGCAAGAGTGGTTTGCCACCATGCAAGATGTCTATTTAGTTCTGGGTGATTTACTTCCAGATCGTACCAATCAGAACACCGCGGACGGCAAAGGAGCCACAGTCGAAGCGGCGCGGACGCGGCTCGCTCGTCACCTGAGCGCGTCGGTGTCGCAGTTCAGCGCATTGGACGCCCGTGTGATGGCAGAGCAGGCTGCCGAGAAACAGCAGGAGATGTTGGCCCGCAGCATTCGATCGGTGGTGGCACAGCTTCGCGCACCGCCGTCTACAGTAATTTTGTCTGGGGTGGGAGAATTTCTCGTGTGTCGGGCGCTTGCGCGGTTAGATTATTCGGGTGACTGTATTTCGCTAGGGGCGCAGTTGGGTCTGGAAGTATCTCGTGTCGCACCCGCGCATGCGTTGGCGGTGCTGGCGCGTGAATCGGTGTTGTCCAGTGCGCAGCACAATAATGGCTTCTAGCAACGAGTCGATCAGGAGATACCAGGCCATGACCCTCCTCTATTACGATGAGCTGTTTTTACAGCATGAAACAGGAACGCACCCAGAACAACCGGAGCGGCTGCGTCGCGTCAGTCGCCATTTGGCGGTAACAGGACTGGATCAGCAGTGTACACGGCCGACCTGGCAGTCTGTTTCATTGGAACGGCTCACGCGGGCCCATCAGCTGGCTTATGTGGAGCAGGTAAAACATTTTGCCCAGCAAGGAGGAGGACGGATTGAGGCCGATACGGTTGTCAGTCCGAAATCGTATGACGTTGCTCTGCGGGCGTCAGGCGCGGTTTGTGATGCGGTTGCCCGTGTGTTGCATGGTGAAGACACACGGGCACTCTGTTTGGTGCGACCACCTGGTCACCATGCGGTCGCGGCAAAGGCGATGGGATTCTGTCTGTTCAACAATGTGGCCATCGCGGCCAAGCTGGCGACGAAGGAACACAAACTAGACCGCATCTTGATCATCGATTGGGACGTCCACCATGGCAATGGTACTCAGGACATGTTTTGGAGAGACGAACAGGTGGGCTTTCTCTCGATTCATCGTTGGCCATTTTATCCAGGTACCGGCGCGGAAGAGGAAACAGGTTCCGGACCCGGTTTAGGGTTCACTCGAAATTTACCCATCACATTTGGCACTTCGCGCAGGGAGTACTTGGCCCGTTTGCAGAACAGCCTGCAGGACTTCGTAAAAAAAGTGTCGCCACAATTGATCGTGTTAAGTGCGGGGTTTGACAGCCATCGCGCTGATCCGATTGGTTCCCTGGGGCTGGAAGTCGAGGACTTTGCCAGTTTGACACGGATGGTTGTTGAATGTGCTGGCGCTGCGGCGGGTGGGAAGCTCGTCAGCGTGTTAGAAGGTGGCTACAACGTTGAGATTTTGCCCGAGTGTGTCGAGGTCCATTTACGTGGATTGTTGGCAAAGCCATAACGCCGCTGCCTGCTTGGAAAGCTGATACACCTACTTGACCTAGAGTCGAATGACTCGGTCCCAGCCTGTGGGAGGTGTGCGATTGTGTTGTGCGATATATACGGTTAGAAAGTCTTTCACCTGATCCGTGGCGGGAAGATCATGCAGTAATTCGATTGCTCGGGTCCACTCACCTTCTTCGAACGCCTCCAGCGCCATTTCATAGCAAGCGACGTGGTCGTCGGAGACTTCAGGGAATTCGTTGCCCGAAGGTAGCAGTTCGCAGACATCGATGGGCGTTGTCAGGCCAGCTGGGCAGACGCGGGCCACGCGTCGTAAGCGTATTCCGGCTGTAGCGGAACCCGAGCGAATCGCCTGGGCTGTCTGTTCATCGACTAGTACCGGTGTATGCAAGCTCTTGGTCAGGGATTCAAGTCGCGAAGCGAGGTTTACTACGGGGCCGAAGACAGTCACCTTGACCTGATCGACGGTGCCGATCTTGCCTGCCACAGCACGCCCGCTGGCGATCCCAATACCGACTTGAAATCCTGACAACGCGTGCTGTCTGTCGTCTTCTGCAGCCGCCGCAAAATTCTGTTGGATTGCGTTGGCGGCGCGGCAAGCTCGTAGGGCGGAATCCGGTTGTCTTAATGGCCATCCCCAGAATCCCATTGCAGCATCACCGTGAAAATCGCCGATCACCCCCCCCTGTTGGAGAATTTCTCCCGTCATAACACCCAGGGCATCGCTGACGCGATTCAACAACCCGAAAAGGTCATCAGATTCTTGTTCACTGTGGCGGGCAAACCCTCGCAAGTCACAAAAAAGCACAGAGACGTCGACTTCGCGCGGGGCGAGAATGTCGTCTGGATCCTGGCCTGCCAGGGCATCGATCACAGCTGGGGAAAAGAACTGATTCAAACGTTCGGAACGCCGCACCTCGCGGAGATTACTCAGCGTAGTAGCTGCCAGTTCGGTGAACTTGACATCGTCTTGAAATTCGTGCGGTGGTGTCTGGGATGCCGGTAGAGTAGTGGAATCCATGGAACCAGCCAAATAGAAAGCCCAATTGCGACAGGATTCTCCAACCAGAGGTGTGCAAAATGCCCAGTCAAAGCTCTCGGATTGCGTGAATCCGGTTTGTTTCGTCGGCCCGTTCCAGACATGCACGATGCTCTGGGATTGCTGAAGCGTTTCTCGAATCAGTCGTGCACTAGGGGTGAATGCAGCGGTCGAATTGTCGCGATGATCCCAATGCAGTACTTCCACGTCTCCGTTTGCTGTGGACCCGCTGGGCAGGTTCACCAACGCGGCAGCCTCGGCGCGCGGCACTCCACCGAGTAAGAGGTTGACCAGTTGGACGAAGAGTTCCTGATCGTTGTTGGCACGCGCAATGATACCCGGAAGGCGGCTGAGTACATCGATGCGTTGATCCGCGTGTCGAAAGCGGATGCTCTGCAGAAAATCCGTGGTGAATGTCTGCTGGTCATCTGGTCGTGGAGCCTGAGCTGAGACCCGCACCTTGGCATCAATCAGCGTAAATGTAGTGTCACCGATGACGAAGTGCTGGTTGGGGCGCAGGGAAAACCGGTTTCGTGGGCGCCCATTGAAGTAGACGGGATTGGAGGCTTCGTCCCTCTGTTGAACTTCGAGGGCCCCTTTCGTCCAGCGTACAGTGACGTGTTGTCTGGAAATCTGGGGATCCCAAGGAATCGACCAGTTTCCGCAGGTTCGTCCAAGCACGATCGGCTGGTTCGGGAGAAGTCCCCGTCGCCAGCGGAATTGAGGTTGGCTGCCCTGCACAATCAAATCCGGCATGTGTGTCATTTTACGTCTGTAACAATGGGATTGCCAGAAAGGCAATGTTGCTTGGGCTGGATTGAGCAGTTTCACCGAGTGCGCGATCGCACTGTCAGCATCAGGAAGCCGGTCCTAGCCTTGACGCAAACTGTGAGAATCTTCGCGGGGGACGGGATTTAGCGGTGTGGCGGTTGTGCGGACGTGGTGGCCACGCCACAATTTCAGATCGTAGAGAGTACACGCTGTTCGAGGAATGACCGGGAGAGTGAGTATGTTCAAACCAATTGCCGCAGTCGCACTTCTGGCACTGTTAGTTCCTTGCCTGGCTGCTGAAGAGCAGTTCGTTGCATCGCCTTTTTCCGCTAAGAACGGGTTTACGCCGGGAATCGAAGGACCCGCATGCGACCGAGAGGGCAACGTTTTTGCGGTCAATTTTCAGCGGCAGCAGACGATCGGTGTTGTTTCACCGGACGGCCAGGAAAAATCTTACGTGACCCTGCCTGGTACTAGTGTTGGTAATGGTATTCGTTTTGATCTTCAAGGAATCATGTATGTCGCCGATTACGTGAATCACAACGTCCTGCGAGTCGACCCGAAAACTCGAAAAATCTCTGTGTTTGCCCATAACAGCCAAATGAATCAGCCGAACGATCTGACGATCACCAAGGACGGGACACTCTTTGCGAGCGATCCCAACTGGGGTAAGAGTACCGGACAAATTTGGCGTATTGATTCGCGGGGAAACGTTCGGCGCGTGGCGGCAAATCTGGGTACAACCAATGGCATCGAAGTAAGCCCCGATGGGCGGACCCTGTATGTCAATGAGTCAGTACAAAGGAATGTCTGGAGGTTTGCGATCGATAGTGAAGGGAATTTGACCGACAAGCAGCTGGTCAAGAAATTCCCCGATTTTGGTTTTGATGGCATGCGGTGTGACGTTGATGGCAATCTCTACATCACTCGACATGGTAAAGGAACCGTGGTGAAACTTTCGCCTCAAGGAGTGGTTTTGCGCGAAGTGGATGTCTTGGGAAAGCATCCTACCAATATCTGTTTTGGAGGAGGCGACGGGCGTACCGCCTATGTAACCGAAGTGGAAAGCCGACGCATTGTGCAATTTCGCGTCGATCGCCCGGGACTGTCTTGGCAGCGTTGGCAGGAGTCACGTTGACGGTGTGCCGCTCAGTTTGCGCTGTGGCATCCCGCTTGGGGCCGTGTCAGTTTGCTCGGGCGGAGCCTGATTTGTGACGGGGCCCAGCAAGCAGTGACGTAATGGTCATAACGATGCCGATCACGACTGCGCCGGAAGCCAGATAGATTGCCTGAGTCAGTCGCTTGTAATTCTGTTGATTGACGATGTATTCCGGGACTTCGAGTCCACGCACTTCAGTCAGGCCTTTGTTGCGGATGTTTCCCCAGATTTCAAGTAGCTCGGTGGGTGAGCGTTGATCCAGAAACTTGAGGTAGTCGTCCGCGATTGTTTCGATGGTGTCTGTCGTGTCGATTTGGGAACGGAGGTAGGTTGCAAAGCCGATGCCTCCGGAAGCGACAACCGCGGTTAGTAGGCCGCACGTGAACAAGAGGGCTTGCACGCGACTCCAGTTGCGACGCTTGTGGTCCGGGCCATCTGTGGGAGCGGCTGCGGGCTCAAGCTGCCGCAACTCAGTGAATGATGGGACGTCTAGATTCTTGCCGCATTCACACACCAACTGGTCGCCGGCTTGCGAGGCGGTCACGGTGATCTTAACGCCGCAGTCGCAGGGCATCAGGTATTGTTGGGGCATGGCATCCGGGTCTTGAGGCGAAGACGTTTTGACGGAGAGGATAAATCGCTCGGACAGTTAGCGGCTCGACTGGATTTCATGAGAATGCCTTGGTGGGATCACCGCCATGCGGTTGCTTGGATCTTGGCGTTCTACGCGAGGTCGCATCCGCTGGTGGGCTCAAGCAGAAATTCGAGTGTGGAGGGTTAGTCAGGTGCGGCCGATCCCCGCGCGGCCCACCAGGGAAGACTGATTCCACCGTCGATGAGTAAGTTGGCTGCTGTCATATATTGATTCTTGGGGTCCGCCAAAAAAAGTATGCCTTCTGCCATCTCTTCGGAGGTTCCCAGTCGTCCAAGTGGGATCTTGGCGCCGGCGCGTTGGAGCGTTTCTTCGTCGGCGAATTTTCGTTCTCCGGGTGTGTCGGTCCAGCCTGGCTGGATCACGTTCACACGAATTCGGTGTGGGGCGAGTTCAATCGCGGCAGTCTTCGACATATGTTCCAGGGCCGCTTTCGACATGTTGTAGGCCATTGAGCGGGGAGCTGGAATAAAAGCGTGTGGAGAGCTTACCAGTACAACGACGCCTTCACTCGCCTGCTCGATCATTTGGCGCGATGCAGAACGCAGTAAGTTGAAGGCACCCCACATGGTGACATCGATTGTGCGTCTAAAACCGGCCATGTCAGCTTCGTAGAACAACTCACGATCACTGTAGGCGGCATTGCTAACCGCAATGTCCAGTTTGCCGAATTGTTCGACCGTCTTTTCTACCATTGCTTCCACGGCTTCCAAGTCGGCGACGTCCGTCTGGATCTTGATGGCTTGGCCCCCGGCGTCACGAATTGCCTGGACTACTTCCTCTGCCTGTTCATCGTGGGAACGGTAGTTGACGGCCACGGAGGCGCCGGCGCGGCCCAACGCGACTGCTGTCGCACGCCCGATACCCAAACTGGCACCGGTTACCAAGGCCACATGTCCCTTGAGATCAACTGAAGTCATAGCGATTCTCTGCTACCGGTAGAGCGAAACTGCAAACGAAGTGGTGTAACACGGGAACGAAAGTACTCGTGCGAACAGCTGGCACTGGTCGGTTCGTCTGGCACACTGTTCAAATATCGTTGCGATTTATCTGAGGCGACCAAATGGACCATCCAGAAACGAATTCTTGAAGAGAAACGGAATTCGAGCGAGACGCACCGAATCGGGGAGCTGTGGCGTCTACAGCCTATGCTAACTCCCTCTTGTCAGGCGGACAAGCGGCAACTGTTTGCTTTGCAGGTGGGCTCGCTGGTGATCGTCTGGAGGCTGTATTCGTAGCGAAAATATGCTGGTATACGACACTAGGGAGAATAGGTTTACCTTGCGGGAACAGTAGTAGTCCAAGAACTTGTCGTGGAGAGACGTTTTGAGGCTGGACCTCCCGTTCTGGCTAGGTAAAATCTATACACCTTGCGGAAATTGGTGATGCGATAAAGGCTGGTAGCAATTGGCTACATTGAGACGTCGGCTCGCGAAATTTGGGACGAAACAGCAGGAATGCTCGAACAGGATCCACTTTGTGGCTTGTTCGTTTTAGTCGTCCAAGTGCTGAACGCACATTATGCTGAGACGTCGACTTCACATCGTCGAAACAGACAGTGAGTACAGTCGGTTTCCGGTTATCGGTCCGGCAGGGATGCGGAATGGTGAAGTTAGGTAAGCGGTTCGCGGGCCGTTTTGTTTGCGTGAGCGCAATCTTCTTCCAAATATCAGACGCAGAATAACGGTCGCCAAATCGGTGGTAGAATTGGCTAGTTTCATGACTATGATTTGAAAAGAAAGGATTTGATAAGACAAGGTCATCGTTTGAACTACGCGTGCGGCAGGTGAACGCAATCAATCGAGATTGCCATAACAGTTAAGTCGCACGCGCCCTACCCAAAGGGACGAATCGTATCACGAGCGTCCCCCCCCTCCCGTTTCACTGTCGACCGACAGTCTGCCTTATAGAGTTTAGGAGTGCTGGCTTGTACAACCCAATCATCGATGACTTTGATAGCGACGCCGCTCCATCCAGGGATGCTGAAATTCCAGTAGAGCCAATCGTTGAGGTAGACGAGGAACTCAACGACGTTTCGAAGTCGATGGAGTCCGAGACGAAGAGCAAGCAGCATGACGAACTGTTGGTTCCCGATGATAGCGAGTCGTGGTCTGACGATCCGGTACGGATGTACTTGACCCAAATGGGTGAAATCCCGCTGTTGACGCGCAAGGAAGAGATTCGCTTAGCCAAGAGGATCGAAATCACCCGCCGGCAATTTCGTGCCAAGTTGTTGGAATGCGACTATGTGATGCAGGCCGCTTTCAAAGTGATCGGGCGTGTTCACCAGGGCGAGTTGCCATTTGACCGCACCGTGCAAGTATCGGTTACCGATCGTCTGGAAAAGGAACAGATTTTGGGACGTTTGCCCCACAATCTGGCGACCGTCGAAGTGTTGTTAAAGCGCAACCGCCGCGACTACCATCTGGCGATCAGCAAGTCGCAAGCCAAGAGCCGGCGAAAACTGGCCTGGCAGGGCTTGGCCCGCCGCCGCCGCAAGACCGTGAGGCTCATCGAGGAACTAGGGCTGAGAACCCAGCGTATTGAATCGATGATTGGGGCGCTTGAAGACTTCAGCAACCGAGTGCAAGAGTTGCAGAAGTTGATTGCCCAGGCCAAACGGGAGCGTAAGACACCGGCTGAAATCAAACCATTGAAAGTGGAGAACCGCCGAATCTTGCTGGCGATCCAGGAAACACCAACAAGTTTGCAGAACCGGGTTCAATACCTGAAGCGAGTGTACTCGAGTTATCAACGAGCAAAGCGAGAGTTGTCCGAAGGCAACCTTCGCCTGGTAGTTTCCATTGCGAAGAAATATCGTAATCGAGGGTTAAGTTTTCTTGATTTAATCCAAGAGGGTAACGCTGGATTAATGCGTGCCGTGGACAAGTTTGAGTACCGCCGCGGTTTCAAATTCTGCACGTATGCAACCTGGTGGATTCGACAGGCGATTACGCGTGCTGTCGCGGACCAGAGCCGTACCATTCGCATTCCAGTCCATATGGTCGAGACGATGTCGCGTGTACGTAACGTGTCACGACAATTGCTGCAGGAGTTGGGACGCGAGCCGACAATTGAAGAGACGGCGCGGCGAGCGGAAACCACGGTTGAAGAGGCACGCCGGGTACTCGCGATGAGCCGCTATCCCATCAGCCTAGACCGTCCTGTTGGCAATAGCGAGGATAGTCACTTTGGGGATCTACTCCCAGATGGCATGGCTGAAAGCCCGGCTCTCGGTGCCGCTCAGGAGATGCTGCGGGGACGCATTAGCAAAGTGCTCAAGACGCTCAGTTACCGTGAGCGAGAGATTATCAAGCTGCGTTACGGCTTGGGAGATGGGGATAGCTATACGCTCGAGGAAGTGGGTCACATTTTCAAAGTGACACGTGAGCGTATTCGCCAGATTGAGGCCAAGGCGGTGCGCAAATTGCAGCAGCCCAGCCGCAGTCAGGAACTCGTTGGATTTCTCGACTGATTTTCGCCAACCCCGGCGGCTGTCGGGGAAAGCTCGTGGGTACTTTTGGCCGTGTTAAACCGTCTCTCGCGTCCGTTGCCAGTCCGTTTGCTCAAACCGTTATTCGAAGCGTCTGACCAGCCCGCTGGTGATCAGCAGTAACTGGCACGAGATGCTTGACGTCGGTAATTGAAAGGTTGCGGCAACGGCGCGACGATACCCTTCGAGCTGCGGGCGGTAATAGGCCAAACGGGCCTCCAGCTTTGGCGTGTCGTGCGGGTCGAGATGATCGGTCTTAAAATCGATAATGTCCGCACTGATCACTTGAGACTTTTTCCGAAAGAGAATCAATCGGTCCATCAGGCCGTTTACCAAATGGCCGTCCTGGCGTACGGCAAACGGATACTCACGCAGGACTTCCAGGTCTGTGTCCTGGCACCCTTTACGGTTGGTATAGCCACTGCGGCTGAGTGCTGCGCGAATCGCCGGAAACTCTAGTGCCCGGTGGAATTCCTCAAGCGATTGCTCTAACTCGTGATCTGGTATCTGGGTACTGATGGCGTGTTGCGATGCGAGCCGACGCGAGGCATGTTGATCAACGGGAGTTTCGTCCACCCACGTGATACTTTCAAACAAAGCGTGAATCAGAGTGCCTTTGCGTCGTGCAGCAACGCCATGGCGATTGAACATGCTGCTTGCCTTGACGAGCCCTCCTCCCTCGAGCATTGAAGGGCTCACGCGTTCCAGTCCGCGTTCTCGTTGTTTTGTTGCAGGCGCCAGTAGGATTTTGTTCACGCTAGCGGTGTCGGGGGCGCGCGTTTCGTCTGTTGTCTGTTGTGTTTGTGGAGCTGCCGAGTCATCGGCAGAGACTTTGCGTTCCGGTAATTGCCGGTACCAGTGTTCGTCACCGTCGTGATAAAGACAGGTCCCGGCGGCTGCGGAATGGTCGTTGGTAAGGGTGCAACGCAGCAAGCCGGCAGGAGTGAGTGGAATCGTCTCTCGGGCGGAGTTGGCTGGAGAAATCAATAGGTGTAACGCATGAACAGCGCGTGTCATCGCCACGTACATGACACACAGTGACTCGAACACGGTTCGTTGTTTCGCTTCTGCAAGTACCTGCTGGATTTCTCGTGGCATCAATTGCCTGGTGGCGGCTCCTACATACCGGCAGACCAGATCAATCGGGGCGGTTGCTGACGGGCGATGGGCAACAAAAGCAGGGGGTTGACCGGTCAACTGAGCATCCAGTTCGGGCAGGACCACGGCGTCGAACTGGAGTCCTTTGGCCTGATGAATTGTCATGACTCGAATGTTTGATCCACCGGGATCGGTGACTCGGGCAGCCGTGACATAGTTCACGAAATCGACAGGTCGAAGCGTCGCCTGAGATTGGTAGGCATCCGCAAGTTCAACGAGTTTTTGCAGCCGACTCGCTTCTCGAGAGTCGGACCTGTTGACCAGGATGTGGGCCCAACGCTCCAGGGTCGGTCCGTAGCCAGCGAGCATCAGGTCAGCGCGAACTTTTTCCGCCAGTTCGATTGCAACCTGGTCATCGTCGTGTCGCTGCATGCCGAGTGCTTCACCTAGCTTGGAGTGTGCGACGTGAAAGCGTTTCGCGGTATCACCTGGATGGTCTGACAACTGCAACAAGGAGAGGATTAGCTGCACCCCTTGGGAATCGGTAAGTGGGTTGCCTCCTTCTTCACTGGCAGGAATGTTCGCGCGGTGCAGGCGATCGATGAGTTGCCGGACAGTTTCGTTGCGGCGGACTAGAATGCCGATCGAGGGCGCATACTCCTCAGTCTTTTTGCTGATTTGTGCGACACGGTGGGCAGCAAAATCGAGCAGTTCGCTCGAGCCATTTGAGGGGGCCGTTTCCAGGGTTGTCAGCCCGGGCAGATCCACCAGAGCTGTACTATGGGGCTCAAACTGTGATGACCAGGATTGGATCGCCGCCTCCGCGTCACCGGGGTCGGGGTGTTGTCGGAGGTGGCTGAAGACGCGGTTTACCGTCTCAATGATGGTTGGTGAGGAGCGATGGCTCCTGGCCATAGTTTGTTCTTGAATACCTGGCAGGTCCCGAGCGACTGCGTCGAAGATCTCGGCTTCACCGCCGCGCCAGCCATAAATTGCCTGCTTGATGTCGCCAACACAGAACAATGAACCTTTGGCGGTGGTTTGGGTGACGCGTCGGGCGGTGGGTTGTAGCGCGCGCCATTGTGCGGGCGAGGTGTCTTGAAACTCATCGAGCAGGAGATGGTGGATCTCACTATCGAGCCGATGGGAAACCAATGCGGCATTTTTTTCATTGGCGTAGACTCCGACGGCGCGTGTGACATCGTCAAAGCCTAATCCACGGTGCTGACACTTCAGGCGGTGGTAAGCGTGATGAAAACTGTCGACGATCGTAAAAGTCGCTTCGGTTTGTAACAAGACTCGACCGACCAGTTCAGCCGCAGCATGCCGCAGCAGGCGTTCATAATGGCGAACGGAGTCCGGCGGAATTTCTGTGCGATAGTACTTTCTCGATCCGTCCAGCACCTTAGCCGCCAGACCTTTCTTCACAAACTCGTCCCAGTCTTTTCGCTCAACGCGCTGGCAATCTTCCTCCAACGCGCGGGAAAAGCGTGTGTTGGGCATTTCGCAGTCTCGTAACCGGCCCACCAGGTCTAGAATTTCAAGTTCGGCCAATGGGGTGGGCCGTGGAATTCTTGACCAGGCAGCGGCATCGGTTTCACAGTAAATACTGTAGACGTCGTCGATTTGACTGCGTAATAGATAGCTCACGCCTCGGTTGGCATCGCCCTTGGTCAACAGCGGCAGGAGCGTCTTCACGACGTTCCCTTGGTCGTTTGCCAGCACGTGGGCAATGGCCTCGTTGCGGAGTAGGGAGTCTTCCATTTCGTCGAGCATGCGCCAGCCTGGTGGTAGCCCCAGCTCCAGGCTACAGCTACCGGCAATCTGCCCGAAGAAACTGTCCAGAGTGCTAACGCGTATGCGGTGGAGCTGACGCATTAACCTCCCTAGCAAAACTTGATGGTGGGTGGTTGCCGTGGTGTTGACGACAGGGGCGACCTCGGCGTTTGCCTCTCTGTCAAACAAAGTTTGTTGCTTGGGCTTGGGCTGCGAAGCGACGCTGGGGGCCTTGGCATCCAGGGCCGCGCGCGCTAGACGTTCGAGAATTCGATCGAGAATTTCCTGCGCTGCTTTACGTGTGAACGTCGTCGCCAATATTTGATCCGGCGCGACCTCCCCCGCTAACAGCCCGAGGAAACGGTTGGAGAGCTGAAATGTCTTACCTGTCCCTGCGGAGGCTCGAATCAGCAAGTGCGGGAGTTGTTGATGCGAAGTCATTCCGTTGACGCATCTCCCAGATTGGCGACTCCTAAATTCCTGGCACGACTGGTGGCATTGGTCTGTCAAATGCCGTTAGTCGTTGTTGGGTGCGACTCGCCGTTCCATGCGTGAGTGGGTTGTAGCATACATCCGTTTTACGGGGCCAGGACACGTGAGGTACACGCAAGACGGTTGTCAGTCCCACATCCGTTTGGACACAGTGTAGGCGAATGGTGCCAGCACGATCAACGGTCCCCAGGCTGCTTGAGCGGGAGTGAGGAGGTAGCTGCGGCTTCCCATCCACTCAAAAATCATGGTTACGAGGTAATAGACGGCTACCAGCAGCAGGCATTGACCAACAGCGATAAACAGGCTTTGGTGATTCCGGCTCAATACGATTGGCAAGCCTAAAAGCAGTAAACTCACGTCCAGAAACGGCCGCAAAAGGCGTTGGTGGACGGTGACTCTCAAGTCCGCTCCGTAGTCCAAACTCGGGTTGCGTAGCGCGCTGATCAAGTGCCACGTGGGAGCATAACGTTGCCAGGCTTTTCCACCAGCCAGTTGCTGGAAAGTTACTTTGGAGACTACGAAACACTGATTTTCTGCAAGCCAGGCTGTGTCGATGGGGCTGTAGACCACCGGGCGGCCGGTGATTGTGAGGGTTGGTAACTTACTGAGAGATTCTGGCTGGCTGATGCCAGACAGTAGATATCCCCCTGGGCGGCCATCGATGGGAGGACGGTAACTCGCCGTTTTCGCTACCAGTTTGCGGCCGTAACCGGGTAATGACTGCGGTAACTGGAACGCAGCATTGACAATTTGCTGTTCTGCTGCCAGCGTATGATTCCCGGCCAGCAATATATCTGTTTCTGCGTCGTATTTGGGCTCCAGTGGTCGTTCTCTGGTTCCCCTGAGGTCTTGCGCATTGCGTGATAACTCGTCACTGAAGCGTGGCAGCAGGAATTCGCGATTCAACGCGGCGCCCGCGGCAACAGCGATTGCTGCGATGATCAGTGGCTTAACGATTCGCGACGAGGGAATCCCGGCCGCCATGAGGGCCGCCATTTCGTTTGTACGTTTCAGCCAGGTCATTACGAAGATCGCGGACATCAATGCAATCAACGCGCTCATCCAATCGAAGTAGATCAGGGAGCGGGCCATATAATAGGCACCGATGACACGCAGGAAACCATGCAAAGAGTGGTTCCCAAACCCGATGAATTCTTCAAAATTGCCCGCGACATCAATCAGGACAATCAGGCCTATCAGACACGCCGCTGAACAGAGGGACACCCGCACAAATAGCCAGCAGATGTAGCGGTCCATCATCGACATGACGACGTCCTTTTCGTCAAATTGGGGAGCATCGGAGCGGTCTAAGCCATAGCCGATTTCGCAGTTTCCCGGATTGTTGAAGGCGTGTCTATGGCATGCAGCACGACCTGCTAGCAGTTGGAGCCCGGGATGTTGCTAGCCAAGGCCACTTGAGATGCAAGGTGGATTGGTGCGCGCTATTCCATAAAAGCGGTGGCTGACCGCATTATTAGTACAGAGGCTGGAACATGCCGTTGATGCACGAAAGTGGCGCGATTGTTCGTCGGGACGTAGCTGCAAGTCGTGCCGGGTCGAGGTAGGTTCCGTTGTCAGGCCAGTTGAAATCTCCGAGTCGCACCCTTAGAAAGAGAGTCCTTCTGTTTCCCATCTGTTTGTTGCATCGAGTTCGTGAGGTGAGTTAGGTGACCAGGTATTCCGTTGTTGCGGGTTGGGGAAAACTACCTTCCGGTTGGTCTTACTACGAAGCGACCAGCGTTGCCGTTGATTCTGAAGACCGTGTTTATGTTTTCAATCGCGGTGAGCATCCGGTTATTGTGTTTGACCGCGCTGGGGATTTCATCGGGAGTTGGGGAGAAGGAGATTTTCAGCGACCGCACGGCATTTGGATCGATGCGGAAGATCATCTTTATCTTTCGGATGATCAGGACCACACGGTCAGGAAGTTTACGACCGAGGGTTCCCATTTGATGACGTTGGGGGAAAGCGGGAAGCCCAGTGATACGGGATGTGATTCAACGGATTATCGCCAAATTCAGAGACCTGGGGGTCCTTTTAATCAGCCGACGAATGTGGCGACCTCCAGCGACGGGACGATCTTTGTCAGTGATGGGTATGGAAACTGCCGGGTCCACAAGTATTCTCCCCAGGGAGAGCATTTGCTTTCCTGGGGTACGCCCGGTTCTGGTCCAGGTGAATTTTACTTGCCGCATGGCATCGCTGTTGACGGTCAGGGTCGTGTGTTCGTGGCAGATCGCGAAAACAGCCGCTTGCAGATCTTTTCTGCCGCCGGTGAATTCCTCGAAGAATGGAAAGATGTAGTACGGCCAACCCAGGTCTACTTTGACGAGCAAGATAATCTTTATGTTTCTGAATTAGGGAAACGCTCCGGCCTCTATCCATGGATGGAAGCAGATCTGAATGAGACAGGCGGGCGTGTCAGCGTGTTTTCAATTGAAGGGCAATTGCTCGACCGATTCGGTGGTGGTGAAGATCCGATGCAACCAGGTGATTTTTATACGCCGCATGACATCTGGGTGGATTCTCACGGGAGTATATACGTGGCTGAGGTGACGATGTCGGGTGGAGGAAATCGCGGTCTGGTTTCACCGGATTGCGTCTCCTTGCAGAAATTCGCCCGTAAGGAATAGGTCGCAATAGAAGTACACCGCATCACCGGTTTGTCACGTCTGTCGGAATATCTGTAAGCGTTGTTCGGTTTTCAATCTGTGCGGTCAGCGGAAGGGTCGGTAACCGCAAGGCAGTTTTTCTGAAGGAGTGTCCATGCCTACAGTTCTCATAACGCCAGAACGTCTACGAGATCAGTCGGGGCCTCATCTCGACTTGTTGCGTGAAGCGGGATTTGATGTGCGGTTTCCACGTAATCCACTGCTAGCCCGAGGATTGTGTTCGGATGAGGAGACGATCGATGAACTGGCGGACATCGACGCAACCCTCGCAAGCACAGAAAATTACAACCAAACTGTGCTGTCTGCACTGCCCGGATTGAAAGTGATCGCGCGGACTGGTGTCGGATACGATCGAGTGGATGTTCCCTTTGCAACAGAACGCCGCGTGGCGGTTTGCATCACGCCCAACTCCAATCACGAAGCCGTTGCTGAGGTGGCGTTAGGATTGATGTTTGCTACTTCGAAGGCGGTTGTACAAAACGACAAACGTGTTCGTGCAGGGGAATGGCCTCGTGATATTCTCATGCCTATTCGCGGGCGTACTTTGGGCATCTTCGGGTTGGGGAGAATTGGCAGAAGCACGGCGATTCGAGCGCAGGCACTGGGAATGCGTGTGATTGCTACCGAGCAGTTTCCCGACAGCGAATTTGTTGCGCAGCACGGGATTGAACTGGTGGAGTTCGATCAGTTGCTGGAGAGCAGCGACTATTTGACCATCCACGCACCACTCACGGACGAAACACGAGGCTTGTTCAACCGTGACGTGTTTTCCAGGATGAAAACCGGTAGCGTGTTGATTAATACGGCTCGCGGTCCACTCGTGGTTGAAAAGGATCTCTGTGAGTTCCTGCAATCCGGCCATTTGCGCGCGGCCGGGCTGGATGTTTTTGAGCTTGAGCCACCCGAGTCCGACAATCCGCTGTTCGCTCTGGATAACGTAGTTCTGAGTCCCCACTTAGCGGGTGCGGACGAGACATCGTCCGTCGCGATGAGCGTGGAGGCGGCGGATAACATTGTCAAGCTTTCAAGACACGAGTGGCCTGTAGGTGCGGTCATCAATCATGTTCTTCAGGACGCTTGGTCTTGGAAACGGTAAATTGTGGCAGCCGTGACTTCAGCTATGGACGAGACTCGCATCAGCGGTGGTATGCCAAGAGTGTCGCAATCCAACCAGGCGATGTGACAAACCACGCAGTGCGTTTTTCCCTCTCTTGCTTTTCAGGAATTGCACAATGGTATTATCCGATCGTGATGCAGAGAGACTGCTTGGCGACGCCCTGCAGTCAATCGACGAATACTATGAGCAGCGCGGCATTTTTCAGGGACGGTTTGGATTTGGTGAACGCCCCGCGATTGTTGTCGTTGATTTCGCTTATGGGTGGACGGATTCTGCCTATGCGGGTGGATCAGATAGATTGGATCAACCCGTGGAAAAAACGGCGGAGTTGCTGGCCGCCGGGAGGCAGCGCGGCTTGCCGATCATTTATACGGCCTCTTCGTATCGGCCAGAGACGGGCGATCAACCATTTAAATCAGCCGCCGACAGGTCAATAACCTTTCGAGACTGGGACGCGCGGGCTTGTGAAATTGACCAACGGGTTGCTCCAGAGCCAAGCGATCTGTTGATCTATAAGGAGAATGCAAGTGCCTTCTTTGGAACACACCTTGCACCCTATTTGATTGAGCGACAGGTCGACACGCTGTTAATTACCGGATGCAGTACAAGTGCATGTATCCGCGCAACTGCCACGGATGCCAAAAGCAATCGTTTTCGTCCGGTTATTGTGGCGGATTGCGTGGGTGATCGTTCCGCCGTGTGTCATGTATTTACGTTACACGATATCCAATCCAGGTTTGCTGATGTGGTCTCGTTGGATCAGGTACTCCAACAGCTGTCCGCTCGAGATTAAATCTTGGCGCATGAGGATTTGCGTGTCGCGCGTCAATGAGTCGACAGACCTTGGGTAAACCGGATGACAATCGCGTCACGCGCAGCTATAGCAGTCGCCTTTGCTGAGGCGGTTAACTTGCCAGCAAGGCGTCTCTAATGGGCGGATTGTCGACCGTTACGTTGCCACGAGCATCCGTTCGCTGTCCTCCCGGACGGGCCATTGGGGGAAACGGCGGTGGCGGATAAACTGGTTCAGATTGTGATGTTTCGAAGTGCGCGTTGTGGCGTGTTGCCGGTCTCCTGGAATAGGATCTTGGGCGGGTGCCGACCGATTGCGATGGAAGGCAGCTAGAGGAGACCCGTCACCTTTGCAACGCGACATCCGAGCGTATTTTGGGGCGGTAATTGATTTCACAACCACGCGGTGTTGCGAGACACGTATTCACGACCGGCAGCGATGATTAAGAACGTTTCTTTTCGCCAACTCGTTCATAATGACCTGACTATCGAGGGCTTCTCGAGGGCCGCGGTGCAGAGTTTCTGGCGCATTCCTGAACTGAAGATCGGTTTCGATCTGGGGGCGCATCCCTGGGAATTCATGGGAACTCCCACCTGGTTTATTTCGCATACGCATCTGGACCACGTGGCGGCACTGCCGGTTTATGTGGCCCGTCGACGGATGATGAAGATGGAGCCACCGACGATTTACCTGCCCGAACACGCTGTGGAACCCGTGCGGCAGCTGCTACGGTCGTTCAGTAAGCTCGATCGGGGGCGAATGCCCTGTGAACTGGTGGCGGTCAAGGCCGGAGACGAAATCGTATTGTCACGAGAGTGGGTTGTCACGGCCTGTTTAACGCGCCACACCGTGCCCGCGTTGGGATACGTCGTTTGGGAGCGTCGCAAGAAGTTGAAGTCTGAGTACCAGGGTTTGACCGGCGACCAGATTCGCGATCTCAGACAATCTGGGCGTGAAGTTTCAGAAGAGAGCCGCATTCCCCGACTGGCTTATCTTGGGGATAGCACGCCGCAGGGGCTCGACATGAATCCGGATATGTATCGCGCTGAGATCCTGATTTCCGAAATGACATTCGTAGCTCCTGGGCACGTTAAGGAAAAGATTCACAAATACGGCCATATGCATCTGGAGGATTACGTGGAACGACGTGAGCTTTTCCAGAATGAACGTGTGATCGTTGCTCACTTCAGCACCCGTTATAATTTCCATCAGATTCGCCGGTATGTCGAGAAATCGCTGCCTGATATGTTGGGAGGTCGGCTTTTTCTCTGGACTTGATTGGTCGTCAATGAAGTAACGAAAGGAGTCGCGACCTTGACTCCGCGCGCCGCGTACGTGCATGTGCCGTTTTGCCGGCATCGATGCGGTTACTGCAATTTTTCGGTTGTCGCGGGGCGTGACGATTTGACCCAAGCATTTCTTGATGCGTTGGCCCGGGAGTTGTCGGAATTGGGTACGCCCCGGGAAGTAGACACGCTGTTCATTGGTGGCGGTACGCCGACGCATCTGCAGCCGCGAGAGCTGGTTCGCTTGCTAGAGACCGTCCAGTATTGGTTTCCGACTGCCAGTGGTTACGAATGGTCGGTCGAATCAAACCCGGCTGATCTGAGTCGGGAAAAGACAGAGATCCTCGCCACGCATGGTGTCACTCGCATTAGCCTGGGAGTGCAATCGTTTCAAGACCGGAAGTTAGGCCTATTGGAACGTGACCATCGCTGTCACGAGGTCATACAAGCCTTCGACCTGGCCCGGCGCCATGTCGCCTCCGTTTCTATCGATTTGATCTTTGGAGTGCCGGGTGAAACGCTGGCAGAATGGGAGCGAGACCTCCGCCAGGCAATCGCTCTGAAGCCGGACCATTTGTCGACCTATAGCCTGACTTTTGAACGGGGCACGCTGTTCTGGAACCGGCGGCGAAAAGGGGATTTGCGTCCCCTAGATGAGGACATTGCGGGGCGGTTGTACGAGCGTTGCATTGATGCATTAGAGGCAGCGGGTTGGGACCATTACGAGGTTTCCAGTTTTGCGCTCCCAGGCCATCGTTGCCGCCACAATGAAGTGTATTGGACCGGCGGCGAGTACTTTGCTGCCGGGCCGGGTGCAGCCCGGTTTATCGATGGACACAGAGAGGCCAATCACCGTAGCACATCGACTTACCTGCGTTGTCTGAGAGAAGGGCGGAATCCAGTCCAGGAGAGTGAGCTGCTGGATGCCGAAATGGTAGCGCGGGAGCGGCTCGTCTTTGGCCTGCGGCGTTTGGAAGGAGTTGCGCTGACACGTTTCCAGCGGGACACGGGTTACTCAGTGCAGCAACTGGCCGGTGATGCCGTTACGCGTTTCTTGGACATGCGTTTGCTTGAGAAAACGGAAACGCACCTAAGATTGACCCGCCGAGGTCTATTGGTGAGCGACAGTCTCTGGCCCGACTTGATTTGACGGCCAGGCGGTTTGTTGATTACTCGGGCACCTTAAGCCGCACTACGAGATTAGCGCCGGACTTCAATTCACCGCTTACGCATTCGGAATATCGAGAATCTGTGATCCCGGTCTCGACCGCGATTGCCCTCAACTTTTCGCCCTCTTGGATCCAGACATGACGTCGGTTTCGGTTGCGTCGTGACTCCCGGCGTTCGGAAACGGATCCGGGCTCCTCTTCACTTGTTTGGCGCTGTTGATTGTTGTCGCTGGCACCTTCGAGTAACGCGTGATCCTCTTCACGGACGTGTTCAATATCCGGGTAAAAACGCAACGCCGAGTTCGGGATACGGATGACATCCGGTCGTTCATCGACATCGAAAGAGACGGTGGCGGTCATGCCCGGAAGAAGTTGCAGTTTGGGGTTCGGCGCGGAGACGACGACCGGATAAGTGACGACGTTCTGTTCCGCTGTAGAACTAAGGCGAATTTCCTTGATCGAGCCTTCAAAGACGTCATCCGGGTAGGCGTCGACAGTGAAGTGGACAACCCGTCCGCTATCTTGTGCTTGGCGAATTAAGCCGATGTCCGATTCATCCACGGAAACATGCACGTAAACCTCTTTCCGCAGATCTGGTGCCAAGACGAAGAGCTCCGGGGCCTGGAATTGTGCAGCCAGTGTTTGGCCGTGTTCAATCTTACGATCGATGATGACACCATCGCGTGGCGCGCGGATGATCGTAAATTCGAGATTGGTGTTCGCCTGTTCGAGAGAGGCTTCCGCTTGCTGAACCTGAGCCAGGCCCACTTCGAGCTCTGCTTCCAGTCCTTGACGCGTAAAACGCAGCTGGTCCATTTCGGTGTCGGAAACAAAGGTCTTTTTCTCACTGCGGAGCTTGATGCCGCGCTGTTCGGCATTGGTCGCTTGTTGAAGCTGTGCACGGATTTGTTTGATTCGAGCTTTACTGGTAGCCAGTGCGGCGGAACTATTCTTGACCGCGGCGTCGTACAACCGTGGATCGATACGGGCAAGCTCCTCGCCTTCCTTGACTTCCTGATTGAATTCGACGTTCAGCCGCTTGATCGGACCTGAGACCTGCGCACCAACGGTTACGGAAAGTACCGGGCGGATCGTCCCGGTCGAATTGACGACGGCCAGGATCTTGCCGCGGGAAACTTCCGCGGTTTCCCATTCGACTTTATTGCGATTGTGCCAATATTCGGTGGCTGGCTTATAGGCTAACCCCGCACCTACGACAACGACGAGTCCAGTGACGGATAGAGCAATCGGTAGCTTCATCGGCGATCAGTCGTGTTTTCGAGCTGTGGGAACGGGTGACATCCATAGCGACGATGGTGTGTCAGTGTACCCCAATGGGTGAATCCATCTTTTGCCTATTCTACGCAGAACAGGTGCCGTATCGTAGCCCAAAAGTCCACGGGATAGGGGCGGTGAACCGCATGGTTGATGGCGCTCAACCCTCGTACAGTTCACCGTGGAGAGACGCGTTACATACAGAACGCAACGTTGGCTAGCCTCCAGCGGGGAGCGGTCAGTATTCTTGTCCGACGATCGCAAACGGGCTTTCGCCCGGATGTTACACTAGTGGCGTTTTACGTCCTCGGTAGTGCCTGCAGGGAGAACGACTCCGAAGCTGCCGAGGCGTAGTCGACCACCCAGGAATTGAGGCCATGATGCGTATTTGCTTGCCATCGGCGCGGCGGGAAAACCNGCCGCGGTGGATTTGTTTTCTGGTATTGATGTCGGGAGTGTTTGTTCACCACCACGACGTCGTGGCAGATTCGATTGATGACTGGAAAAAGATGCGGCCGATCACGCCACGCGGTTATCTTTGCCGCCATGTCGAGCAGCCTTTGCAGATTGACGGTCGCCTCGATGAAACTGCCTGGAAGGAGGCCGTCTGGACGGCGAATTTCATGGACATTGAGGGTTCCCGCAAACCGCGACCCCGTTTCCAGACACGTGCGAAGATGTTGTGGGATGACACGTATTTTTACGTGGCGGCGCAGTTGCAAGAGCCTCACGTGTGGGGAACGCTGAAAGACCATGATTCGGTGATTTTTCATGACAATGATTTTGAAGTGTTCATTGATCCCAATGGAGACAACCACGAGTACTACGAACTAGAACTCAACGCACTCAATACCACGTGGGATTTGTTCCTGCCGAAGCCGTACAAGGATGGTGGCGGAGCCGATAATGGTTGGGAGATTCCTGGTCTGAAGACGGCCATACATGTACAGGGGACATTGAACGACCCTGGAGACGAAGATCTTGGTTGGTCCGTCGAGATTGCGATCCCCTGGAAAGTGCTCGCTGAATTTGCCCATCAAGCGGCGCCGCCCAGAGAAGGAGATCACTGGCGCGTCAATTTTTCACGTGTCCAGTGGCGGCACCAGATTCGCGAAAGGAAGTATCAGAAAGTGCCTAAGAAGCGCGAGGACAACTGGGTATGGTCTCCGCAGGGTATCATCGACATGCATCGGCCTGAACGCTGGGGATACGTTCAGTTTACACGTGACCGGTCGAACAAGACGCGGTTTCAGGCCGATGCCGCAGTGGCTTCCAGGGATGCGTTGATGACCATTTACCATCATCAGAAGGTTTTTTTTCAGCGCCACAAAAGGTGGGCCCAGAGTCTCAAGTTGTTGGGTTTGCGGAGCGACGACTTCGAGCCCCTGACTACGGTACCGACTATCAACCTGACAGAAGATGGCTACCAGGCGAGCGTGACACAGACGTTACCCGGTGGGCGTCAGAAGCAGTGGCGTGTGCGCCAGGATTCGCGTCTCAGGGCCGAGTGATTTGATCTGGTTGGCATCCAACATGGTCGCAGTACATGTTCCTGCAAGTTGCCCGCTCCGCTGCGCTATCGGGTTGATTCTGTGCCGTTGAGAACGCGGTTTCATGACAAATGACTTGTCATGGGCCCGTTGGTAAGTCGGTCGATGTTGGTATACGCACGGCACGATCAGCTAGACGCCTTTGGCGTCGCCGGCTGGTGTCGGTCGACCCGTAGTGTCCGTTTTCGTGTTTCAAGGTGTTCTGGAAAAACCCACTATGTTTCGTTACAGCTACATTCTCATCGACCGTATCGACTCCATCGAAAAGGTTGACGGCCTCCGGCAGACATTCGATTTGTTGAAACAGGCAGGCTACGACGGCGTGGAACTAAACTTGTCTACACCTTTGGGGATGTCGTTGGACGAACTTGAGCGATGTCGAGAGGAGTCCGGCCTGGTGATTCCTTCATTTCTGACCGGAGAGTCTTATCACGACGGTTTGTGTTTGAGTTCACCGGACGCACAGATCAGATCTGCCACAGTCGGTCGATTGATCGAATATCTGGAAGTTGCGAAGTGGTTTCAATCAATTCTCGTGGTTGGATTGTTGCAAGGTTTGCGGTCAGATGAGCCGAGTGCCAGTAAAGCCAATGGGCGTATCTCGGATTGCTTGCGAAAAGTCGCCGCGGTGGCCGAATCACTGGCTGTAGATGTCGTGATTGAGCCGGTGAATCATCTTCAGGTTGGTTTCAATAATTCGGTCGCCGAAGTTCTCGCGATGATCGATGCGATCGATTCTCCCGCGGTGCGACCGATGGTTGATACAATTCATATGAACATCGAAGAAGTCTCTCTGTCGGAGCCGATTTATGCCTGCCGTGACCGTTTACGGCACGTCCATTTGTGTGAAAGTAACGGACGTGGGTTTGGTACTGGCAACGTTGATTTTGACTTGGTTCTAACCACGCTGCAGGAAATACAGTACGGTGGATTTGTCTCTATCAAGGTTTATCGCGAGTCGCTTACTAGTGCCGCCCCTGCGAGTCTGGCTTTTCTCAAAGAGCGTGGCTTTTGATCGCCGTTTGCGATTTGATGAATGGTATCCCCCGGGATGGAGCGGCCGTTTTGGTTCACGCCCCCTGTCTGGTCTGAATGTGGGTTGGTGCGAATTGTCATAATACGAGTTGAAAACTGTCGGAGGCCAGTCATATGAGTGCGGATTTTGCAGGGCAACATGTGCTTGTCACGGGAGGAGGTAGTGGTTTGGGGCACGCGGTTTCTTTAGCTTTTGCGGCCGCTGGAGCGCACGTGGCAGTCGTCGATTTGAATGAAGAGACCGCGTTGCAGACAGTGGCATCGATTCGCAGTCACCACGGCAGCGCGGAAGCCTATGCTTGCGATGTCTCAGTAGGGAAGCAAGTCGAACAAACCCTGGATGCGGTTGTCGCGCGTGCCGGCCCACCAGATGTCTTGTTCAATAATGCCGGTGTCAACCGCCGCATGCCGTTACAGGACTGGACCGAGGAAGACTGGAGCCATGTTGTTGGGGTGAATTTCATTGGCTCCTTCCTGGTTGCCCGCGCCGTTGGTCAGAGAATGGCGCAACGTCAGCGTGGAAGTATCGTTAACATGTCGGCAGGCGGTGGTGGATTGATCGGCTTGGGGAGAGGGACGGCGGTCTACTGCGGTACCAAAGGGGCTGTTGTGGCGATGACACGAGATTTGGCTGCTGAGTGGGCAGCCGATAATGTGCGTGTCAATTGTGTTGCGCCTGGTTGGATCAAGACAGGGATGAACGCGGCGATCTTGCGGCATCCGGTCGCCAGTCAGCGTGTTCAACAGCGCGTTCCGTTGGGCCGCTGGGGAGAGCCTGAGGACGTTGTGGGACCGGTCTTGTTCTTGGCATCGGACGAAGCTCGGTACATTACAGGGCATACATTACCGATCGATGGGGGCGTTCACAATATTGTGCGGCTAACTGATGATGCCACAATTCAATAGCGGCTTTTCCCGGGATCTGATCTAATAGGTGTTACATGCGGTGGGGTAGGATCTGGCCGTCAGCAATGACGAAAACGTGGCTCCAGATGTAAGTGAACTTGTCTGGGAGCGAGGTAGGGAGTCATACTTGCGGCTGCTGCTCCTCTGTGTTTGTACGGGCGATGCCCGTCGACTTTTGATGGTATTGGTATGCCGCTCTTTGTTTCCACATCCCCTTCGCGGGCCGACGACCAGCTCGTTACGCCGCGCCGTCGCCTGCCGGCCTGGATGCTCTCCCTCTGCTTCCACCTAATTTTGCTGCTAATACTGGCGGCGTTTATTCGTGCACAGCCGCGCGGGCTACCAGGCGGAAGGGAACGGACCGGGGAGATTGTCATTGCACAGGTAAACGCCCAACAAGAGGTAGAGTATTTCGACGAGGCGGATGCGGAACAGCAGGATGCTGAAAATGCAACCGAAGCCGCAGATGCCAGATTAGAAGACTGGAAACCCGAGGCGCTGTCCGAACCGAGTGTGGAACTTCCGAGAATTGATTTGCCAGGTCCCTCTGACCCAGCTCTAGCCACCAAGATGACGGATTCACCTCGCTTGACGATCAGCGGCCGTCCGGTGGTTTCTCCCAGTCGGATTACTGCCGAGCAGTTGGCGGCTGAGCGAGCACGTCTCAAGTCCCGTGGTCCGAGTGGTCCACCGGGAGAAGTTGCCTTATTTGGTTCCGCGGCGGCCGTAGGGCACTCATTTGTGTTTGTGATTGACCGGTCCAAGAGCATGGGCGGCGATGGTTTGAATGCTCTGGCGGCTGCTGAACGTGAACTTGCCAGGGCGCTGGAAAAACTCGAACCACACCACAAATTTCAGATCATTGCTTATCATCATCGCCGCGTCTACCTGGCGGGTCGACAGCTGGTGCGCGCGACGCCTGAGAATCGGCGTTTGGTACGGCAGTTCTTCGGTGGGTTGGCATCGTTTGGAGGAACGGATCATAAAGCGGCGTTGAATGCCGCGTTGAATCTCGAGCCGGATGTTATTTTTCTCTTAACCGATGGCGGCGCTCCAGAATTGAATGCGGTTGACTTGAGGAGTTTGCGCAAGCGGATCGGGAACCAGGCCTCGGTACATTGCATTCAGTTTGGCTTTGGTCCACTGCAGGACGACAATGCGTTCATGCGCCGTTTGGCTTTGCAGAACCGTGGCGCTTTCGGATACGTCAACATGTCGCCCTGATTGTCGCTGCACGCCGGACTGGCCTGTGGCGGTAACGTATGGGCGCTCAGGAGTTGACGGCCATTTCCATCGCTTGTTCTTTGGGGGCGTTGAGGCACGGAACCGGTGTCGGAAGCGGGGTGGGAACACCGGATATGACGGACAAACGTGTGGCAGGGTGCGTGGCGCCTGTCAGGCCGTTGTCATCGTGTTGCCAGATACAGTTCCGCCCCGCGTCTTTGGCAGCATATAACGCTGCGTCAGCGCGTTTTAGTAACTCGGCCAGCGATTCGTCTGGACGTCGCGATGACACACCTCCGCTAATTGTGACGGTGAATACTTGTTTGTCGTAGTGAAGTGACGTCGCTGCGACTGCTTCACAGACTTCACGGGCGATGGCTGTGGCCGCGGTGTGGCCGTGGTCCGAGAGGAGGATGACAAATTCTTCTCCACCGAATCGCCCAACAAAATCAGCTGCGTCGAGAGGCAATTTGAAGCGACCGGCGACTTGCCGCAATATTGCGTCACCCGCTAGGTGACCGTACGCGTCGTTGAAGGACTTGAAGTGATCGATATCGAACAGCAGGATTGATAGGGCAGACTCGAATCGACTGGAAGATTCAAATCGCTTTTGCAGCTCATCGTCACAAGACCGGCGGTTGGGGAGGCCAGTGACAGGATCGATACGAGCCGCCTCCATCGAGGCGGCAATCTCGTGCGAGTGATTGAGCAGTTTTGATTCCGCCGCTTCCAGGCGTTCCTGCACGTTGTTGTTTGCTTCCACAACTTGGGTCAGGAGCGTCGTCAGTGAGGTGTTTTTAAGTGTGGGATTTTCTTTATCGAATTCGGCGCACTGGGCAGCAAAACGGTCGACGGTATCACGGTACTGAGAGACGTCAGTGGCGAATCGGTCTGTCCACTTACAGAGGTGCGCGAGCACTTCAAAAGTGCGGTTTGATTCGGCGCGTGAACCGCCGATCAGGGGATGGCCTGCACGGTTGGGCCAGAAACCAATAAAGATTCCCAGCCCGAGGAGGCAGGTCCCCATGATCAACCCGGTGAGAAAAGCCGAGAATTGGGTTGCCAATATCAGACTCACGCGATGTCTCCGTCATCCAGAATCATGCAGCCGAGTGAGAGCACTTAAAACATAGGTTACGCACGGTGACCGCGAGAGAATTATCGAAGGATGTGTTGGGTACCGTTGAGTGGAGGTGCGATTTTCAACAAACAGTGATCGGGTCATAAGTGACGTCATTTGCAAAGCTTAGGTCAATTTCGGCAGGGAGGTCGGATGCTGGTGCAAAGATTCTATCCGGCCGGTGGACTTTCGGATGAGAGAAAAACCCGCATTTCCACCGGGGTTTCCACCGCTGTGAGGCGGTTCCCACAGGTGTTTACTACGCATTGGCCGGTGGTTGCCGGTGTGGGAGCAGTGCCGATTGACGTAATTGCAGCGAATGTATGGTTGCTGTCAGACCGTCGGTCGACAGACGCCGGCCAATTTTACATGGACCTGGACTGCGCGGAGCCCGCAATTTGTTGGCGCAGCGATCGGGCCTGTTTGAATTGCTGACCCGAAAATCGTCATTTGGCGTACCCGGCGGCGTGGAAATGCACGCGAAAGACGCGCCGGCTTTTCCCCACAGATGTTGCCCCTCTTCGTGGTTGGCGGGCGGGTTGTTACGATCTGCAGATGCAACGATCGTTGCTGCCCGTCCACATACAGGAAGAGGGCCTGACGTTTCTCGTGCTGCCAGGGAAAACGAATTCGTATGTCGCTCGCCTCTATTTATCAACAACAAAAGGTTGCCGTTTCTTGTGAGTTGTTTCCCCCGAAGACGCCGCAAGGAGATGTTGCTTTGTTGCGGCACGTGGCGAAATTGATGGAATGGAGTCCGGCTTTTGTGACGTGTACGTACGGTGCGGGTGGCTCCACTCGAGATAAGACTCTCGATGTAGTCCAAGCAGTGAAGCGGGATTTTGCAGTTCCAGTTGCCTCCCATTTGACATGTGTTGGTGCTTCCGTTGACCAGTTGCGGCAATTTCTCCAAGAAGCATTACAGCGGGGAGTGGATCACATTGTTGCATTGCGTGGCGACCCCCCCAGCGGAGCGAACGCATTTCGCCCGGTCGAGGGAGGGTTGCAGTACGCTAATGAACTGGTTGCGTTGATTCGCGATGAATTTCCCGAGTTCGGTGTCGCGGTGGCAGGTTATCCGGAGACGCACCGAGAAGCCGCCAACTCTGAAGCAGATTTACAGAACCTACTACGCAAAGTGCGCACAGGGGCGGATGTGGTTCTAACACAGCTGTTCTATGACAATCAGAGGTTCTTCACTTTTCGAGATCGGTGTCGGGCACTTGGAATCGACGTACCTATCGTTCCTGGAATCTTGCCGATAACGAATCTGTCGCAGATTAAGCGGATTACCTCGCTTTGCGGAGCGGCACTTCCCGACACGCTCCTGCAGCAATTGGCGGCCCGTGAAGATGCTGATTGGCAGTATCGTGTGGGAGTCGACTTTGCAACCCAACAGGTTGCCGAATTGGTGAAAGGTGGCGTTCCAGGAATCCACTTCTACGTGCTCAACAAGTCGCTGGCGACTTGTGAAGTTTTGGAACGCGTTGACCTTTAGCGTCGGTTTGCTTGGGGGCGGTGCCTGTGTTCGTTGGTGTAGCAAGCCACAGTTCTTGCGTTCCGTTGATTCTATCGTCTGGGAAGACGCGCGCCGCGGCGCGGCCAGACTTCCGCAGAAGCGCAGCAAGGGAACCGGCGTTCCAACTGCTGCAGAAACCAAGAGGACGGAAACGAACGCAAATCAGGACAATTCGTCGAGTAAGCGATCGACAGCGACTTGCAGACGTTCCGGCGTCTCGTACGTCCCATCCATGATTTGCTGACGGATTTCGTCAACGAGATGGCTGCGTACGTCAGGGATTTCGTGAATTCGGCTCATCAATTCCGCATGCGGAGAGATGTCCAGTTCATCGATCGGCTGTGAATACCCCGGTTCTACCGGTGAAGTACTCTGTGAACGATGAATTCCATTCAGCGAGTGTGGGCCATGGATCGCGCCGGGTCCGTTGATTTCCATGTTGTTTTTTTCTCCCCTTCGAGCCAATCGAGTACGGAACAGTAGTTTCCCGTGCTCGCTGTCCTCATCTTACCAGTTAATCAGGTCTTGCGGGTACCGCAGTCCGTGTCGGGAGAGTGCTATCCGTTGCGCGAAATGACTTCGCATGCGCCGCGTGAACAACAAGCTAACCCAGGTATCGGTCTAGGGTGGTCACCGATTTGATCGAATCTGACTTCCAGCTCTTTGTATGGTTTAAAGCCCAGCCGACGACCTGTGTCGGTTTGGCAAGTGCCGTCGAGTCACAACAAAATCCGGGGTGTAACCGTGCGACGAGCCATACCGGCGAGGCAACAGCGGCCGGCCGGACGGATCGCAATGTATTCGTCATCTTATCCGGATCCAACCACTCTTCGGAGCTCTTCCGCCGTGCTCGTCATTGTGGTGGGACGAATTTCAGGGAGACTTGTCTGGTAGGCTGTACTTATGCAACGCATGCGCTGCCTGCCATCTCCTGAAACCCTCAGGGCGGGACAATAGGGGAAAGCTGGCGCCCCAGCAAGACCAAGGTGTATGTTGCGGACATTTTCCCGCGTTTGTTAATTTGGGTAGTGCTGGTGGCTGTGGCGAAATGCTTTTTTGTCGCTGGAAATTCCCCGAAATTGATGCTTGCGATTTTTCATTATCACAGTATCTCTGCAGAAATCCGCAGCAGTTGTACCGCTGGAAGTGAGCAATTCACACGATGGTAACAGTGGTTTGGGTAGCCCGGTTCATTAGGGGTCGTAGCCTTCGGGCATACGATTCTTGAACCGCGGCATCCAGCGGCAGAGGCCGACACCGAGAAAGTAGAGCAAGGTCAGTGGCACTGCCATCAGCAGCATACTGATTGGATCGGCTGGCGTGAGTAGCATCGAGATGACAAAGATGACCAGAATGGCGATGCGCCATTTTTCCAGAAACAGTGCTTCGGAAACTAACCCCAGGCGATTGATGAAGAGCATCACAAGCGGTAGTTGAAAGGCAACCCCAAATCCCAACGGCAGGAAGAGTACGAAGCTTAGCCACTCACTAATGCGCGGGTCGGGGTCGATTCCCATGTATTTGTTGAAACTGAACAAGAATGCGAGTACCGGCTCAAAAACAAAGACGAATGCCAGTGCCACGCCGGCCAGAAAAAGCCCCAGACTAATGGGCAGGAAAACATGAACGTATCGCTTTTCGTGCGGGTAGAGTCCGGCTGCCACGAAAATCCAGAGTTGCCAGAAGATCCAAGGGCTGGCAATCACCAGCCCCGACACAAAACCAGCTTTCAGCCAGATCATGAATGCTTCATGGACACCTAACGCTTGAACTCGGACTTCCGTTTCGCGCCAGATCTGGAGTGGGATCAGTTGGGGTTCTGGGTAATTCAAGAAGTCTGGCAGGGCGCCGATCAACAAGAGTTGATTGAGTTTACGTGATTGTTCTTCCGATAGATCCCCTTGCTTGGCTTGGGCACGCAACTGATCCAATGCCCCTGCACGAAGACGCGTCGTGTCGATTTCCTCCGAGCTGGAAAGAAAGCCCAAGAATCCACCAGGTGAGTCCTTGGCGGCTGCGGCAGCGTTATTGAATTCGTCAGCCTGGTGCAAGGCTCGGTTGCCGAGCAAGCTGTTGAGTATGTTGAGTAACGCCTGTTGCTGGCTGGCCGAAAATTCGGTCTTCAGTTTCTGGAGCTGTGTCAGCTCCTGTCTCTGTTCGCGGTTCAGAGACTGCCAGATGCGCCACGCAACCGGGTGCACATTTTTCTTGGGCGGGTGCCCATCTTTCTTGGGGTTGGACAGTCGGACGCAGAGTGGCCGCGCCTGATTGGGTTTGATATTCATCCAGCGGAATTGGTAGCGAGAAACCTCGAGGTCTTGGAATTGCTCGGGGTTGGAGGCCTTCAGATATGCGAGGATGGCATGCGGGTCAATCTTGACGCGGTCCTGAACCAGTTCCTGGTTTTTCAGAACATTGAGGTCTTCTGAATTGGCGAGTGGGTCGCCGGTTTGCAGGTCGGTTTTTTCTTTATCCAGGTAATACGATTCCAGAGCCATGGTCAGTGGTGTCTGGATGAACTGCACCACACGATTGGCGATCGCCAGTCCGATGAGGAACCCGATGAGCAGGCCCAGTAACGCGCGTACCAGACAACCACGCAGCTCCTCGAGGTGTTCGCCGAACGACATCGTGGTCGATTCGAACAGATCATCCTGAGGACGTTTCGCCATGATTGGATCACTACGTTGGAAGCTTGATGGCGCTTTGTGTTACAGCTCAATCGAGCATCTAGGGTGGCACGCTCCGGCACAAGCCTGCCAGGCTGCCTGAGCGAATCAAGAAGTACGGTAGGAAGCTGCCGTACCAGCGAGCAACGGGGAACCCCATTACGCCAGTCGATCCGTTTGAGCAGACCGATTATTTTCCGGCCCAGTCAATAATACCAGTGGTCTGAAAGTCACACAAGCAACCGGTCGCGATCGGTTGGTACTCTGCCGTCCTCGGGTCCTGATGATCGTGGTTTGGGGCAGAACGGGTGAATTTCGGGGAAACTGGGTCAACCGGCTTGGGCTCGGTTCAGTAGGCATCGGATACCAGGACGTCACCCACTCGGTGCCTGTCAGGGAAACAGGCCAATGCGAACGTCGTGCGGCCATCCTCGATCTGGATGTCAGCCCTGTGTGCAAGGCCGATCGGGCGGCGGCTTTTTCCGATGGGCTGGAGTTCGACACGGTGTCGACCGGCTGGAACCTCGAGACGCAGGACTTGGATCTGATTGGGAAGCAGACCCCAACAACGCGTGTCGGCGGACTCGACGGCCTCCCAGGCGACGCCCGCGACGTCGAGCAACAGGCTGGCGGCGGGTGCGACGTCCAGGGTGTCTTTAACGGCATAAACAGCAGCTTTCTTGACAACCCGACGGGCCACCGCGCGAGCCATGATGTGGGGCAACATCGTTTGATGTTGCTGGACCGCGATTTTTCCAATGTCCGTGATGGTCTGGGTTTTTCCGAAGCTCTGGTCAGCGATCTGAACCGCCACGCTGGCAATGGTGTTGCGGGGGACCGCGATCACGGGGATCTTGATGGGTGCTAGAGTTGGTGGCAGAGTGTACTCGCCCGTTGCACTCAGAATTCGATCCGCAATCAATAGTGCGGTCGAAGTAGGAATTTCCTCGGCTTCGACTTTACGTGGTCCGCGGCCAACTAGTGCGAACACATAGAGAACGCCATTTCCCGCTGCAGAATGTCTGCCACCGCGCGCCCGTTCCAAATCTGTTGCTGCGGAGGTAAATGAGGGTTGCCAGGATGCGACGCGTGCAAAGCTGCGAGCAGCCTCGTCGTAATCGACGTGGTTTGCTTCGCGCAACACGCCATGCAGGTAGGCGCCTAGAGCAACGCGTTCATATGACTTTTTCGGATTTTGCGGTGCGCCAGGAACCCCCGCTGCAATGATCTCTTCTTGCTTGGCGTTGAATTGGTGACTGTACGCTAAGGCATCATCGCCTTCACCCATCAAGTTGGTGATCGTAAGCATTGCACGCAACAAGAGCTTTTCGTAGTCGGCTCCAGCATAGGCCCGCGCCGTGTCGTCAGTGGCAAACGCTCGAAGACCTTCAGTGAGGTCGGCCTGTTCGAGGTAGTCGAAGCGATCGCGTACTCCGCGAAGTGTCTGTTCTGCGGCGTGGGGGTTACCTGACATGAGTTGTGCGGTTGCCAGATCCAGGCTGATTGCGTCACGCGACTTCGTGTCACGTTGGCGTTCTTCTTTTAGGCGTTCGATGGCGGCCGGCAAGTCGTTCGCATAAAACAGGGCTCGGGTGCTGCGAATCCGTTCTTCGTAGGAAGCGCAGCCGGAGAAAGCGGCGACGACCAGCAACAGGCAGAGTCGTTGTATGGCTTCTTGGGAAATCACCAGCGTGAACGGTTGCCGTTGACGGCGCGGAGCGAATTGGCCGGTGGGTGATCCTGGATTATCTGGTTCGACGTTGCCGCGCGCAGCTGGCCTTTGATTGCCTGCCGCCAGCGATACCAATACACGTTGCTGGAAATGCAGTTGGACAAGAGCCACTGGTGCCTCGTTCCTGCTTGTCAGAAGATGTAACGAAGTGGAGAGGGGACTCCGTCCATACATCAGTGTGTTTGTTCCTGATTCTTGCACCGCGCAGCATCGTTGCTGCAGCGAGCAACGGTGTAAGTGAACCTGGTGTGCAGGTCAAAACCGAGTCCGGACAACACACGACGTAATTGCTCACAACACGATGGACTTAGTGTGTTTAATTCCTGCGGAAAGGGTTGTAGTTCTTTAGTGCACCCAATCGTGAACGGTGATAACCTTTGCGCACGGTTGCCATTTGTTTGTCGTATTGGCCTGTGTGCACGTTGATGAGTTCCAGGGTGAGTTGGTAGTCCCGTTGGTAGTTGTTCTTGTTGTCTTGGGTCGTCCCAGAAGTGATCTTGGCGAATAGCAGATAATCAAAGGGTTTTCCCATTTGATGCATCACCGCGGCGTATTCCTGCATGTTGGCGTGTACGAACAACGAGTCAGGGCGCAGCCGTGTTTCGCGGAGGCCGGTTTCGACAAATCGCCGATTAATCGCATCGAACACGTTGGAACTCACAATCTGGGCATCAATTTGTTCGTAGAGTTGATCTTTGAAGTCCCCGAGCTCTTCGATGCTCTTGTTTTCGATTCCGACAAAGCAGATCGACTTCTTGCCGGCGGGCGCAGCTGGCACGGGCAGCTCACCGGCTGGCACATGGCCGGTCATGTGGGTCTCTGGCCCCTCGTGCCGGCCAAGTAGTTTGGCGACAGCTTCTCCCACGAGTGGATTGAATGTCTCGGCTCCCGCTGTATGGCTGCCGACCATATCTGGCTGTTTGTCCTTGAGCACATGAGCGTACTGGTGGCCTCGGCAGCCACTCAGGAAGATGGCGCAAGTGCTTCCGGTTGATAGCAGTTTGTACAAGCAGAGCCTACGGTCCATCGCTTGATTCCTTTCAGCAAGGGAATAGCCGGTCGTTGTAGAGTGACGACGAAGCAAATTCCGCCGTGCTTGCCAAGGTGAGGTATGCAGCACTACGCCTCGAACGGGCGCGCTGGGTGTCGCACATGCCCCACTATTCATGAGTCGGATTGTGCGGACACAATCTGTACCGAATTCTGCAGCCGCGGTGACGGTTTACTGTGGTGCAGTGTAAATAGGGTGAACTTTGATTGCAGAGCAGATTGCGAACTGGATAAGAGAGGGGGAATGGAAGGAGTTGTTGGCAGCTGGGGGGGAGACCATAGCCGATACGCGGGGCGGCTGGCAAGATGGACCCCTGCGAATTCCCTGAGTGCGTTTGGAGCCGGTGGCTTTCCAGGCTGCGGGCAGTTGGCGTTGGGGCAGACTTAGCTGGTGAGCCCTGGGATGGGAGTCCCGGATTGCACGATCGGAATCGGGCGTCCAGAGAAATCTTGGATCGCGATGTTTTCCGGGTTAATCCCCAGATGACGATACATCGTGGCCAGGAAATCCCCTCGACCGACAATATCGTGGGTGGCGTCTTCGCCGCGGATATCAGTGGCCCCGATGACTTGTCCGGGAGTGATCCCGCCACCGGCAAAGAGCATTGAAGTAGCCCGCGGCCAGTGGTCGCGGCCTGGTTGGACGGTTCCCTTGGCCGCACTGGCGGTGCCTTTGCCTGTACTGGCTGCATAGGAAATTTTGGGGGTGCGGCCAAATTCACCGGTGACAACGACCATCACGCGGCGATCCAACCCGCGGTCGTAAAGGTCTTCCACCAAAGCACTAACCGCTTGGTCAAAGAACGGGGCGCGATATTTCATTCCGGCAAAGACATTGTGATTGACCGGATGGTCGTCCCAATTGCCCACACGGCCACAAAGCTTTCCACCGAGTTGCACCGTTAACAGGTCGACCCCTGCTTCGACCAGACGTCGCGCGAGCAAGCATTGTTGCCCCCATCGGTTGCGGCCATAGCGATCGCGCGTGAGGTCGGTTTCGCGCCCGATATCAAACGCGCGTCGCGTTTCCGGGCTGGTCAGCAGATTACAGGCTTGCAGTTCGAAGTCGTCGTAAGCTTTCATGGCATGCCGCGTGTCAATATCTCGGCTCAAGCGGTCCAGGCTGCCCCGTAGATCTCGGCGCGCTTGGACCCGTTGACGGACCGCAGGTTTGGCCAGGCCGATATTGGGGACATGGAAATCTGGCGCGTTGGGGTCGCCGGTCACGCGAAAGGCTTCGTAGGTGGATCCCAAATACGCAGCACCGGTGTAGTTCGCTGGTGGAATTCCGACGTAGTTAGGAATTGCGCGTGAGGCGTCAAAACGTTGGTGGTTAGCGATCGTCAGAAAATCTGGGTGGTCAGGTTTCTGTTTGAGGACGCGCACTGGATGGCCGGTAAACAGCTGCTGTGTTCCTTGCTGGTGACAGAAACCCGTATGGACCATCGATCGCAATAGTGAGAATCGATGCGCTACGCGGGCGTGATATGGCAGTAGCTCGCAGATCTGGATTCCGTTGGCTGAGGTATCGATGGGTGCGAAGGGGCCTCGATATTCGTCGGCCGCGAGTGGCTTGGGATCATACGTTTCGATGTGACTTGCACCGCCAGGCAACCAGACCACGATGATCGCGGTCCGCGTGGGTGCTCGGTTGGCCGCCGTAGCGGCACGCAGTCGTAGCAGACCCGGAAGAGTCAGTCCGCCGCCTCCCACCAAGCCGAGTCGAAGGACTTCGCGACGGGACAAGCCAACACGATGGGTCGGATCCATTCCACAGCCTCCTGAATCGTTGACACACTTTAACCTATAGTCTACTCGATCGGTGACGCAGGAGCGAAGCCCAGCCATGCCGACAGACATCAGCCGACGTGGGAGTTTTGCTTTCCGGCGGTGGTAATGCAGACGGAGAAAGTGCTGGCGTCCGACGAAGCGAAAGCCTAGCCGCCAGCCATTCTATTGGCAGCCATGAATGTGGACTCAACATTGCCGCGCAGCACCTGTTGTCCGAGAGCAACTGCCCGCTCTTCAGTCCAGCGACGGTCAATAACAAATCGTTCCGCCAATATTTTCGCCAAGATCTGTTTGTACATGTTGAATTTTGGCAGAGCGAATTCAAGCTTGTACATGTCGCTGTAGTAGCCGATTTGCTTCGTGCGGGGAACGGCTTCCAGCCGCGCGGACGCATCGTGTTCAATGTAGGTTGGCGTGTTGGAATACCACCAATGCCCATTGGTTATGACGTTGGGGAAAATCCAGGAATAGCTGGTTAGCTCCTGGTTGGTGACGCTCGCGAGAACCGAAATGGGAAAGGTTACACCAGGAAACGAGTTGAATAATTCGCGGTATTGGATCAACGACACCCGACTGTCATACAGGTCCTGGCCTTGGTAGACGCCAGCCGGATAGACACGGCGGTTTACGCCGATCATCAAATCAAACGGTAGATCGTAGGAATCACAATGCTCGGCCAGATTCCAGAACACCGCCTGGGCGAGTGCATCCAAGTGACTTTGTTCGGCTGCCGCGCCTTTTGCCAGGACGTTGCTGAGAGCGTTTTCGGCGCGCCCGTCTGACACGGGGTGGGGACTGAAATTTGGTGGTAGGGAAATCGCGCACGCACGGGCGCCCCGACTGGTGAAATGGTCAAACCGGTTGGTCAGGGACGCCCGTAACGAACTTAGGTCGGTGACAGAGACCCCCGTTGCATTTTCGAGGCGTGTCCGCACGTCATCTTGCGCCAAGTGAAAGACCAGATCATCTGTGCGTAGACACGGGATGTATGTGGAGGTGTCAAATCCTTCGAGCGGATCATCAAAATCATTAGTTAGAAAAACCGCTTGTAGCTGGCTTTTTTTCAGGACTTCCTGCGCCCAATGATCTCCGGCCATCAAGTCGACGGAGTGATCGTAGAGAGGTTCCCAGTTTTCTGGGGTAATACGCTCTTCTTGAAAACCAAACAGGGTCTGACAGATTTCCACGAACCAACCGTATTGAACCGTGTTGTCGACGGGTGCCAAATTTTCGATAAGCAGCCGTACCTTGTCACGGGGCTCAAGGTCGGGGTTCTCGATCTGCTCTCGCGGCAGCCCCGCAGAGTGGGCCAATTCGGTGTAGTAGTGATAACCGAGGATATCTGCCAGTGTCGTCGAAGCCGGCGCCAGCGCGTTGATGTGTGTGTGCGGATCGATCAAGATGAGCGAATTCAGCTCGGCCAGGATCCGGGAACGTAATTCCAGCGACATGGAATCACCCCTTCAGGTCGGGAAAGTGGGAGAAATGGCAATGCTTGGTCCCGGCAGGCGATTCGCGCCGGGCACCGAGGCGTTCTTTTCGAGGTACCTCTCGCCCGCTATTGGGCAGTCCTGCCGGATACAGTGAACTGGTCCAGATAGAGACGAATGGTCCGGGCAAAACTTGGTATAACAGATTCGATCGTGTTGAGCACCCGTAGGAGGAGAGCCCAGTAATCTGCCGGTACAGGTGTGAAAAGCGTGTGGCAGGTGCGCGCGAGGGGGACGCAGTAGGGGGCTATGACGGTTGTTTGTTTCAGCGGTGTGTGTACCAGGAAGCGGTAGGGCAATGATGCGATACAGTGTGGTCCTAGCGTGCGGATTGAGTGCCGTGTGTTTGGCGGTTGGCGCTGCTGAGATCCCGCCTGAGCCTGGTGTCATCGGGCCAGGCCCCCCATTGGAGATTTTAGGTACCTGGATCAAATCTCTGGATGCCGATCGTTTCGAGGTGCGTGAAGTGGCGACCGGGCGACTGATCACGGCAGGCCGCCCGGTCATTCGTCCACTGCTTGCCAGTCTTGAGGACGCGTCTTTGGAAGCGGCGACACGGACCGTCCTGATTTTGCGCGAGCTGTCAATGTCCGCGGACTTGGATACCGCGTTCCAGGCTGAAGCGGCATTGGAGCGGATTGCAGGTTCCTTTCAAGCTTCTGCGGACCGGGCTCGCGCGACACTGAGGTTGTTGGCCAGTGTGCGCCAGGATCGTGCTTTGGAGGCGTTGCGCGAGGCCGGGGCGCGCATCTACCGAGAAGATGCCCAGTACGGCCCCTTGGGCATCGAGTTCAGTGAGCGTTGGCACGGCAAGTTGAAAGACCTGCAACATCTGCGCTGGGTAGCGAGTGTCACCACGGTGAATTTGTCCGGCGAGAAGTTTGGCGACGGGTTTCTGAAAGCGATCGCGCGTTTGGAGAACGTTGAACGTCTGGTGCTCCAACGTACTGCGGTTAGCGATCTCGGGATGGCGAACCTGGAAAAGTTGACCGGATTGCGTTGGCTTTTTGTATTTCACACATCCATCACCGATTCCGCGGTGAAGCATCTGATGACGCTCCCTCGCTTGGATGAAGTCAAGTTTTATGGGACGCAGGTAACCGCCGCGGGGGTAGCGGAACTCAAAAAATCGTTGGGTGACCGCGGTACCGTGGATCGCAGAGCCGGTGGCTTTCTGGGTGTTGCTTTGAGCGGCCCGTGCCAGGTTTCCAGGGTGGTGCCGCAGTCGGCCGCCGACAAAGCCGATCTGAGGCAGGACGACATCGTGTTGAAATTTGCCGACGAGTATGTGACTACGGTTCAAGATTTGATTGGAAAAATCGGCGCCAATCGGTTGGGCGGTCGGATACAATTCGAGGTGTTGCGTGGTTACGAGCCGGTACAGCTGAATGTCGAACGTAAGGGGGGGGCCTTGGGAATTGAGGGCGAGTCACGTGGTGTGGGGATTTTCGTCACAAAGGTCGATGAGGATTCGGCTGCGGCTGTTGCAGGCATTCGCCAGGGTGATCGGATTTACACCTGGAATCGCGATAGCGTTCGCGAGCTACCGGAATTGGCGAAACGCTATGAGGCTGCCGCACAGGCGGAAGTCGTTGTCATTCGCGGTGGACAAACATTGCCTAAAGAAGTCATCTTGGGCGGCTGGACGTGGCCAGACCTGAATTAATCAGGTGTTTCTTCCAGCGGGTTGCTTGTGTCTTCTGGAGGGGCTGGCGCCACGGGAGACTGCGTGATCCAGACTAATGCGACAAAGTCGTACAGCGCATGAGTTGTCACGGAAGTCAGTATGTTCCCACTCGCGATGAATAGGATTCCCAGGTAGATTCCCGCCAGAAGTGCCAGAATTGCGTAAGTCGATGAAATCCAGTGGCACAAGCCGAAAACGGTTGCGCCCAATAGGACTCCTATCCACAGTCCTGCGTTGCCCGCGATGTTGCGCGTTGCCAGAGTTTGCAGCCACCCACGAAAGAGCAGCTCTTCTCCCCAGCCGGCGGCCAGGGCAATCAGTGCAAGTTCCCAGATACGTGTTTCGACAAATAGTGGCGCCAGCTGTTTGTCCACCAGTTGGTTGAGTTCGCCGAGTGGCCCTTCTTGAATCTGTCTGAGAAGTACCAGGCCGACCAGCATGGGTAACGTGGCCAACAGGCCCCAACCGACTGCGACTACCTGGCGCCATAGTGTCTCTGGACCGATCGTGACATTTTCCAGTGGGTCGATATCACACCAGGTCCCCAGCCCAATGGCGAGTAAGCCTAACGCAGCTTCAAAGAGAAACGCCAAGGGAGCGATGTTCCGGTGTGAGATGAGGTTTGCCATAATCACAACCTATCGGTCTGCGGTGATTTTGACGACCGGGTCCACAACCTTTGGGGTATGCGGTACTTAATAACCGTATGGACGGTGCTTTCTTGACCGCACCGCGGCAATAGGAGATGCTGTTAGGTGGTAGTATAGTTCCACAGTCTTCTCTTCTTGGAGTGCCAGATGGTGCGGATGATTTTGATACTGCCGTATGTACTGGGAGTCTTTAACTGGATTGCCGTCGCGGGAGCCGGTGAACAGCCTACGGCAACGTCCCCGTCCAAAACCGAGGTGCAGATTCGGGCGCATTTGGAGGCTGGCGAGTTTGGGCCGGCCCGCGCGCTGGCGGAGGGCCGACCTGAACGAGATCAACTGCTGGGTCGGATCGCCACATTTCAGGCTCGTTTTGGCATGCGCAGAGGAGCCATCAGAACGGCCGCATCGATGTCTGATGACCGGGCACGCAGTCAATCCTTGTCGGAAATTCGCGGAGGGCCGTCGACACCAGCGGAAGGGCGTGGCGGTGCCGCGCTGGCTGATTTTGATTCACTGATTGAGTTAATCACTTCAACCGTCGCGCCGGATTCATGGGACGAGGTCGGCGGCAATGGTGCGGTCCAGGAGTTTGCGAGTGGTGTTGCCGTCGATACCGCTGGTCTATTGCAGCGGATCCCGCTGCAATCCGAGGACTGGATGCTCAGGGAACAGCGTCGAGCCGCACGCGAGCGCGCGGCGAATGACGATGTTCAACAGCCTTCAGCCCTGCGAAAGATCTCCTTGACGCGTCTCGAAAAAGAATTGCAGATGCGCTGGGCCAGTGGCCAGGGTCCTGACGCTGCCATGCGCTATTTGGCCGGTCTCTACAACGTGAAATATGTTTTTGTCTATCCGCAGCAGGGAGAAATTGTGTTGGCCGGACCAGCTGGTCCGTGGCATGCCAATGACCTGGGGCGTACCGTGAATGCCGATAGTGGCTGGCCTGTGTTACAACTCGATGATCTGGTGGTTCTGGTACGTAACGCAATGCACCGTAAAGGTAGCTTTGGTTGCTCGATCACGCCGACACGCCAAGGTTTGGCGGCTGCCAAGGCATTTCAGGAATCGAGTCGGAAGCAGGGACCGCTCCGATCGGCCAGGCAGCGGCGAAAGTGGTTGGACGAACTACAGCAGTCGTTAGGCAAACAGGATATTACCGTCTACGGAATTGATCCGCGCTCGCGCGTCGCGAATGTGCTGGTGGAAGCCGACTACCGTATGAAACGGGTGGGGATGGGATTGGAGGATGGAGTATTGGGAGTGCGCAGTGTGCTCGATTCAATGTTGCGGGATCCGCCCGGTTCGATGAGTGTGATCCGCTGGTGGTTTACGTTGAACTACAAGGCCATTCAGGCGACGCCACAAAGGCACGCCTTTTCCTTCCGTGGGCCAGGCGTCAAGGTGCTCAGTGAAAACGAATTTCTTACCAGGCAGGGTAAACGTGTCCACACCGGTAAATCTGATCTGGCAACAGCGGAGTTTGCCCAATCTTTTACACAAGAGTTTTCGGCCTTGGCGAGAAAATATCCCATTTACGCCGAGTTGAAGAACGTGTTTGATTTGGCCCTGGTCGCCGGGCTATTACGATCGGAGGATTTGGCCGGTCAGGTAGGCTGGCATCTGACGCATTGGGGTGATCCGGAGCAATATCAAGTTGCCCGTGGAACTGCTCCACGCCGTGTCGACACCATCATTAATCACCGTCTTGTTGGTAACCGGGTGATTGCTGGTGTGAGTGGTGGGGTCACCGTTGATACAGCACATTTGGTACGCGCAGATGCGATCCAGGTTGCTGATTACGGCGCGTTAGAGGCTGAGCACGCAACGGCCAGACCCCGGCCGAAATCACGGGATGCTTGGTGGTGGGATTGAAGTGGCCTGCCCGGAATTGCAGTCGCGGAGTCCCCACGTAAAGCAGTCGTGGAGTCCCCACGTAAAAGGGTGCAGTCGTGAACTGGTAGCCCATCGGCTGTGACCGGCTTGTTGCGCAGGCCGGATCAGGAGTACGCGAAGAAACGCACCGCTGCGGTGAATTCGCCTTGCCGCCATCCGTCGCATTCGCTATTTCTACGCGACTTTTGTTTGCCTTTTCTCAATGAATGGTCGTCGTGTAGGTGGCGATTTCCAGTCGTCGGTTGGTTGCAGAACGTGGTTTATCGCCTGTTTTGCTTCCCGGTTGCGACTTTTCGGCCGGTCTACAGGTGGTTGTTTGTCGTGAATCGCTCCGGAGACGGAATCGCGTTGTGGGGATGGGATGGCCTCTGTTGGCTGACTTGTGGAGCTTGACCGCCTCCCCATTTCCGTAGTTTTTCGGATCCGGCGTAGTGCTGTTTTTCCTTGTCAATGCACCCGGTAAACCGGGAATCATCATATGACGGTTGATCGTTTTGACGTTACCGTTGCCCGTCTGGTTATGATTTTGGTGATCGTCTGCGGCTGGACTCCCAGTTGCCGGCTTTCGGGCCAAGAAAGGGCTAATCCTGTATCGGCTCCTGCGGCAACGCCAGCGGTGCCTGTAGCGGACAGCCGTGGCAGCGAGTCTCCGCTCGAGGGCGGCAAGACGCCGCAAGGTATCGTGTTGGGAGTTACGGTTGAGGGCAATGACGCAGTAAAAGAATCTCGAATTTTTGCGGAATTGCGGACACGTGTTGACCGAAAATTTGACCCCGAAGTTACCAAGGCGGATGTCCGGCGACTCTATAAGACGGGCTTGTTTCGCAACATCAAGACCTTGACTCGTTCTACTCCTGAAGGTGTTTATGTCGTTTTCAAAGTGTTTGAACAACCGACGGTGCGGTATGTGAAATACATCGGAAACCGTTACTACAAAGACAAGAAGCTCGACAAGGAAACCGGCTTGAAGGTGGGCGACGCGCAGAGCCGCTTCAATGTCGAAGATGGCCGCAGACGTGTCGAAGAGTACTACCGAAGCAAAGGATTTGTGAAAGCCACTGTGACGATCCTGGAGGGAACGAATCCAGGAGATCGCGGCGTGATTTATGTGGTCAACGAAGGGCCGTTGGTGCGTGTCGGGCGTATTGAATTTGTTGGAAACGATCCGGACTTGGTACGCGATGGCCGCCTCAAGTCCTTGATTTCCACAAAAACCCCGATCCTTGGTTATTTCATTCGTGGCCAGTTGGATCGTAGCAAGATCGAAGAGGATACCGAGCGGTTGACAGGTTACTACCGGAGTCTGGGTTACTTTCGCGCTCGTATCGACCGAGAACTTAGTTTTGACGAGTCGGGTAACTGGGTGACGTTGCGGTTCATTATAGACGAAGGTCAGCGTTTTCGTATTCGTTCTGTTGCGATTCAAGGAAACGAGCGATTTACAGGTGAGTCTTTGCAAGACCAGCTGAAGCTTGCTTCCGGCGACTATTTCAACTTATCAACGATGAACCGCGATGTCGGTATGTTGCGCGACCTCTACGGCGGTCAGGGTTATGTTTACGCGGATATTAAGGCGGACCCGCGTTTCCTAGAGGAACCGGGCCAGTTAGATCTGATTTACAAGATCGAAGAAGGTGCTCAGTATCGCGTTGGGCAGGTTAATGTACACATCGCGGGTGAGTTTCCACATACTCGGGAAAGCGTGATTCTTAAACGTCTGTCGCTGTATCCGGGTGAGATTATTGACATCCGCGAAGTCAGGTCGAGCGAGCGGCGTCTGAAATCATCCCAGTTGTTTATCAATGACCCCTCGCAGGGACGGCCACCTGCGATCAACGTTAAACCGCGCGAATTCGATGTGACAGCCGACGACGTTGCAGTCAATCCGCCGTTAACCAAACGAAGGACTTTGGGCCGTGGCCAGAGTCCTTCCCGATTATCCCGCGACCCTTGATCTGGATGCGAGTCCAAATCGATTCGAAGCGACCAACCTGTATACTGCGATCCATGAGCGGAAATCCCTTTGTTACGACCAGACGGTTCAGTAGAGGCAAACGGTCTCCAGCCTATGGACCACAGATTCAAGCTTGTCGCTTGCTGACACTACCTAACCTCGTGTTGTTGTTTGGCATCACCGTCTGTCTGACAGTCGCGGGCTGTATGCAGCGCCGCGTCTCTTCGGGATCGGCTCTGTGGCCCGCTGCCGCCAACGCGGAGACCGGTGAAGATGCGGTGGATGACGTCGTTGTTCCGGCTACCAAGTTGTCGCCACAAGTCCACTCCGAAAAGCACGTTCACCCCGAAAAAAAGTTGAAATCGGCTTCCTCGTTTCAAATTCGTGGGCAAAGCCCGCAGGCGCCACCAGTCGTGGCACAGGAGACGGTGCGGGAAGGTTTTTTGCCGGAGTACCCGCGTTACCCGGTACGCGCCTCCAGTCCCAGTGGCTGGCTTCGCTATCAATCGCCACAGGCATCGACGCCACCCGCGGTTACAGAACCGGTGCCAGCCGGCCCCGGCGGTGATGCCGCCGGAGTTGAGCCTCTGGGAGATCTGCTGTTGCAACCCCCAGGTACGGCCGATCTCGACATCTTCGTGGAAGAAGCTCGTACTGGCAGGTTTATGTTCGGTGCGGGTGTCAACTCGAACGCAGGTTTGACCGGTCACATCGTTATCGACGAACGAAATTTCGATATTCTGCGGTTTCCCACGAGCTTTCAGGATTTCCTCAATGGGACTGCTTTTCGAGGAGGCGGGCAAGGGCTGCGAATTGAAGCAGTGCCTGGCACCCTCTTTGAACGTTACGTGGTGAATTTCACCGAGCCCTATCTGCTCTGGACTCCGTTCAGTCTGAATGTGAGTGGCTTCTTGTTTGAACGCCGTTATGAAGACTGGAGCGAAAGGCGGAAGGGCGCGCGCGCGGGGTTGGGCTATCGCATCACGCACGATTTATCCGTTAATGCTTCGTTACGGATGTTGGAAGTCGATATCTACAATCCGTCGGTAGAAGGGGTGGCGCAGTTGGATGAGATGGTTGGGGATCATGATCTTTATGGAGGCCGAGTCACACTCGCACACGATACGCGAGACATTCCTTTTCTTCCCACGCAGGGGCACCTGTTGGAACTGAGTTTCGAACAGATGTTCGGTAGTTTTGATTATCCCCGAGGTATCGTCGATTACCGGCAGTATTTCCTTGTTCGTGAACGTGCGGACGGTTCGAATCGGCACACGTTGGCGGTCAGCACCCGGCTGGGCGTCAGTGGTGCACAGACTCCCATTTTCGAGAACTTCTTTGCCGGTGGTCAGTCGACCATCCGCGGGTTTGATTTTCGGGGTGCCTCTCCGGTCGACAGTGGGGTGACAGTGGGTGGCGAATTCATGTTGTTGAGTACTGTGGAGTACATGTTCCCTTTGACTGCGGATGACATGCTCAAGGGGGTGTTCTTTCTCGATGCCGGTACGGTTGAAGAAGACGTCGAAATCAACGGAGACAATTTTCGCGTATCTCCGGGGTTCGGGTTGCGGATTTCGATTCCGGCGTTGGGCCCAGCCCCTTTGGCATTTGATTTTGCGTTCCCGGTTGCCAATGCGCCCTACGACGACATCGAGCATTTCAGCTTCTTCTTTGGATTTGGCAGGTAATTCCGGTCCCCTTAGAGGATAGCCTGAGGGGTTGCCTCGGCGGTGGCCTGCTTGCAGAGTCAGCGCCTCCAGGCACGTGTATTTTTTCCGCGAACAGGGAGATGTTGACACCGTATCCTGGCGTAACATTGCGCCAGAGTGTCCTTCGATCCATCAGCGCGACGCGATGGCTCTTGAGCGCCTATGTCCAAGCCTCAGAGTGAAACCGGTTGGTCCACGTTGACGCTTTCCGCAGTTTCTTGCCTTTGTTATTGGGCGGCGCTCCCTCCCTGTAATCTGGGGCCGCTGGCGTGGCTGGCGCCGGGGGGGTGGTTGGTGCTTGTGCGGCGTCCCAGTTTGGCTGGTAAACGACCGTACTGCGCCCTCTGGTTCACGAGCTTCGTGTTCTGGGTTGTACTGCTGTACGGCGTTACGTTGGCACACCCGGCAAATTATCTCGGTTTGGCGGTGCTCGGCGCTTACCTGGCTTGCTACTGTCCGTTGTTTGTGGGTCTGGCGCGAGTGGCCTACTGGAGATGGGGTTGGCCACTTTGCCTGGTCGCGCCCATTGTGTGGGTTGGTCTCGAACTGGCACGGGGACATGTAGCGACTGGTTTCTCGGTAGCGTTGTTGGCCCATACCCAAGTGAAGTGGATCGGACTATTGCAGATCGCGGATGTCTTCGGCGCATATGGGATATCGTTCTTGATTGTGTTCCTCGCCGCCTCCGTTGTGAGTTTCCCACAGTTCGTGAGCGAGCCTGCGGTGAAGCCAGCGCGCCGCGTTGTGGCTCGACGGCATCTACCAATTGCGGTTGGGTTCCTGTTTCTGTTAGGGACCCTGGTTTATGGAGAATGGCGTTTAGGTCAGCAGCTGTCAGACAAGGCAGAGCGAGAGACACTCCGTGTCGGACTTGTTCAGGGAGCGGTCGATACCCGGTTTGACGTGGAGAGTGACTACTTCTGGCAAGCCTTCGAGTCCTATCGCCAATTGAATCGTAAGCTGGCGAAAATTGACCAGGAGCTTGACCTTGTGGTTTGGCCTGAATCAGCTTTTGAGGGAGGGTTGCCGGAATTGCTCTACGATTCGCAGACACGCATTCCTGGACTCAGTGCGACCCTTTCTGCGAAGCGATTAAAACAGTGGGATGCAGGTTTCCAGGAGAAATTGAAGTTGATCGCTATGGAAGCCGGTGGCGGCCGTGTTGGGCAAGGACCACTGTTACTGGTTGGAACCGGGACACGCGATCTGCGTTTTCGGAGGGAACGAGTCTTCAATTCGGCATTACTGGTTAACCAGCAGGGGCGGATTGTCGAACGTTACGCGAAAATGCACCCGGTCTTGTTTGGAGAATATGTTCCTTTTGGGGAAGTGTTTCCGAGTTTGTACCAGCTCTTTCCCATCGGGCCAGGGCTTTCTGCCGGCACGGCGGCTGTCGCGATGCGAGTGGCTGACTTCACACTGGCTCCCAACATCTGTTTTGAGACGACCGTTCCCCACCTGTTGCGAAAACAGGTGAATCAGTTGGCAGCGGGTTCAGCGAAAGTGGATGTGCTCGTCAATTTGACGAACGACGGTTGGTTTTATGGTTCGACGATCCTGGATCTGCATTTCAACTGCGGCATTTTTCGGGCCATCGAGAATCGGTCTCCTTTGTTGCTTGCAGCCAACACCGGGTTATCGGGTTTCATCGATGGCAACGGGAGAGTACGTAAACAAGGGTCACGTCGGCGCGAAGATCTCCTTGTCGCGGAGGTGGAGCCAGATCCCAGAACCAGCTATTACCAGGAGGTCTGGGGTGACTGGCCCGCCGGGATCTGTCTTGGATTGACGGCAGTGATGGCCTGGGCCGGCGCGATGTCCGGGATTCGGTGGCAAGCAGCTACTCCGCTGGCGCGCGATGCGTCATCCCAGTGAAGTTATGCGGGTAATGCTCCCTCTGTTTGGGGAAAATTGACGATTCTTGGTGACCCTGTTGGCCAATGCTGGCTGAATTTCCGAAAACAGAGCTGAGCGATTGGGTTGAATACCCAATTGGGCCGGTGCCAGGTTGGCCAAAATCGGCAAAGTCGCCTTATTTTCCTTACTTGTCCTATTTTTTCATAAGTTCGTTGGCATTTTGGTTGTTGTGGAATTATACTGAGCTTTCGGTATCGTCTTTATGTCCTGTCTGTGTAGGAACTTCGGACTTTTACCTTACTCGGGGAATCCGCTCGTGTGACGTCCGCTGACTGTGGCGGTGCGATTCGTACGATCGGTTTGCGGATTCTTGAGCCCGCTTTGATTTAGGGGACGGGTGTTATGACGTTGATGGGCAAAATTTTCACCATGCTCGTGTTGGTGTTGAGCGTGATGTTTCTAGGCCTTTCGTTGACCGTCTTTGTGACGCATCGCGATTGGAAAGCAGGTTACGACGAAAAGAAGGCTGAGCTTGACACTGCTCGGACCGTGCTGGACAACACGCGCGACCTACGCAATGAAGCCCTCAATAACCTGAAATTTGAACAGGCTGCGCGGCGTGCGGTATTGGCCAACTTGCAGACGAAAGTCACCACGATGGAGACCGATTTGGCTGATCGGACGCAGCAGTTTGAATCGCTCCAGAATACCCATCGTGTTGAACTTGAAAGAGCTGTGCAGAAGCTGAATGATTTGGATCGGGTGACCCAAGAGGTAGAGTTGCTGCGCAAGCAGATCATGGATGCCCACCTGGCACGCGATAAATCGTTTCAGGGATTGGTTGAAGTGACCGATCGACTCAATGAGGCCCAGGGATTGCTGAGCAATCTACAAGAGAGACGGTCACAGCTGCTGGCAGATTTGAGTGAATACAAGCGTTTAACAGACGTATTGAACGTCACATTGGCCGACATCGACACCGCCGTACCCAAGGGCATTGACGGTATGGTGACGAAAGTTGGCGAGCGCGATCTGGTTGAGATTTCTCTCGGCTCGGACGACGGTTTGCGAGTCGGTCACGAATTGCACGTAACCCGCGATAACAGCTATCTGGGTAAGCTTCGTATCCAGAAGACGTCACCCGATCGTTCCGTTGCGGTGATTTTGAAGGACTTCCGCCAAGGTATTATCAGGACCAACGACCGTGTCTACACCAGCCTCTGATCAGACTGTCTTGGCATCCAAAAGACCGCGTTCATCGCGTCGGCGCGGAAAGATCGATGTCTATACGATGATGCTCATCATCGCTTTTATCTGCATGTTCACCGCCAGTATCCTGATGTTTATTGAGTGGGGCCGCTGGGAATACACCAACGGTCCTCCCCAGGGTACATCGCTACGTACTGTTCCGGATGCCGTCTCCCCGGCTGTGGTTTTTCTTGAGCAGTCCCCTTACGACCTACGTATCTGAACTGTGCCTGCCAACGCGTGTGTTGGCAACTGTTCGTTGCGAAACACGCTGTTGGGCAGTCTCCGAATAAGTGGGGCAGACGCCCTCGGTTTGGCGGCTGTGTTCCCGCTGATTTATGGTCAGCCCGCCTGGTGCGTGGTCTTCTTTGTCCCTGTTAGGCAGCCAATTGATCGATTGCTGCGCAGCGTTGTCGTCTCCTTGGTGGTTGCGGCGATAGCTCTGCGCAGGGGCAGACAGAACAGGCTTATTGGCCAGCACGCCGGGCCATAGCGGCGGCGATTTCCCCTCTGCAGAGTGGGTCGGGCTGCCAGGGGAATCGCGGGCGGGCGTTTTTTCTGAGAAAGATCTTTGAAATCAACAAAGATCTACCCGCCGCGTGCGAAGTACCCCGTGGATTCAGCGATGTTGTTTGCTGAACTGAGATTATCCAGGACCCATTTTTTGATTCTACGTTAGCCGGAGGTAATGAGCGATGATTAAGAAAGGAATTACTGGAGCTGCAGTGGTTGTGCTGTTGTTGGGATTTCTTTACGGACGTGACGCGATCAGCCTGGTAGCTACCACCTACGGAGAGGTTCGTGACGCTGCCAGCGATTTGATTTCGGTTGAAACTCGCATCAAGCAGGCTCGCGGGGCTATCAAGGACCTGGAAGGCCCGATTGAAGAAGCGATGGAAACGATCGCTCGAGAAGAAGTGGCCGTTGCCAAGCTGGAACGGCAGTTGGCGAAGACAGAGGGCCAGTTGTCAAAAGATCGCAATTATCTGGAGACTTTGCGCGATGCATTGACGCAGCAGAGCGGGAGTATTGTGCTGGCTGGAAAAAGCTACGAGTCTAAGGAAGTCAAGGAGTCGCTGGCTCGCGAGTTTAAGCACTTCAAAAGCTCGGAGAGCAAGCTGGACCAGCTCCAGAAAGTACGTCAGGCCCGCGCGGCACGATTGCGTGCGGCACGCGATAAGTTAGACGCCATGAAAGTGGCGCGACGGCAACTGGTTGTTGATGTGGAAAATCTGGAAGCACGCATGAAGATGATCGAAGTTGCAGAGACCACAAGTGAGTTGAGTCTCGACGACAGCGAGCTTTCCAGAACTCGCGACCTGGTCGAGGAAATTAGTACTCGATTGGACGTTGCCGAAGAATTGCTGGATACGCGTAGCCACTACGTCAATCGAATTCCTCTGGAAGATGACAATGAGGATGACATTGTTGACCAGGTGACTACGTACTTCGGTTCCGCTCCAGTGGAAAATCGCATTGCCCAGAACGACTAGGGAAGTTTTCGAAAAAGGGCCCAGGATTAAATCCTGGGCCCCTTTTTTGTCCTGGCTTTTGTCGTCAGGGATTTCAGTTAGCGTGCGACGAATTCCACTTTGGTTTCAGATGCATGGTCAGTGTTTAATGGTTGGATTGCGTCAGCCGTTTGCTGCAGCACTTCGTTGGCGTATCAAGTAATCTCGATCGGCCGACGGGTGCAGGCGGGGATTTGAGTTGTGGGGAGTTCGGCTGGACGTGGAGTCGTTTGTGTTGTTCGATGTCAAGGCAGTCCGTTGTTTGTTGAAGGGGGATTAGGTGTTGGAAGAACCCCGCAAACGCATGCTGTTGTGGGTCGATGCTGTAGGAGGGTTCTTGGTATGTCTTTCTCCGCAGGCGATTCTAGGTCAGGCATTGCCCGCATGCGATGTTGACATTCCGCTTTCAGCAGATGTCTCCCGTCGTCATGCAATGATCCGTAGGCATGCCGACGAATATGTGATCGAACCCTGGCACTCCGTATTATTGCGAGGGCGAGAAGTGGAACAGCCGGAGCCCCTGCGCGATGGTGATCGGATTACACTCGGAAAGTCGATGCAGATTGAATTTACACAGCCTCATGCATTGAGCGCTACGGCACGACTCATCTTCAGTAGTCGGCACAGCACGCAACCTGCCGCCGATGGGGTCATGTTGATGAGCGATTCGTTGATCCTGGGGCCTCAGGGCCACAACCATATCGTTTGTCGTGAGTGGACTCGGGATGTCATTCTGTTTCGACGGAGTGATCAACTTTGGTGCCGAAGTCCCGGTGGCATCGAAGTCGATGGTGCGAGTTTTCAGGACGAAGCTCCAATCGGTCCAAATTCGCGCATTGAAGGTAATGATTTTTCAGTGGCTCTAGAGACGTTGTGAGCCTTTAGGGGCTCTGTGAACTGTGGTGGAAAATGGTGTGCCGGCGAGGTCTGTGCAACAGCCGGGTGAGCGGGGCGACGAATTGATGTCAGCTTTGATGAGTCAAAGCTGGACAAGCAGTTGGAGCAGCCGCTAATCTGGGGACCAGATTTGATTATCGTAAATGATGTACGTTTTGTTGGATGATTTCACCCGCCGGGAGGCGGTTTCATGAAGTTCGCTTATGCCAGCGGAACATGCCCTCTTGAGGGCTTTACGATTAAGCGAGGCGTCGGAAGCGGCGGCTTTGGGGAAGTCTATTTTGCCACTACTGACGCGGGTAAAGAAGTTGCTCTCAAGCGAGTGCACCACAATTCAGATGTTGAGATGCGTGGAGCGACGCAGTGTCTGAATTTCAAACATCCGAACCTGGTCGCACTGTTTGATATCAAATACGACGATGACGACGCGGGTTGGATCGTCATGGAATTCGTATCAGGTGAGAGTCTCCGGGACGTGCTGGATCGCTATCCCGAGGGAATGCCGCATGAAGAAATTCGTCGCTGGTTTACGGCAATTGCCGAAGCGGTTGGCTATCTCCACCAGCACGGAATTGTCCATCGTGATTTGAAGCCTGGAAACGTGTTTGACGATGGTGGTATCGTCAAGGTTGGTGATTACGGATTGTCGAAGTTCATTTCGGGGAGTCGTCGGCACGACCAAACGGAGAGCGTAGGCACTTTTCACTACATGGCACCCGAGATCGGCAAGGGTGTCTACGGGAAAGAAGTCGATATTTATGCCTTGGGGGTCATCTTGTACGAGATGCTTACTGGGCGTGTTCCCTTTGAAGGGGAATCCAGTCAAGAGATCATCATGAAGCATCTGACGGATCTGCCTGAGGTAAGCGGTTTGCCAGACGGCTACCGTGAAGTAGTCGCACAGGCGCTAAACAAGGATCCAAACGAACGTTTTACGGAAGCGGAGGAGATGCACCGGGGACTCGGGAGCGTCTTGAAATGGGATAACCACGCTAAGCTGCCTCCGGTCTTGCCCAAGCCGCATCGCCACCACCTTGGCACAGTTGTGATTAATGATGAATCGGCGCCGCAGCCGGAAGTGTTGCAGGCGACAGTCGTAGAGCATGGCGTTGTAACGGGCGACGCTAGGGGCAGTTCTCCCGAACCGATAGCACAGGCTGTGCGTGCAGGCGGTAGCAGGTTCCGTGACTGGTGGCACAGCACGCATAGTGTTGTGCAACTCAGCGTGCTGGCAGTCGCCGTACTGCTGCTGGTTCTGCAAACGCGGTGGTTGTTATTGAGTGGCGTTTTACTTGGAATGGTGTATCTGATTTATTTTGTCATTCGCAATACGGTATCTGCGTTAAGCGGGACGCGAAGTGGTGGACAGGGTTCCGCCACTACCCGCCCGGTAACTTCCCAAAACCCGCAAAGACGGCGCCGACAATCGCGTGTTCCCTGGCAACAGGTAGCGCGCACCGATTTGCGTGACAAGGGCTTCGCGGAACGGTTTACAGAATTATCAGGTGCCCTGCTGCTTTCGTCGATTGTGGTGGGTGTACTAAGTCTCGTTATGTTGATTGCCGCCGGACAGCCGATTGATGGATCGATCGATATGTTCGCCCGATTTACCTGGTTGGCGACTGTCAGCATGGCCGGGAGTTGGGTTGTGCTGATGAGTTGCAAGTTCTGGGAAGGTGATGCAGGCGAGCCGTTGTCGAGGCGGTTTGTCCTATTGGGCGTTGGCTTGCTCTGGGGGTTTGCCGGTTATTTTGGAGGAGATTTTCTGTCGGTGACACTAGATCCTACGGTGGGGGACCAGCTCTCATCGGATCCGATGTTGCGGAATGTGTATCCGACGAGCCTCTTCGAGGAAAATGGCGGCCCTTCGCTGGCGTCGTATCTCGTGTATTTCGGTGGTTTGCTTTCCATCATTCGATGGTGGAAACAAGCGGATCCGTTGCGGGCGACTCGCTTTAGTCTGTTTACGACCGGAGGCACCGCGGTAGGCGCGCTTTTCTTGCCGCTGCCGTTGCCATGGGGCCTGATGATTGCGGTGACAACTTCGGCGGCTGTTCAATTGTCGGCTCCCTGGATTTCTGGGCCACAGCGACTTGAATTGAAGCGCAAGGCGATGCAGGTTTGACAGGAAGCCGAGACCGGCGGGGTTTCAATGTGGGCAGGTGGTTGCGACGAAGACATATGATACCGTGGTGAATACAACGACTGCGGTGGGGAAATTGTGAACGAAAGGAGCCACATGTTTGTGTTCTATACGCTGACGATGACACTGGCTCTACTGCCATTGTGTTTGTGGTTTGTAGTTCGCTTCTGTTTGACGCATCATCCGCGTGTGTTCGCACTGGCGAAATATTGTGTTGCCCTGGGTTTGGTCTTCGTGGGTTTAATTCACTTGCCCGGATACGCGCAGCAGCCGAGTCAGGTTGGGGCAGAAACGGGTGTGTCCCCGCCACCAGCCAACGAGTCGGGGCGAATTGTAATCGCTCATCCTGAGAATACAGCTGACGCCAGTGTTGTTGTGGCCGATCTGGCGGGACCGGAACACATCGACGAGCCCATGGAAGGGTTGAGATCAGATCTGGCTGAGCGGATTCAGATTGTCAATGAAGAGACGCGGCCGAAATGGGTTGCTACTCCCCGTCGTGTGCTGGGCGGACCGATCCACCTTATTACGGTATCTTCTGGTATGGAACGCGTCCCCGATGATTGCAGTCGTAGTCTGGACGACAAGCTCAGCCAAGAAGTGCGTGATTACATTGCCAAGTATTTGATAAAAGACCCGCGTGCGGCACGAGTACCGGACTTGGAATGGGGAGTTAAGTACATTCGCCAAAAGTTGGTACGTAAGCCAGTCTACGAGGAGCAGATTACAGGAATGCAATACGGACCACTTTATGAGCGTCATGCCTTGTTGGAATTGGATGCCGAGTTTCGCCAGCAGGCCCGCTTGCAATGGTCCCAGTACGTCAAGAAACGCCGGGTTTATGGGACGGGGCTGGCATCCAGCGGTCTGCTTGGCTTGTTGATGCTGGTGTTTGGATATCTCAAACTCGATCAGGTCACACGCAGGGAGCATTCGACCAGCTTGCAGCTCCTGGCGGCAGGGGCGATACTGGCTCTGACAGCAAGTCTGTGGCTGCTGAAAGGCTGGCTGCCGTGATCCACCGGGGCCCACGGATTTCGTGAAGTGCGTTTGGCGGGTCTTTGCCCACAGCGGTTGCGTTTTCCCTGTACGGAAAGCCAGCTGCCGCACGAGGCCACGAGAAGCTGTTCCGATTCGTCGGCCCCAAAGCCTCGTGCTAGGTCAACTCCATGTCCAGTCCGTCCGAAACAGACCAGTTGCTCGTGGAACGTATCCGCACTGGCGACGGTGACGCCTGGGAGGACCTGATTTCACGTTACGAGGGCCGTTTGCTTGCGTTTGTGGAAAGTCGTGTCGGGCGGCGCACCGCCAGTGAAGATGTTGTGCAGGAAGCCTTTATCGGATTTCTCAATAGCCTGCCAAATTTTGATGGTCGGAGGTCTCTGGAAAGCTACCTCTTTTCTATTTGTGCATACAAGTTGACGGACCATTTGCGACGCGAAGGTCGCCGTCCGACAATCCCGCTCGCGGTATCCAATGAGTCGAGTGGCGAATGGCAGATTCCTGGTGCCGCCCGACCTGCGAGTAGTATTGTTCGGAGTGCCGAACGACGCGATTTAGAGGGGCGCGCGGTCGGGGATGCGTTGCGAGATCAGGTGCAGCATTGGCAGGCACAGGGGAATTGGATCAAGCTGCGCTGCATTGAGTTGTTGTTTGTGCGTGGTTGGGCGAACAAGCGGGTGGCCAACGCACTTGATTTGTCCGAGCAGCAAGTTGCGAATTTCAAACATGACTTCCTTGCGCGGACAAGTAGTTTGATTCGCAAGCAAGGTCTATCCCCAGAAGTGTTTCCTGAATTGTGAGGCAGACTGGCCACGGAAGTGTCTCGGAGTGCTCAGTTGTTACAGAGGTTGAGTCGGCATGTCATGTGATTTTTCACAGAGTGAAATAGAGGCCTATTTGGACGAAGCGTTACCTGCCAGTGAAATGGCATCGATCGAACGTGCGTTGCGGGCAGATTTGAGTCTATTGCAAGAGGTGAAGCGGGTTAATGGAAGACGCGATGCTGGCCTGCATACCATTGGTGAGATCTGGCGAAGGCAGCGGGCCAGTTGCGCGACACGTGAACAGTGGGGCAGTTATTTGCTGGGAGTCTTGGCGGCAGAGCACGTGGCTTATCTGGACTTCCATCTCGACCAAATTGGTTGTGCTTTTTGTCGGGCAAATCTAGAGGACCTAAAACAGCAACAATTGGAGTTGCCCGACGCCACGAAAACCCGGCGCAGTAGATACTTCCAATCCAGTGCCGGTTATTTGCGGCATGACCCCGATAGCAGTGTGTAAATCGTCTCATGAATAATCCAGTATCATTAACCCGTAGCCCCGCATTGATGGATCGCCAGGATACCGGTTTGTTGGTGGTTGACGTGCAGGAGAAGTTGATTGACCTCATACATGGTCACCAGACCCTCGTCTGGAATATCAGCCGCTTGTTGCGTGGCGCGCGACAACTGCAAATCCCGGTTTTTGCCACGGAGCAATATCCGCAAGGGCTTGGCGCTACGGTACCGGAGTTGGCGCAACACTTGGGGGGGACGCCGGCAAAATTGGCCTTTAGTTGTGTGGGTTGCCCGGAGCTCTTTGAGTCCTTGCGTGCAGCGGAAGTTTTCAAGATTCTCGTGGTGGGAATTGAAGCCCATGTTTGCATCCAACAGACAGTATTGGATTTACTGGCCAACGGATTTCAGGTTTACGTAGCGGTTGACGCGGTTAGTTCACGCAGGCAGGTGGATCAGCAAGTTGCATTACAACGAATGGAGTCTGCTGGAGCTGTTGTAACCACCACTGAAGCGGCGCTGTTTGAGTGGTGCCAGGTTGCCGGCACACCCGAGTTCAAGGGAATTAGCCGGCTCGTACGTGAAGCAGATCCAGGGGCTTGCTGACCGGCGACTGACGCTGCATGTCCCGGAAAGATTGTCGGTCAGCGGCGGTCTGGCGCGCTGATGGCTGTTAGCTACGAGTTCGTTGGCGTGTGGCGAGTCCTAGTCCGGAACGATAAAGCGGCCTGCTGCGGATTAGCTAACCTGTGTAGTAACTGCTTGATAGACAATAGTTTGCAGTTTTGGTGGAAGGCCGCTTCCGCCCCTGGCTTGCATTGCTAGCTGCGCTATGGTACAAACCCGAGCGTGCGTATTCTTGTCGCGTCAGTGTTCGCAGTCGATTGCGGTTTCATCGGTTTGTGGAGTCTTCGACACGGAGGTTGTAGATACGCTTCGTAGCTGGGTGCGTTTGCCTCTCATTCGTACCGGTTTAGCGTTGACCAGCCGAATCCTCGGGCAGTGTCATGCTTGTTCTCAGTCGCAAGGTGGGTCAACGGGTGTTGATTGGTGACGATGTCGCTATCACCGTGGTGCGCATCAACGGCGGGGGCGTTCGTCTGGGCATTGAAGCGCCGATTGAAATGCCTGTAATCCGCCAGGAATTGAAAGATTCCCTCGACGCTCCGGAGACAGAATCTTCAGCCAACGTGACCACGGAGTAGTTGTGTAACTCCGTGAGCCGGGATGGGAAGATCTGGTTACGTCTTCAACGCTGTTGAAGAACCTTACGCTGCGCAGCTTGTGGCGTTTGTTGGCGGTTTTGAATGCCGGTATCTGGTTCACTGTCAACGAGCCGTGGTGTAATCCTCAAGGCGCGAAAATCGGTTAGATCGATCACCGACGCACCGTCCAGTGAACCATGTCTTTCCGCGTAGTCGACTAGGCGTTGGACCTTGTCAGGCGCTGGAGATTCTGATTGTCGTTCTTTGTTAGGGGGGTTGCCCCAGACGATACGCGTTCCTTGGCGTGTGACAAGTTCATAGACCACGGCTGTGGTAAAGACCACTTCGGCAGATGTTGACTGAGGTTCAATCGCAAACAGATCGAGATCTTTCCAGACAGCCTCCAAGGCCAATGCAATACGCGCCGCTGCGGCCACTCTTTCATCGCCATAAGGTGTGCCGACACCGCCCGCTGGTTGAGGTGAGACACCGCGGACATGTAGGTATTCACGTGTTTGTAGTTCAGAGAATTCATTTGGTGGTAACAGGTATCCGTCGGTATCGACCGGCCAGAAACCATCTGGATCAGCCTTGACCATAATCGTTGGTTGCCGGTACAGCAGTTGTACAATCAGCCGGCGCGACGATTGTTTGTCGACGCGTTCCACGCGTCGTACCCAGCGATGCAAGGCAAAGGCACGATCGACCTTCAGTGCTGTTGCGGCGTCCAGCAATGAGAGGCTGGCAAGCTTGGCATCTCGAACGACTTCTTCTTTCACGTTAGATTGAATCCACGTTGGCTGAGAAGGCACTTCGATCTTGTCGGCAGACAGTGTGAAGCGAGAGTCGCTGATGACTTCATCGCCCCAACGCATCCATGCCCAGGTGAACGTTGCCCCGGCAACCGCCAGGAGCAGACAGATGCTGCCCGCGGAACTGGTGGCGAGGCGCAGTAGCGTGGATACTTGTGTGCTTAGTCGAGCAAATCGATTGTCTCGGCTGGGTCGGGTTGCGCTCATTACGTTTCTTCTCGAGGATCCACCACGAGTTTTTCTCTCGGGGCAGAACGCCAGTGAGCAGATTGCTGCTGCCATGGGTGCCAGTAGCACGCAGGGCAGGAGACTCGTTTACCAAATCTCGAGTTCTACTTCCAGCTCAACCCCTAGCCGATCCAGTGTTTGCGTTTGCATGCGCTCGATCAAACGCAGCAAATCGGAGCTGCTGGAGGTGGCGGAAGACACGACGTAATTCGCATTCTCATCGCTGACTTGTGCGTCACCAACGATAGTGCCTTTGAGACCGGCCTGTTCTAGCAGTGCTGCCGCGTTGGCACCTGGGGGATTGCGAAACACGCAGCCCGTATTAAATCCGCCACGCGGCAGGTTCGCTTTTTTTACGATCCAGAGCGTCTGCAGACGTTTCGTGAGTTCGGCGGGATCTTCTTGCTCAAGTGAGAAGGTTGCCGTGAGGATAGCGAGTTCGTCCAAACTACTTTGGCGATAAGCAAATCGCAGATCGGTTTTCCTGCGTGTGTGGATTTCACCGGTCCGCGTCAGCACTTGGGCCTCGATAGTGCGGCGCCCGATATCACCTCCTGCTGTGCCAGCGTTTCCGTGTAATGCACCGCCGACAGTTCCGGGAATTCCGACCAAAGGCTCGAGCCCAGCGAGTCCCTCGCGTACCGCTGTCGATACGACATGTCCCAGTTTAGCTCCACCGCCGACCACCAGCTCCTCTCCGCGGGTTCGAATTTCGGAGAATTGTGGAGCGGATAGGTGAATTACCAGACCTTCAACACCTTGATCGCGAACTAATACGTTCGATCCGCCCCCCAGAAGGCGGAATGGCATGTCCTGCTCGCGGCAGCGGTTGATCAGCGTCACGAGCTCGTCGGTGGAAGTGGGTTCTGCGAAATACTCGGCGGTTCCACCGACGCGCAGGGCCGTGTATGGCGCTAATGGTTCCTGAGCGCGTACGACGTGTTCTAGACCCCGAAAAATCTCCATAGCGTCGTTCCTGAGTCGCAGGTTGCCCGGGCGAGGTGCGATCTTAGGCGCCGTTTCGCGGAGTGTCAATGTGACGCGGTCCCCGGCTGCGAATTCGAGGTGGTGTCAGGCCGCTCATTGCCTCGCAGTTTACGACGCGGCAAAATAGGTGGACGTGTCAAACGTGAAGTCCTTCTTGGGGAGAGCAGTATCTTGAGTGATCGAACAAGTGGTCGAGTTGCAGTGGTGACAGGAGCGGGACGTGGTATTGGGCGTGCGATTTCATTATCGCTGGGGCAACAGGGGATGCGAGTAGCGATTGCGGCCCGCAGTACCGCGGAGTTGGAGAGCCTGGCTGGTGAAATCGAGAGCCAGGGAGGCCAGGCGCTGGTGGTTCCGGCGGATTTGTCAGTACGCAGTGTTCCCACGGAACTAGTTGCTCGCGTGACCGAGGCCTGGGGACCAGTGGAGATACTTGTCAATAACGCGGGAATTGGGAGCAGCCAGGACCCTCGACCCTTGGTCGATTTTGATGACGAATTTTGGGACCTGAGTTTCGAGGTAAATGTCACGGCACCGTATCTGCTTACCAAGTTGGTGCTGCCGGCGATGCTGGAAAGCGGCTGGGGCCGGATTATTAACGTGGCGTCTATCAATTCCAAGATTCCGTCGTTGCATGGCGCGGCGTACATTGCCAGTAAGCACGCACTCTCTGGGCTCACCAAGGCGACCGCCAAGGAGGTTGGTGATCGGGGCGTCACCGCGAACGCGGTTTGTCCGGGAGTGACTGCGACACTGATGAACGACAAGCGACTGGAGTACGATGCGGATCGCACAGGTCAGAGTTTCGAGCAGTTGGAAGCGGCGGCATCTCCGTTAGGCCGCCGACTGTTACCCGAGGAAGTGGCTGCACTCGCGGTCTTCTTGGCGGGAGATGAGGCCTCAGCGATCAATGGGCAGTCCTTTAATGTCTGTGGTGGCATTTGCTTCAATTAATCGGCTGCGCCACGCCTGCCCACGCGCTCACCTTCTGTGGGAGCTGTCAGAGCGGTTGGGTGTTCCAGCGTGGGTTGGACGGGCGGCGTTCTGGACCGATCTAAACGGTGTCTGGCACTCGTGCGAGAACGCAGCCGGTGCTGAGCGTGTCGGGGCGATACCCGGGGCCGCCCGCTCCGACCGATGGCATTGCGACAACGGCTCCTGGCGGGAGTTGTTCCTGTACCATTGCCATGGCAGTCGGAATCGAAGCGGAAACGGTATTTCCGACGTGTTCGATACATTTCCAGATGTGCGGCGCATGTTCCTGGTGACGCAAGCGGCGCGCTAATCCCGCCAGGATAATTCCGCTCGCCTGATGCGGTACGAGATGGCTGATCGCTAACCGGTCGAAGGGATGTTGCTCCTGCACACGCGAGACACTTTTCGATATCGATTGGGCCATGATTTGGGGCGCGCGTTTTGCCAGTAGAAAGCCACGTCTGCCAGGCATGCTCATGCATTCTGTCGCCCCGGCGCGTGGGTTGCCCCACGGATCGATCGCTCGCTCGACGAGGGTTTTTTGGATCAACTGGTCTTTGTCATCGACGTCTCCTTGCCAGGCATCGAGGATGACTAACCTGGCATCCTTTTTTCCTGGCAGGACGAGGACGCCGGCGGCGCCGTCGGCAAACAGGCTGGCGGCCTGACCTCTGGCACGGCGATGGTCGGAAAGTTGTTGTGTGGCTGTTTCCCAATTGATGTTTGGGCTGAGTTTCTCAGCCGCTATGACAGCCACCGGGCGTTCTCTGGCGCGTGTTTGCTCGACAGCGAGTGCAGTTGCGGCGGGAAAACCACTGCAGGCTCTTTCAATACCAAGCCCGTCACAACTCAAGCCCAGTTGGTGGGCCGATTCTTGTGCGGCGGAAGTGGGGTCTTCGATACGACTTGAAAGAATCAGTGCGCCTAGATCGCCATGATGGATGGTGGCACATGAAAGTAGTTTGCGGCAAGTGGCTGTTGCCAGGTCGGCAACGCTTGCAGTTGGTCGAGCAATCAAGCGCGAGGCAACACCGTAGCGTTTCCCGCTTACTGCGAGGTCGGCATCCCGCATGCGCTGCAGCAACTGCGGGGCATCCCGTTCGGTGAGCTTGACAAATCGGGTAAACCCAGCATTTTCAGACATCGGTTTCCATATGTTTCTGATGAGGTTGGGCCGCGGATTCGTTACTGTGACCTTGTCGCTGACCAGGGGGCATCGTCAACCGCTGGGTGACGCGTCGGCGCACCACCACGTCAAGCGGAATTGATCTGACCAACTGGTTCGTGCACGGCGCCTGGCGACACCGGCCTGTCTCAGGTGCCGTGGGGAGGTTATGTGGTTTCTGTCGGGGTTGCGTCTGCCGGTTCTTCTCGCGGGTCCTCGACGCCGGTGACAATCTTCAGTTGCGGTAGCGCGCGTTTGAGTTCGGCACTACGTTCTTCTGTGATCTGAGTGGCTTCTAAGGTAAGGCGTCGCAGCGCTGTCAGTGCCTGGAGTTCACCAAGGCCAGGGTCTCCGATCGAGGTTTGACTCAAGTCCAGATCGATCAGAGATGTCAACTGTCGGAGATGCATTCCAGCGGCATCGGAAATACGAGTTCGGCCCAGGAGCAACACACGCAATTGTTTCAAATGGCTGACATTTTGTACGCCCAGATCATTCGTCTGGCTGTCGGCCAAATTGAGCCATTGAAGATGCGGACATGAACTGAGCAATCTTTCTAACGTGGCACCCGTAATTGCGGTTTCACTCAAATTGAGGTCGCGTAGCTCGGGAAGTGCGGATCTGGGCCGAAATGTTTCATCGGAAATACCAGTCTTGCTCAGGTTGAGCATTCGGATCGATGGTATTTTCTCGACATTAAGTCCTGTCAATGCAGTGTTGGCACTGATATCAAACGATCGCAAGGAGCTAGTTTGGGGGAATTTCAGGATGCCCGAAAGACGGGTATTGTGCAGTCGGAGTGATTTGAGACTTGCCAGTTTTGACAACGTGAGAATGGCCTGGTTGGTTACTTGGGTTCCACTCAGATCGAGGTCGACCAGTGTGGCCATATTACCAATATGTCTCACCCCGGCGTCAGAAACCCGCGTGTCGTTCAAAAGCAGCACCTTGAGCGAATCAAGGCGAGCAACTGCTGCCAGCCCGCGGTCGTCGACTGGGCATTCAGACAATACAAGCCTTTCCAATTGAGACAGACCCAGCAGATGTTCGGCACCAGTTCCCGTGACTTGTGTGCGTTGGAGAAAGAGATTCTTCAGATTGGGGAGGCGGTTTAGCGATGCCATCGCCTGGTCGCTGATTGGGCTGTCCGCGAGCCATAAATATTCCAAGTGGCGGAGTTTGGGTAGCCGCAAGAGAAGTTCATCGGTGACTTTCGTCTTATTTGCGACGATCCGCGTGACTTGCCCTTTTTCATTGCGGTGAATCTCCGCGGGGTTAAGCCCTAGCTCGTCGATCGGCGTGGTTGTAAGCAACAATTGAAAATCGCTGGCGAACCAGCCCACCACCGCAGCCGCTAAGAGTAAAGCGAGCAGAATGGACCCTGCACGTTTCATGTCTGTCACCTTGGAGCGAGCCAATTGGGAACGTCAGCGCGGCTGCTTTCAGGTTGCGATACTTGAAAGTTTGACGAGGGCTGACACGGTTCTCGTACGGACTTGAATCTCTGGTACGGACTCGAGGGCACTACATGAGAGCGTGAAGGTCAGGTTGCCTCTGCTCCCCACGCGTCAATTATACGAAGTTGTTTGGATGCCAGGTTTCGGTAGCAGTCAGGCAAATCAAACTGTGATAGTACACCAGGCAGTAATGTTGCCAAGGGCCAGTTGTAATACTCGGACTCGGCGATGTCGGAATACGCGGTTAGGGCATGCTTGAGCGTGACTTGCCGAACGGATGGAGTCAGGACCGCAGCGAAAGTTGCTGCCAGGGCTCCCCAGCCGTTTCCGATCAGATGCACCTCACGATGGCCGAGAAAAGTCAGCCACTCGACGACCCGCAAGACATCGAAGGTTTTTTGGCCGAGATAAGGGCGGTCTAACATGAGACTGTGAATGGCGTAGAAATAATCGCTGCCGTAAGGACTGTGAAAGGACCCGGGGCTACACGTTCCTGGCAGAGATTCGCCGATTCCCCGCACGTCACAGGTGTAGAACGCCTGGTTCGGGTTGGCTGCGATGGTTTCCTTGATCAGGGGTTCCTTACGCAACTCCTGGTCACTTGAGAGGTGGGCAATGTACAGTGCAGCAGGTTGGTTTGTGCGCGGTGGGCGCGACTGCCAGCGTTCTTTTGTCAGTCGGTAGACGACGGCTTGGATATCCCTTTCGGTTTCGATACCGTAAGCAATGGCATGTGGGGCGGGGTAACCGCGGCTGCCGAGGTGTCGCCAGATCCGATATTCTGGTGGTGGACTAGTCCGGGCCGGCAATTTGAGCACCTCTCGGACGGCTTTGATAAGTGCGATGCCATCGATCGGCTTACGTGTCGCTCGCCATTTTCTCGAGGTTTCCCGTGTGAAACCAAATACGGTTCGAGTTGCGTTGAGGGCCGCGACCTGGCCTGTGGCGGTGCACTGCAAGTCTTCGTCTTTTTCGATAGTTGGTTCTGGTTCCTGAGGCGAACGCTTGTTGTCCGTAGAACGGTGGAACCAGGCGTACATGGCTTCACGATTTTCTTTTGAAAAACCGTGCGTTGTGGGGCCGACAAAGAGACCGGTATTCTCCTCCGCGTCGAGCAGTCGATAGAGTTGCTGCAGACGCTGGGACGCTGCTTCACTCCCGCGGACGTCAAAGTAATCGCGTTCTTTCGCCAGGATCATTGTGGGCTTCGGTGCCATTGCCGCCAGGAAGTCCTCGTGATCCAATCCCAAAGCAAGTGCGCGGGGAGGACACTGCTCGGTGTCGGCAGGTAATTCGTTTTCGAGATTGTGTCGAAAAGTCGTGACGAAACAGGATGGGGCGGCCATTGTCCAACGCGGTTCCAGCCCACACAGCCACGTGGTCATGGTCCCCCCACCCGAGTTCCCAGTCACTCCGAGATGTTTGGAATCGACTTCTTTGCGGGTGAGTAAGTAGTCTAGCGCACGTATGCCGTCCCAGGCTCTCCAGCTACCGAAGAATTGCCCTACCAGAAATTGCTGGTTGCCGGCGTAGAGATGTTCACGCGTTCCTGGCCGCAGGCGTGGCTGACCGTTCTCGTCGACATATTGCAGCCGTTCTCCCTGACCAATGGGGTCGTAGAGCAGGCAGGCATAACCCTGCTTGGCCAAACCTTGTGCGAAGGCCTGGTACGCCGGTTCGGCCTTCCCGTTGCTGGAATGACCGCAAGTGCCCACAACTCCAGGAACGGGTTGGCTGGTTTCTGGAGGTAAATACAGATTGGCGGTCACCGGGAAACCAGGCCGGCTTTCAAAGATCACCTTTTCGATGCGGTGCGTCGGCCGCATGAGAACCCCGGTCACTCTCGCTTTGAGCGGTGTACGCGCAGGAAAAGGGCCAAAGCAGAGTCGGATTTTTTCACGGACCTGGCGAACGTAATTTTCGGCATCCGAGCGGTTTTTGAGGTTCTGTTTGATGCGATGGTTGCGTTGTTCCAGTTCTCGTACTTGCCGTACGAAGAACTGATGGACCATGCGCGGAAACCGATTTAACGGAGTGCTTGGTTCTGCCGCGACGCCCGGTTGTGTCTGTGCAGTCATCCACGCCAGAAGTGGCATGCCACTCAAATGCAAGAGTTGCCTGCGGTCCGTTGTGAGCGGTTGCGAAACCCTATCCATAGTCTGGTTCATGATCGGAATGATTGCTTTGTATTGAGGTCCGGCAATTTGAACGGGCTCAGTGTTGCCACTCCAGGGGTCGGTGTCAGCGAGATTCTGTCAATTCAATCCCAAGTCCGTGCGCAGCACTTGGACACAATTGTAGCCGGGAAGTCCCGTAATGTTTCCGCCTGGATGGCAACTGGAACCACAAAGATATAAACCAGGCAAATGGCCCCGATAGTGCCCGGCTCCTGGAAAGGGGCGGTGATAACCGGTTTGCCCCCGATCAAAAGAACCCACCAGCAAGTCTCCGCGACGCATGTTGACTAGGGACCGCTCGGTGTCGAGCGGGCTTTGTGTGAACCACTGATCGGCGGAGGCGGACAGGTTGGGCGCATAGCTTCGCCAGTCTTGCAGCAACTTCTCTCCGTGCTCGCGTTTGACTTGGTCCCAGTGCCCCGCCTCGGTGTGCAGCTTGTAGGGAAGTTTTTCCCACATGAAGGCTGTGTGTTTGCCGGATGGCGCTTGTGACGGGTCGAATCGGGTGGGGCAGGATCCCCACATGACGCTAGGAGGAAATGTGCCGGTTTCGTGGTGCAATAGGATCTCGTGGAATTGTTCGACACGGTCGAGACCTAGGATGACCATTAGTGCGTCAGCGAGCTGCGGTGTATACTCAGCGGCCCGGTAACAAGGAGGTTCGTCAAGGTTGACGTAGAGCGCAAAGAGTGGTGCCAGCAGGTTGTAGTGGTATTGTTTGGCGAGCTGCTTCCATTGCTGAGGGACGTAACGCGCGTCGAGTAGCTCGAGGAAAGTTTGCTGAGGATTCAGACTCGAGACGACGACGTTCGCGCGTAGCAGATCGCCGTCTTCTGTTTCGACGCCGGTGATGCGGCCCGCTTCCACGCAGATCTTTCGCGGCGCGGTATTCAATTCGATGCTGCCGCCGGTTTCACGGACTGCGCGGGCCAGTGCGCGCGCCAGTTGCCGGGAGCCACCCACGCACATTTGTGCGAAGCGGTCAGCTGCCAATAACGAGGGAATGTGGTGCCCAAAACCAGGCAGTCGTAAGTCGACTTCTCGTAACCCGTTGAAAAACAGCAGCGCCGCCTTGACGGTGGGATGCTCAAATTCCCGCTCCACAAATTCCAGTGGCGAGAGCTGGCTGGTCGACAGCAGCAACCGTCCGTCGTCCGTTTTCTCTAACTGGCGACGTCGGACGTCAGGTGCCAGTGGTGGTTGCTGGGATTCTGGAATCAGGATGTCTCGGACGATCGATTGAAATCGTTCTTGCCAGCGGCGCAAGGTGTCTGCGTCTTGCGGACTGATTTCGGCAAACGAGTCAATTGTCCGATCGATGTCTTTCCACCATTGGATGGAGCGGCCGTTAGGGCAGATGAGTGCCACATTGAGATCGGGTTCTATGTAGTGGGCTCCGCGTTCCTGCAGTTCCAGATCTTGGTACCAGGGTTGCGTGGTAACGCCGCGATGGAAAAAGGAGTGGGTGTTGTGCCAGAATCCGGATGCCGCCGGAAATTCGATTGTAGTTAGGCCGCCACCCAGCGTTGGGCGGCGCTCCAAACAGATCGTGCGGAGGCCTGCCTGTCCGAGGTAGGCCTGGAGAATCAGACCATTGTGGCCAGCGCCGAGCACGATAGCGTCATAGGGTTTGGTCACGGTCGGTGCCCTTCGCATCCGCCGGCTTTATGCCCAGGCGGCTGGAGCCAAAGCCGTGACATCGCTGAGGATGTCAACGACAGCCGCCCGCCCACTTGCCAGAGCTCTTTCCAGTGCAGCGGGAATTTCGTCCGGAGATGCAACCTGTTCCGCGTGACAGCCCATCGCAGCAGCTAGTTGGGCCAGGTTTTGAGACCGGAATTGCCACATCTCCAGTCCGGTTTCTTGTTTGCCTCCGTAGGCTTCGTCGAAGATCTCCGTTTCCTGGCTTAACGCCTGGTTGTTGTTGATGACGACGATGATTGGAATGTTGTACCGCAGCGCGGTTTCCAGTTCGGCGAAGTGGTAGTAAAAACCACCGTCTCCGGTGAAACAGACCACGGGCCGATCGGGACAAGCGCAGCGGGCACCGATCGCGGCGGGCAAGCCCCACCCGAGAGAGCCCGCCGCACGTAGATACATTTGGCGTGAATTGGTCAATTCAATGTGGGTTCCGGTCCAGATACCCGCATGCCCGGTATCTGATACGAGAATCGCATTGTCCGGGAGCCAATCCTGGACCTCGCGGCAGATTCGCTCGGGGCGCATCGGGGTCTGATTTGAGTTGCACAGCGCGGCGACTTCGGCACGCCACGCAGAGATGCGCTGGTCAATCCACTCCTGCCATTGAGGACGCCCCGAGTGTGGAGTGGCGGCTGTCAGCAATTGGCGCAGGGCTGTCTTCGCATCAGCGCACAGCGAGACTACGTTCGGATAGTTGCGGCCGAGTTCTTCGCCCTCGATGTCCAGTTGTATGACCCTGGTGCCCGTGCGTGGAATCTGCCAGTGATTGGTTACCTGACTGCCGGTGTGGCTGCCGATAAAAAAGACCAGGTCGGCTGCCGCGACGATTTGGTTGGTGCAGCTGCGGCTGTAAAGTCCTACGACACCCGCTGCCAGCGGATGGTTCTCGGGAATCGTTCCCTTGGCGTTCAGGGAAGTGGCAACCGGGAGGGCAAGTTTTTCGGCGAGCGCCACCACTTCTTCTTGCGCGCCGGAGGACGCGACACCCCCACCGGCAACCACCATTGGCTTTTCCGCTGCTGCCAAGACTTCTAGAGCACGCTGTACTTCTTCGGCGTCGGCTTGGGGGCGGACCGCAGGAAACTGGCCGAACTGAGGTTCGAAGATGCCGTCGAGTTCCGCTTCACCTTCAATGGCCTGACCAAAATTCCCGCCAATTTCTAAATGGACCGGCTGCGGGCAACCTGCCGTTGCTGCGCGAAACGCCTGCCGCAGTAAATCGGGTAATCGTTCGGGGATATCGACCTGGGCGCTCGATTTTGTCATTGGTTGAAAGAGGGGGTAATCGTCGATCTCCTGGTAGACGTATCGATGCTTACCTTGCGGCGTGCGTCCCGCGCTGATGGCAATAACCGGAGAGCAAGCCAGCCAGGGATCGCGTAGGCCTGCCGCTAGGTTTGCCGCGCCAATTGTCTGCGACATCGCAATGCCGGGCCGGTGACTGGCCCGCGCGTACCCGTCCGCCATGTAGACTGCGGCTTTTTCGGTATGGGTCATGACACGCGTGATCGGCCGGCCTTCCATTTCGGCCAAAGCTGGCGTCACGATGGTGGGGACAAAAAACAGATGAGTGACACCGTAGGCCTCCATCGCTTCGGCAAAATATCTAGATCCGGTCATGCGCGGCATGCGAACTCTCCCGGTGATTGGTGAATTTCACGCTCTCAAGGTAGAGAACCGGTTGACCCTGCTCAAGACAACAGCACGATTCATATCATAAGCGCAGCCTGGCCGATACGAGCCGCCACCGGCCGGCGGTGCCCACCGGGTGTGTGGGCCTGAGGCAGCGAAGCTTGCCGCGTGACTCACTACGGGTAGACGCTGTTGGCCGGCAGCTGGCGGGCACGCCGTTTCGGTTCCTTGGTTCAGGGCCTATCATGGGTTGTATGACAACCGTGGATTACGAATTTGATGTGTTGGTCGTGGGTGCGGGCCATGCTGGCACCGAAGCGGCTTTGGCAGCGGCCCGCCTGGGCGCCCATACCGCCCTGTTGACCACCAATCTAGATACGGTGGGGCAGATGAGCTGCAATCCTGCCATTGGGGGGGTGGGGAAGGGGCAGATCGTCCGCGAAATCGATGCGTTGGGTGGTGCCATGGGGCGCGCCATCGATGCCACAGGTCTGCAGTTTCGCTTGCTGAACCGGCGCAAGGGGCCGGCCATGCATAGCCCCCGTGCCCAGGCCGACAAACGTGCCTATCAGGTGGAGATCAAACGTTTGGTGGAGTCGCAGGAGAACTTGCAACTTCGCCAAGAGGTCGTCGAGGATTTGATTACTGAGCAGGAAGGCGAGAGAGAGAGAATCAGGGGGTTGCGCGTACGGGGTGATGCGGTCTACCGTGCACCGGCAATCATTCTCACAACAGGCACTTTCTTACAGGCGTTAATGCACACTGGTGAGGCCAGGACTCCAGGTGGACGTGCCGGTGAAGGCACGACAGCGGGAATTAGCGGCGCATTGCGGCGTATGGGGTTTCGCCTGGAACGGTTCAAGACGGGGACACCACCGCGACTTAGTGGACGCACCATCGACTTTGAACGGACGGAACGGCAGCCTGGTGACGATCAGCCCTCTCCTTTCTCGTTTCTAACCGATCAGATTTCAGTAGAGCAATTGCCTTGTTGGATTACACACACGACGCCGCAAGTCCACGAACTGATTCGGCAGAATTTGGCGCGAGCGCCGATGTATAGCGGACAGATTCAGACGCGCGGGCCTCGCTACTGTCCGTCGATTGAAGACAAGGTCGTCCGCTTCGCTGAGAAAGAACAGCACCAGGTGTTCTTGGAGCCCGAGGGGTGGAAAACGCACGAAGTCTACGTCAACGGGATCTCGACAAGTTTGCCACGTGATGTTCAGGATGCGATGTTTCGGCTGATGCCCGGGTTAGAACAGGCCCAGATCATGCGTTACGGTTATGCCGTGGAGTATGACTACTGTCCGCCGGAGCAACTGCAGCCGTCGCTGGAAACCAAATCGGTTGGAGGACTGTATTTTGCTGGACAGATCAATGGTACGACGGGTTATGAAGAGGCGGGTGCGCAAGGTTTGATCGCCGGCACCAATGCTGTGTTGAGATTACGTCAGGAATCTCCTTTGATCTTGCGACGAGACCAGGCGTACATCGGCGTCCTCATTGATGATCTGGTGACCCGAGGGGTCGACGAGCCCTACCGGATGTTTACAAGTCGCGCCGAGTTTCGGTTGCTGCTGAGGCAAGATAACGCCGACCGGCGGCTGACGCCGCTGGCCAGCAAGTTAGGGTTGGTCGACGCGCAGCGCAACGCTCGGCTGGTTACCAAAGAGGCGGAAGTCGACCGAGTGGGTGCTATTTTGGCGACCCAGCGGTTTCAGGGGGTCACGTTGGCAAAGTATCTCAGGCGCCCTGCGATCGAATGGCCAGACATCGTAGAGATTCGGTCTGATTTGGCGGATGTGCCACGAGAAATCGTTCAGCAAGTGGTCTATGACGTGAAGTACTCCGGCTACATCTTTCGGCAGCAACAGCAGGTTTCTCGCCAGCAACGGCTAGCGGATAAGCGGATTCCGGGAGATCTCCAGTACCAGGAGATTCCACATTTGCGTGGTGAGGCGCGCCAAAAGCTGCATCAGATCCGTCCCGTCACACTGGACCAGGCGAGCCGGATCAGCGGGATCACGCCCGCGGATGTAGCACTCTTGCTGGCTCATCTTGAGGGGCGCCGGCGCAGCCGCGACCGAGGTTGAAAGGCCCGACTGCCGCCGCGAGAGGGTAAACCGTGCGCGATTATGCGGGAAAGATGCCTGAGGTCCGGATGTCAGGGAGATCTGTAGGGATTTGATAATCTTGACGCATCGGACAGGATGGGTATAATCCCCGGCGTCCGGTAAGATCGGTAATTTGGTTAGAACATCGATTGCCGCCGCGATTAGGTAGAGTCAGTAAACTGTTGGTTTACACAATTCGAGGAAGTTTGTTTTCTGCATCGGACTAAGGGCTAACGACAACGTGGCGCATCACGGAGGTTTGGGAGTCTTGGNCNGAATTCACAGGATGTGATTCCAAGGCGCTCAGGTTAGTCCAACCATCAGTCAGGAAGGATGGTGTCTTGCCATGACGACAAAGACGGTTTTCACGACCGGAGAGGCTGCCAAGGTTTGCAAAGTGAGTCAGCAGACGATCATTCGCTGCTTTGACAATGGAACTTTGAAGGGGTTTCGGGTACCCGGCAGCCGGTTCCGCCGCATTCCTCGCGACCTGCTGTTTCAGTTTATGCAGGAAAACGGCATCCCGACGGATGCTCTGGAAAGTGGTAAGCGGAAGGTGCTCATCGTCGACGACGACGAGGAGCTGGTTGAATTGCTGGTTGACGTTTTTGAACGCGATAAACGATTTGACATCCGTACTGCCAACAACGGCTTTGACGCAGGTATGACGGTGAGGGAGTTTCGTCCCGATCTGGTCGTCCTGGATGTGATGCTGCCGGATATCAATGGGAAAGAAGTCTGCCAGAAGATCCGGAGCGACAAAAGTCTCGAAAAAGTGCGAGTCATTTGTATTTCAGGTATGGTCGAACAGGACAAGATCGAGGATCTGAAAGTCGCTGGTGCAAACGAGTTTCTGCAGAAGCCGTTTACTGTGGATAGTTTACTTGACTGCGCCTGCGACCAGCTTGAAATCGACCGCCTGGTAGCCGGCTGATTGTGGTGCAGACGCCGCACTACTTCCGGTGTTCCGCTGTTTCAGCGGGTCTCTGCACGAGGGACCCATTTCGGTGAGCCGTGCCCGCCTGGACAGGACGGGCTGTCGCTGGGTGTTATCGGGGACGAAGGTGGTGGCGTTGCAGCAGCTACTATCGCTGTCACATAATGCGCATCAATGGTCTTTTCCATTGATTCCTCCCACGGTCGAGCGAATGGTCGCCGGACTGCTCACGGGGAGTTTAGAGCGTCGGCGCGCTCTGTTTCAGGACGCGTTGGAGGGTGATCCTGCTCTGACTCTGTGGGCGGTGTGCCAGATGCCCGACGCCCCGACCCCGGGGTTGGGGGATGTGGCGGTTTGGTTGTCGGAGTGTGCATTCGCAGTGTCTCCAGACGGAGTGTCTTCGGGCGCAGTTGCTACCTCGCAACGTTTGACCGAAAAGAACCAGGTTTGGTCGAAACTGGCGCACGAGTCTTTGAATCTGGCAGCTCAGGTGACGGCAGCCTCGAAGATTTCGCCGACACTGGGCCGGCAAGATCAAGCACGGTGCCGGTTGCTGGCTCTGTTATTGAACGCACCGGCTTGGTTATCCAATAGTGGTCCGCGGGTGACCGTCACAACGCGTGGAGGCCAGCGCAGTTGTTTGCCGCGCTGGCTGGTACGGCAAATTCGGGCTGTGCATTCAGACAGGAGTTCGGATCCAATCGCTGGCATCGTGGGCGAGGCGGTGCGGCAGAATCAGTTGCGCAAGCGGAAGCGGGTGGCGGCTAAATCGATCGCTGTGACCGCCTGGCAGAAGGTCGGAGGGGCCGAACAGATTGAGGCAGTGGAGCGTCTGCGCTTCTTGACGGACAAATTGGCTCGTCTGAAACAGCTGGAACAGGATTTCACGACGGTGTTGCGTGAGGAAAAAGTCGCGGCATTAAAGGAATTTGCTTACGGTGCCAGTCACGAGTTGAACAATCCGCTCGCGAACATCTCGTCTCGTGCGCAGACATTGTTGCGTGACGAAGATGACCCGGAACGTTGTCGTCGCCTGGCGTCGATCAATACGCAAGCCTACCGGGCCCACGAGATGATTTCGGATTTGATGCTGTTTGCCAGACCTCCGGCACTCCGAATCCAAGAAGTCGATTTGGGAGCGCTCTTGGAACAAGTGCTGGCCGATTTGTCTGACGCCGCACAGCAGCAGGGAACAGAATTGCGCACGGCTGGCAACGGCCCGTTGCCGACGATTCAGGTTGATGCTGACCACCTGGCTGTTGCTCTATCGTCTATTTGTCGTAACGCCTTGGAAGCATTGGTTCATGGTGGCGAGGTTACAGTGGAAGGTCAGGCATTGCCGGCGGCGGAAGGGTGGCCCCTGCCAGGAGGACAAACTGACCAGGTTTGTATCACGATCGCGGATGACGGCCCGGGCGTCGCGCCTGATATCCGGCAGCATTTATTTGACCCGTACTTCTCCGGGCGTGAGGCCGGACGAGGTTTAGGTTTGGGGTTGTGCAAAGCATGGCGTGTGATTCATGAACACGGCGGCTTGATTCAGCTCGACAGTGATGCGGCTTCAGGCGCTACGTTTCGTATATGGTTGCCGCTCCGGTCTGAGACGGAGCCTCTACAACAGGCCAGTTAGACTCTGGCGGTCTCACACGAAACGGAGTGATGTCTGGGGTTCCGTTGGAAACTGAGGGAGGCTTGGCATGACGTATGGGATCTGGAGCCTGGTGCCGCCTCTGCTTGCCATTGCACTGGCAATGCTCACGCGGCGGATTGTCGTTGCCCTGGCTGTAGGTGTTTTCGCCGGAGCATTGATTCTGGCGGGTGGCAACCCCGTGTTGGCGACCAGCCGAGCACTTGAAGCACACCTCTGGAAGAGCCTCGCCGATGAACAGCATCTGCGCGTGTTTACGTTTACGCTGCTGATGGGTGCGATGATCGGGGTCGTACACCGCTCCGGTGGAATGCATGGCGTCGTGACCCTGCTTGCTCCCTTGGCTCGGAATCGCCGCGGCGGCCAGTTTCTGACATGGCTGCTGGGGCTGCTGGTTTTTATCGATGATTACGCGAATTCCCTGTTGCTGGGAAATACGATGCGACCGCTCACGGATCGTCTCAGAATTTCACGTGAAAAGCTGGCTTATCTAGTTGATTCGACCGCTGCGCCGGTCTCTGGATTGGCGCTTATTTCAACCTGGGTGGCCGGCGAAATCGGCTACATCGAAGAGGGATTTCGGCAGCTTTCCGGCGGTGTTTCCGTCGACGGCTTGTCGTATTTCGTGCAGACGATTCCCTATCGCTTTTATGTTTTGTGGTCGTTGTTAATGGTGCCATTGGTGGCATTGTTGGGACGCGATTTTGGACCTATGTTGGCTGCGGAACGGCGGGCGTTTGCGGGAGTCGTGTCGGGCGTCTCTGAGCCGCAAGACGGCCCGGATTTACTTGCAGGACCGGATTCGGGAAAGCCTTTACGCTGGTTGAACGCTGTGATACCCGTGGTTGTGACCATCGTGGTTGTGGTCGGTTTGCTGGTGCTGACGGGGCGCAGCGAACTCGGGGATGGTAAGGAGGGTGCGTACCGATTGTTGCATCTGATTGGCAACGGTGATTCGTATTTGTCCCTGGTTTACGGGTCCTTGAGTGGGTTGATCGTGGCATGTGGCTTGGCTTGGGGCCAGCGTCTACTCACGGCGGTGGAAATCCGTCAAGCGGCGACGCAGGGTGCCCGAGTGGTCTTTCCCGCGTTGTCGATCCTTTGGTTGGCCTGGGCGGTGTCTGAAATTACCGACGAAAAGCACCTGGGAACAGCGGTGTTTCTGGGCAACCTGTTAGAAGGCGCGCTGGATCTGCGCTGGATTCCCACAGCGGTTTTCGTAATCGCTTCACTGGTGGCTTTCTCGACGGGCACGAGTTGGGGAACGATGTTGATCTTGATGCCGATCGTAATCGGAGTCACTTTCAAAATGCTCACGGATCAGGGTCTGGCTGATGCGGAACATCCCCTACTGATTGCTGCCGTGGGGAGTGTCTTGGCGGGCGCTATTTTTGGTGACCACTGCTCGCCCATATCCGATACGACCGTTTTGTCATCGCAGGCCAGTGGTTGCCATCACGTTGAGCACGTGCGAACCCAACTGCCCTACGCGTTATTGGTCGCCGCAATATCCATCCTTTGCGGAACCATACCGGTTGGGTTTGGTTTCAGTGTTTGGCTCACGTTGCCGGTGGGGAGTCTGCTGTTGATCGGCGCGCTGGCCGCGTTTGGGCGGCGCGTGGACGCGGCTTGATGGAGCCCGGGAAAAAACTGTTGGATAGACCTGGTTTCAGCGTTAGTGTGAGGCTGCCCGCGGCGGACCGGTGGTCTGTCAGTTGATTCCCCGACGTTTCAGTTCTTGCACAACATTGTGAACAATCCGAGTGATCTCGTCTTGTTCTTTAGGTTCGCCGACGGGACACCCTCCGACCGGTTCACCGGTGAAGCCTTCGGCCGCGAGCAGACACTGCAATTGATCACTGAGTTTGTCCAGATCCGCTTCTTGGCCAGCGGACTGGGGTTGCCTGCCTGCGCCAGTTTCAATGCCGCGCAATCGCAGCGCGGCGCGAAATCCTTCTGGAAACTCAGAGTTGTTGATCATGGCATCGAACAAGATCAACAGGCGATATTGTAGGTCGCGGGCTCTGTCCAATTGCCCACCTAGTGTAAAGTCGTAGAGTTTGCGAGTGATTTCAGGCACAACTCCACTAGCGGCATTGGTGCCGCCGTCACAGCCGATGAGCAGCATGGGCATCAAGGCCGCATCCCATCCGGTGAGGAAGGCGAAATCGGGATGGTTGGGCCGTACCGCGGCGATCATCCGCATCATGTGCGGCAGATCCCCAGAAGAATCCTTGATGGCGGCCACGCGCGGACATTCATCCGCCAGCCGTTGTACGGTGGCGACGTCAATGGGTGATGCGAACATAGGAATATTGTAGAGGGTGACGTCGATCGGCGAGTTGTCGGCAATTTCCTTGAAGTAGGCGTATACGCCCGGTGCACTCAGCCGATAATAGAAGGGGGAGACGATCGCGACGGCGCGGACGCCGAGATCATGGTAGGTTTCGCATGCGCGAATGGTCTCACGCGTATTTGCTTCCGCTGCACCGGCCAGAATCGGCACGCGGCCGGCCGTCTGGTCCGCCACGATTGCGATGATCCGTTGACGCTCCTCGGCGGTGAAACGTACAAACTCGCCGGTCGAGCCATTCGGGTAAAGTCCGTGCACACCGCGTTCGATGAGCCAGTCAACATACTTGCGCAATTCGGGTTCGTTGATTTCTCCCCGGTCGTCGAGGGGAACGATGTTGGGTGTAAAAATTCCTGCCAGACGATCGGAAGTAGACATGGCAAATGAGGCTCACTGAGGGCGTGATATTTCCCAGGGTTGATGTTTTCGGAGTCGCTGCAAACCGCACAATGGGTAGAAACCGTTCAGCTAGGATTAGCGAGGTTGCAGCGTCTTGTTGAATCATAGCTCAGGCAAACGTGGACGTCAGGCTTTTTTACAGTGATCCATTCCGCTTTACATCGACGCGAGCGACCGGTGGCCTCGCCAGTGGGGGGGGCACGTCGGTTCGGCCGCCCAGCAGCACTGCTGGCGACGGCCGGGTTCTTGCTGGCTTTTTTCTCTTACGGCTGGTTGTTTGTGTCGGCGGAAGTGTTTCCCTCCGCTGTTGCTGACGAGACCGGTCTGACGCGATTTGATGTGCAGTTGCTCTTGTTGACAAACCCGCTAGAAACGATTGCTGGGTGGTGCGACGGTGATTTGGATCACTTTGGGATGCTGCATCGCTTGGAGGTGCTACTGGTTGCCGGCCTGGTGGTCGTCTCTGCCCGTTGCCTCGGGCAATGGCTGCTGCGCCGAGCTCGAGATAATTGCGGTTTTTCTCCGCTTGAGCAGACGGTCTTCGCTACGGCGCTCGGATTAGGCCTTTTCTCACTCTTTACGTTTGTAGTCGGAGTCGCAGGGGGCCTGCAGCAACGCTGGATTTTCTGGTTCGCTATCGTGGTTCCGCTGGCCTGGACCACGGTAGGTGCTGTGCGCGGATGGCAAACACGGCCGCAGACAGAAAGACGCAGATGGCGTTTCCGACCGCGATTTTCCCTCGGCTGGCTGGCGGTACCCTTTGTGGTCTTCATTTTGCTTGGAGCCACGCTCCCGCCCTGGGAATTCGATGTTTCTGAGTACCACCTCCAGGTTCCTAAGGAGTGGTTTCAGCAGGGGCGTATCGATTTTCTACCGCACAATGCTTACGGCAATATGCCAATGGGTGCCGAGTTGCACGCTGTGCTGGGCATGGCACTGATGCCAGGAAGTCTGAGCTGGTGGTGGGGGGCTTTGGTGGGCAAAGTGGTTTTAGCGGTTTACGCGTTGTTGACGGTACTGGCCTTGATTGCTGCGGGGCGTCGTTTTGCCTCCACCGAGGCGGGGATTCTGGCGGCGCTCGCATTCGTCACGACACCTTGGGTTGCCTATGTGTCAATGGCGGGCCTCGTTGAGATTGTCTGGGGGTGTTACCTGACTTTGGCGCTGTATGCCGCGCTGCTCTGGTCAGGTGTGCAGGTCCTGCTAGGGAATCCGGCAGAAGGGCGGCCCGCCGGTGCGCCTCGTCTACGGGCTAAAGGCCGGCTTGCCCATCTGCTCCTCGCTGGCGCTATGGCAGGAATCGCGGCCGCCTGTAAATACCCGGCCCTGCTACTGGTGATTGTGCCTCTGGCTGTCTGGGTGTTGTGTTCGCAACGGCGGATTGCCTGGAAGCCGTTTGCCCTGTTTCTGGCGGCAGCCAGCGTCTTTGTGGGGCCCTGGCTGATCAAGAACTGGCTGTTGGCTGAAAACCCAGTATATCCATTGATGGGAACGGTCTGGGCGGGTCGTGAACGGGCGGCGCAGAGCGACCTGCGGTGGCGGCGCGCCCATGCAACCAGAGCGGTTTCCGTCGACGAGCTGCAGCGCGCGGTGAGTGGTTTGGTGTGGAAAAGTCGGTGGCAGGGGCCGATTCTGGTGCCCTTTGCCATGCTGGCGGTTTGGGCCGCATGGCGTCACCGAGGGATTTTTCCGTTGCTGGCGTTCGTAGCGATCTACCTTACTTGCTGGTGGCTATTCACGCACCGTATTGAACGCTTCTGGGTTCCCTTGCTGCCGCTGCTAGCTTGGCTGGCGGGGTTGGGAGCCAGCTTCCTGCAGCGTGCCACCGGACGCTGGTTGGTGCGGCTAGTCGTGCTGTCTGGTCTACTCTGGGCGCTGCCGTGGATTACCTCTGGCTTAATTGGGGATACTCGCGTCCTCGTCTCGCTAGAGAAATTACGGCAGGGAGAGGTATTGCCACTCGCAGGCCCAACCCCCCGTTGGAGTGCGTTTCGGTACTTGCAGCGGAATATTCAACGGAGCCAGCGCGTGCTGCTGGTTGGCGAGGCCCGTGTATTCCAGGCCAATTTTCCAGTGCTCTACAACACCTGTTTTGACAGTTGCCGTTTCGAGCAACTGTTGGCGGGCAAGTCGCGTGCGGAACGTGTGGCAGCCTTGCGGGCTGCCGGGGTGGCCTACGTGCTAGTGCACTGGGGAGAACTAGAGCGTTATCGCGCGCCGGGTAATTATGGGTATTCCGAGTTTATCACCCGGCCCCTGGTCCATGACGAGCTAGTGCGCCAGCAGGAGCTGTTGCGGCCGGTACCGATCGGCATGCCGTCGCGGGTCATCGAGCTATTTCAGGTGCAGGCGGCCGAATGAGCGTGGTGGATGTTGTTGTGTTGCTGCCTGGTGTGGAAATCTCCCCGACGATTCGGCAACGCCGGTTGACAGTGAAGATGCTGGAACTTTACCATGAGGCGTTCTCAAATCGAGACCGTCACTTAGTCTGTTTTTTCTCCCCAGCGGGCGCATGTCATGGCCGTTCCAAAGCGAAAACACTCCAATTCCAGGACCGGCAAACGTCGTTCTCACGGTGCCAACGGGCTCCGCCACGTAGTACGTAAGGGTGGTAACTACATCGAGCAGCTAACCAACTGTCCGCAGTGTCGTACAGCGATCCCGACCCATGTCGTGTGCCCTGTTTGTGGCTACTATGGCGGTCAGTTCAACGGTCGTACTGTTGTCGACATGACTGATGACTGAGTGACACCGCGCAGAGCTGAGTGCTGTCGGTGATTTGAGACGCGTGAGTGTTGGGTCAATTGGGGCGCCGCTGAGACGGACAGGCCTGTGAGGTGTTGGTTTCCCTCTTCATTTCTGCGAGGCATGTAGTTGACCGGACACGCATTTCTCTTTCCAGGTCAGGGCGCTCAATCAGTCGGTATGGGCCGAGTTATCGTCGACTCGTGCCCCGAGGCTGCCGCCCTGTTTGACCGCGCTGCCGCGGTATTAGGATATGACTTGGCGGAAGTTTGTTTTGAGGGACCGGCTGAAAAACTGGACTCCACAGTCATCAGTCAACCCGCGTTATTTGTCTGCAGTTTGGCCGTGGTGGAACAGCTGCGTCAGGACTCGATGGACTTGATTGCGGGCTGTCAGGCTGCGGCAGGTTTGAGCTTGGGTGAATACACCGCGTTGGTGTTCGCCGGTGTGATGGAATTCGAGGACGCGTTGGCAGTGGTTCAGCAGCGTGGGGCGGCAATGCAAGCTGCTGCTGACGCCGTTCCCAGTGGTATGGTCAGTGTCCTGGGCCTGGCAGCTGATGAAGTGGAAAAACTATGTGACGCAGCCCGCGGTGACGGCGGCATCTTGGAGATTGCGAATTTGCTCTGTCCGGGGAACATCGCGGTGTCTGGCGATCGCGCTTCCTGTGAACGTGTCGCGGAATTGGCAGCGGAGTTTGGTGCCATGAAAGCAATTCCGTTGGCAGTGGCTGGCGCGTTTCATACTTCGATTATGCAGTCCGCGGTGGAACGTTTGACTACGGCGCTCGCTGCGGTGACGCTCAACCCTCCACGCATTCCAGTGATTTGTAATGTGGATGCCCAATCGCATGATGATCCGGAAGTGCTCCGCGAATTGTTGATCCGGCAAGTTGTCTCTCCCGTCCTTTGGGAAGAGTCGATGCGGCGCTTGATTAGCGATGGTTGCACTCACTTTCATGAATTGGGACCCGGGCGCGTGTTGCGTGGGCTATTGAGGCGTCTCGATCGCAAGATTGAGTGTTCTAGTGTGTCTTGCTGAATTTTGGGGGGTGATGATGTCAACTGAGAGTGCCTGCGGACTCATTGTCGATCTGTCCAGCCAAGTGGCGATTGTCACTGGGGCTTCCCAGGGATTAGGGCGGTCGATGGCCGTTGAGCTGGCACGGTGTGGTGCGCAGGTTGCCTGTGTCGCACGGAACGTCGACAAGCTTCAGGAAACGGTGGCCGCGATTGAGACGGCCGGCGGACAGGCGAAAGCCATTGCCTGTGATGTGCAGGATCGGAGCGGGATCGACCAGTTGGTGGATGGGGTCAACGAAGAGTGGGGGCGCCTTGATATTATGGTCAATAATGCCGGGATTACACGCGATACGTTATTGCCCCGCATGAGTGATGAGGAATGGCTTGATGTGATCAACACTAACCTCACCGGGACGTTTTACTTCAGTCGAGCGGCCTCTCGGTTGATGATGCGACAACGCTCCGGTCGAATCATCAACATCTCCAGTGTCTCCGGGTTGATTGGGAACCCGGGCCAGACAAATTACTCCGCGTCCAAGGCGGGGATGATTGGTATGACTCGTAGCCTCAGCCGTGAGCTGGCTGGCCGGAAAGTTACGATCAACGCGATTTGTCCTGGGTTTATTGAAAGCGAAATGAGTCAAGCGCTGGGAGAAACGGTCTTGGCGGAAGTCCGTAAGCGGATTCCTGCCAAGCGACTGGGAACCCCTGAGGATGTTGCTGCTTGTGTGCTGTTCCTGGCGAGCCCCGCTGCATCGTATATCACCGGTCAGGTCTTGACGGTTGACGGAGGCATGACGGGCTAGTCGTTGATGAACGCAATCAGCGAATTCCCTGCGCCCTGTCTTGACCGGACTAGCGGAGTTCCCCTATTCTGTTAAGTTTGCGGACGGAAGGTCGGACTGTTGGTGTAACGACAAACTGCAAGGGGCCCCTCTTCTCGCTGAACGGGCCGTTCATTCAGATAGGAGGGCGTGCCGGTGTCGTCATGCTCGGAACGTGTCATTGAAATCGTGGCGGAGCAGTTAGGTGTCGATAAGGCAAAGGTGACTGCGACTACTCACTTTGTGGATGATCTTGGGGCAGATTCCTTGGATACCGTCGAGCTCGTAATGGAACTCGAAGAGGAATTCGGTATCGAGATTCCTGACGATATGTCCGAAAAAATCCAGACCGTCGGTCAAGCTACCGAGTTCATTGAATCTCAGCAGAACTCATAGATCAGTCGCGTGGTCTTATGAACCGACGGGTTGTCGTAACCGGCATGGGTGTCATCAGTTCGCTGAGCAACGAGGTCGAAGACCTCTGGCAGCGAGTCTGCGCTGGTGAAAGTGGAATCCACCATATCAAGCTGTTTGATGTGTCTGACTTTAAAGTCAAGATTGGTGGAGACATCCATGATTGGGATCCAAGCGTTTTGCTGGCAGCCAAGGATGCCAAGCGGATCGATCGATTCTCTCAGTTTGCGATGGTAGCCGGTGCATCCGCTATCGAAGATTCCGGTTTGGATTTCAGCCAGGAAGATACCTATCGTTGCGGTGTTATTCTCGGTTCTGGCATTGGTGGCTTGAATGAGATGCAGGATCAGGTTGGTCGCCTGCGCGCCCGGGGTCCTGATCGGGTTTCTGCTTTTACGGTCCCCAAGATGATGATTAATGCTGCCAGTGGCAATCTGGCGATCCAATACGGTTTGCGCGGAACTTGCTATGCCGTCGCGACCGCCTGCGCCAGTGCGACCAACGCGATGGGTGATGCGTTGAGGACTATCCGACACGGTCAGTGTGATGTTGTTGTTACTGGTGGGAGTGAAGCGGCATTCACCCAGGTAGCACTCGCCGCCTTTCAGAATTGTCGAGCCCTTTCGATGCGGAATGATGATCCCGCCGGTGCCAGTCGACCATTTGACAAGAATCGTGACGGATTTGTATTCAGCGAAGCAGCCGGTTTATTGGTCTTTGAGGAACTTGATCATGCCCTTAACCGGGGTGCTCAGATATATACTGAGGTACTCGGTTACGGTTCGACTTGCGATGCGGGTCACATCACCCAACCATCGATCGATGGAGCCGGCGCATCACGCGCGATGAATGATGCATTACGTGATGCACAAATGAATCCGGAAGAGGTTGACTACATCAACACACATGGAACTTCGACACCGCTGGGAGACAAGGCGGAGACGCTCGCTGTCAAGAAGGTGTATGGTGAGCATGCGTACCAGCTCGCCCTGTCGAGTACGAAGAGTCAATTAGGCCATTCATTGGGGGCCAGTGGCGCGGTTGAGTTGATCGTGACGATCAAGGCGCTCCAGAACAATGTCGTGCCGATGACGATGAATCTGGATACCCCTGACCCCGACTGTGATCTTGACTACACGCCCAATGAGTCAAAACAGCGGACATTGTCCAAGGCCATGAGCAATAGTTTCGGCTTCGGTGGCCACAACGCATCGATGCTGGTCGGCAAATTGCCAGAAAGCTGACTCGCGGCTCTGGTCAGGCGTCTGGCTGACCCGCGACATGCCGTCTGTGGAGCGTCACTTCGGCCCCTGTTTTACTGGCTCCCGAGGCGTGAATATCTTAAACTAGAGGTCTGCCCGTCGTCGGCTCGATAACGTGCGCTGGGCATGAATTTCTCAACGGTCGGCCGGATCTGTCGGCAAGCGTGGTCTGGGCAAATGGTCGTTTTGCTGGCTAGTAGGCGATGGTGACGTGGGATAACGAGACCGGCGTAGTCTGGCAGGGAACGGCTGTGGTTTTACGGCGATGTTCGCTGCTACAAGTGCTTTGCAAGAAGATAGGGCTGGCATGATCGAGATCTTGGGGTCACAGCGGCGACTTTGCGGTGGCATGACGCGCCGTGACTGGTTGCAGATTGGTGGCTTGGGCATGCTCGGTGTGAGGTTGCAGGATTATCTCAACCTGCGTCGCTTGCAAGCGTCTTCTTCTCTGCCCGGTTTTGGTAAAGCCAAGTCTTGTATCTTGTTGTTGCCCTATGGTTCACCACCGCAGCACGAGACGTTTGATCCCAAACCGGATGCGCCGGAAGAGGTGCGTGGTGTTTACAAACCGACGTCCACAAGTGTGCCGGGCGTCCAGATTTGCGATGGGTTGCCGCAAATTTCCAGAGTGATGGATCGTTTAACGGTAATCCGTTCAATGACCCATCCTTATCCACTTCATTGTACGGCCTATGTGACCAGTGGGATTCCCGATTACACACCCGAACTCGAAACCCGTCCGCGGGATCCTCGACACTGGCCATACATCGGCTCGATCGTGGACTATGTGGAAGAGCGCCGGCAGGCACCAGTCGGGATTCCTCGCAATATTGCCTTGCCCTGGAAAATGAACTCGCGCGGCGGTGAAGCTGCTTCAGTAGAGGCCGGCCCGTATGCGGCATTCCTGGGGAAGGCTTATGATCCCGTGCTCACGGACTTTACTGAAAAAGGCGTGCGCGAGATCGTTAAGCAGCGGCCCTATGGTACGAAGCACCAGGTTCTGGACCCCTATGCTGGGATCAGTCCGGATGCGCGGTTTTCGTTGCGCGGCGTTCAGCTTGCTCGGCAAGTCACGTTGGATCGCCACCTCCGGCGGCGAACGCTATTGGAGCAGTTTTCCGCAGCCAGACGGGCGCTTGAGGACCAACCTGCAACACGCAATTTGGACCGCTTTCGCCGCATGGCCTATTCCCTACTGGCCTCTCCTCAGATCAACCGTGCCCTGGATGTACAGCAAGAGTCAGCCCGAACACGTGAGAGTTTTGGAATGACGTTGTTTGGGCAATCCTGCCTGGTGGCGAGGCGTCTGATCGAGGCGGGTGGCAAGTTTGTTACGGTGTTTTGGGACGAGTATGCCTATTTGAATACCGATTGGGATACGCATTGGAACCAGAATCATCGGCTCAAAGGCTGGCTGCTGCCGGGTTTTGATGCGGCGTTTTCTGGTTTGATCATGGATCTGGAACAGCGTGGCATGCTTGATGAGACGCTTGTGGTGTGGATGAGCGAACACGGCCGGACTCCTCGATTTAACAGTAATGCGGGCCGTGATCATTGGTCGCGCGTTTATTCTATCGCAATGGCCGGGGGGGGAGTTCGAAAAGGTGAGGTAATCGGACGCAGCGACTCTCTCGGAGGCGATGTGCTCGAACATGGTGTTTCGCCGAAAGATATTCTGGCAACAATTCTCCATCTATTGGGTATCGATGCACACACGACGATACCGAATCAAGTTGGACAACCGATGCCTGTAGCCGGGACTGGGCAGGTCCGTTATGAGTTACTGGCTTGATAGTTCCCCGTTTTGTAGTTTTGGTGGTATGCTTCAACGGCCCGACCGGAAACAAGGGATGAACAACCTGTTACCAGTTTCCCGAACTTCGAGAATCGCCGAGCGGCGGGCATTCTTGACAGATACCTTTTGCGGTTTTGGAGCCATGGCACTGACAGCCTTGCTGCGCCAATCCGCCGCAGGAGCGTCGGAATCGGGGCCGCTCGCTCCGCGGCCTTCCCACTTTCAGGCACGGGCAAACTCGGTGATTTTCTTGTTCATGGCGGGCGGTCCGAGTCACCTGGAGACATTTGATCCCAAACCCTTGCTCAACAAGTTGGCGGGGCAGCCACGTCCCGCGGAATTTGCCGCCGCCAAGTACCAGCAGATCAAGCCCGGTGCGAAGCTGTTGGGCGTGCAGAGGAAGTTTCTCCGTGGTGGGGAATCCGGTATCCCGATTTCCGATTTGTTTCCACACACCGCCCGCTGTATGGACGACATCGCAGTCATCCGCTCTTGTTACGGTGACAAGGTAGTTCACTCGGCGGCTCAATACGAGTTATTCAGTGGCCGCACGGTACCGGGCTTTCCCAGTATGGGTTCCTGGGTTACCTATGGTTTGGGGACGGAGAGTGACTCGCTTCCGGCCTACCTGGTGCTGCCAGATCCGGATGGTGCGTTACCGGCTGGGTTGCCCATGTATGACAATGGCTTCTTGCCATCGCCGTACCAGCCAACCATGTTGCGTCCGGGCAAAACGCCGGTTCGTAACCTGGATATGCCGGCGGGGACATCTTTAGCGCAGCGGCGCAAGACGATTGATTTGATCCGCAATTTGAATCGAATGAACCTGGATCCGGGTGACGACGAGCTGCGGGCTCGCATCGCCGCTTTCGAACTCGCCTTTAAAATGCAGACCGAGGCTCCGGAAGTGTTTGATCTCGCACACGAGACGCAGGACACACTCGATTTGTATGGGGTTGGACAGCAGCCGACAGACGATTATGGTCGTCGCTGTTTGCTGGCGCGCAGGATGGTTGAACGGGGGGTTCGTTTCACGGTCGTCGTGTCAGGTGGAGGTGGAGGGAATCTACAGTGGGATGCCCATAGCGACATCGAGGAAAATCATATCAGAATGGCTGGGGAAACCGATCAACCCGTAGCTGGACTGTTGACCGACCTAAAACGACGTGGATTACTGGATACGACCTTAGTGTTGTGGGGCGGTGAGTTTGGGCGATCTCCGGAAGCACAGGGCGGCAAGGGACGTGATCACCACAATGTCGGTTTCAGTATGTGGATGGCTGGCGGGGGTGTACAGGGTGGGCAGGCCGTCGGCGCCACTGACGCGATTGGCCTGCGCGCCATCGAGGATCGTTACCACTTTCGCGATATCCACACGACGATATTGCACCAGATGGGTCTGGACCAGGACGAACTCAGTTATCTGCACCAAGGGCGCAAAGAGCGGCTCACGCTGGTGCACGGGAGCGTGATCGAGCAAATCC